>JAFXDR010000187.1 GCA_017521145.1 Akkermansia sp. | reverse complement strand
GCCCACGAGGTTCTGGCCGCGCAGCAGCATCATGTGCGGGGTCTTGGGAGCCAGCTTCTTGAGGGTGTCCAGACGGTCGAACGGGTGCTCACCCAGGAAGCGGAGACCGGAGTCGATGGAAGCGCCACCCCAGGTTTCCAGGGCGGAGAAGCCCATGGTATCAAGGATGGGGGCAATTTCGAGCATCTGCTCGGTGGACATGCGGGTGGCGGCCAGGGACTGGTGGCCGTCGCGCAGTACGGTGCAGTTGAATGTAGCGGGTTTCATATCTTTAAAAAATCTTACTTAAAATACGTAATTCTATGGGCTAATCCTATCATAAAATGCCGTCCCGCGTCAAGCAACTATTGCCGGACACGAAATTTTTCCCCTTTTTCTGCGCCGGGAGAGACACGCAAAGCTCTTGCTAATTTTAACAAAAACTGCTAGTGTGTGGTCAAACGACACAGATATCCACCCCCTTTATATGCAGCACCGCCTCCTCATTCCCCTGCTTCTTTCATGCGCCGCGCTTTCTGCCCGGGAAGAATGGTATGCAGAGCTTGAAGTGCATGATGCTGAGGCCATTGTTGTGGCCGATATGTCTGCGGCCAGCCGGGAAGCAGCCGAAGCGGGTGATGCCGCAGCGCAATTCCAGCTGGCACGCTGCTACTTTGCCGGCACAGGCATCGGGCGTTCCCTGCCCCAGGCCATGAAATGGCTGCGCAAATCCGCTGACCAGGGCTATGCTGATGCGCAGTGCCACCTGGGCGAATGCTATGCCAGAGGCACCGGGGTGGAGCAGAATGTGGTGGAAGCCTGCCGCTGGTGGGTGAAGGCCGCCAGCCAGCACCACGCAGAAGCCATGTACCACCTGGGCATGGCGCATATCCAGGGCGAAGGAGTCAGGAAAAGCGACCAGCTGGGTATCGCCTGGCTGGAGCGTGCTGCGGCCACGGGTAATACCAATGCCCTGTACAGCCTGGGCTTCTGCCGCTTACAAGGCATCGGCGGCAGACAGGATTTTGGTGAAGCCAACCTGCTTTTCCAGAAAGCAACCGAAAAAGGGCATGCCCATGCGGCCTTCTGGCTGGGATTCTGTAAACTGCACGGTGCCGGCACCGAGAGGAATACGGAGGAGGCACTCCGCCTGATGCGCAGAGCCGCGGACGGTCTCTGCGCCCCGGCCATGGTGCAGCTCGGGCGTTGCTACGAGCTGGGGCTCGGGGTACAGGCGCATGCGGATACCGCGTTCGACTGGTATTGGAGCGGTGCCCGCATGGGAAATGCCGAGGCCTGCTACCGGCTCGGGCTCATGCTGCTGGAGGGGCGCGGCTGCAAACCGAATAAGGAAAAAGCTGCCAAGTGGTTCAAGAAGGCAGCTGAGCAGGGTCACGCCCGGGCTCAGGAAAAACTGGAAACCATGCACAACGCAGCATCATGAAAAAAGGACTTATTCTGGAAGGCGGCGCCATGCGCGGCATGTTCACGGCCGGGGTCATGGACGTGATGATGGAGGCCGGCATTGAGTTCGATGGCGCAGTCGGTGTATCGGCAGGGGCTGCTTTCGGCTGTAATTACAAATCGCGCCAGATCGGACGCGCCATCCGCTACAACGAGCGATTCTGCGCTGATAAACGCTACTGCAGCTGGAGCAACCTGTTGCGCGAGGGCAACCTGTACAGCACCCGCTTCTGCTACCACGAAGTTCCCGTGGTGCACGACCCATTCGATTCTGCCGCCTACGAGGCCAACCCCATGGAATTCATCATGGTCTGCACCGATGTGGAAACCGGCTTGCCTGTGTACCACAAGTATGAGAGCTATGCCGACCACCAGTTTGACTGGGTGCGCGCGTCGGCCTCCATGCCCCTCGTTTCGCAGATTGTGGAAATTGATGGACAGAAGCTGCTGGATGGCGGCATTGCCGATGCCATTCCCCTGAAATTCTTTGAAGACCGCGGCTACACACACAACGTGGTCGTGCTGACCCAGCACGCGGAGTACGACAAAAAGGAAAGTGCGGCCATGCCTTTCATCCGCTTCCTGTACCGCAAATACCCTGCCCTGGTGCAAGCCATGGAGGTGCGCCACCTCATGTACAACGCCCAGCGCGACTACGTGAACCGTCAGGAAGCCGCCGGGCGGGCCCTCGTCATCCGTCCCACGGCACCCCTGCCCATCAAACGTCTGACCAAAGACCCCGCCCTGCTCCGCGCCACTTACAACATAGGACGGGCCACTGCAGAAAAGCGGCTAGAGGAGATAAAGGCCTACTTAGGTTGCTGATATAGCGCAGCCCCCCATCACAACAGATAGGCGGCAATGTATTTGCTGAGGGCCAGGATATCGTAATTGCCACGGATTTCAAAACGGACCTGCCCGATACCTCCACTGAAGAAGAGATCCAGCTCGCAATCAAAATCGAACGTCCCTGCTGTTTCCACGGAGTATGCCTGCAGCTTGTTGTACGGCAGTGTGGTGAAATCCACCTTTTTACCGGTAATACCCTGTACGTTCACAGCAATCACTCGTTTGTTGGTAAAAACCACCGAATCACGAATTGCCTTGAAGGCAGCTATGATGTACTCCCCGTCAATCAGCAAGGGGCCTACGCGGCTCATCAGACTTTCCGGTTCCACCGGTGATAATTTGAAAAGAGTTCCGTTCTCGAAATCAATCATGGTATGGCAGAGATTAAAATCAACGCTATTCTATGTGTTTCAGACGTGATGTCAAGGTGATTTTCCTTCTTGGCACATAAGGGCAGATTCGCTATATTGATACGCATGAAGTTGAAATACCGTCACCTCTTTTTAATGTTCCTCCTGCTCAGCTCCTGCCAGCAGGAACCCGCCACCTACTCCCTGAGTGAAGCCCGCGATTTTTTAGATAAACGCGCAGAAAGCATGGACCGGGGTATCTGCTACCTGGGCAGCGATGCCCAATACCACTACTTTGAAATTGAGCGTGAAATATCAAGAAATGTTCTGTTCCGCATCCCCAGGAATGAAGAATTGTTCGCCCCTGGTGACCTCATGCCATACCGCAGCTGGTTCCCAAAGCGCCGCCGAATCAACGGAGAGCTCCGACGCCTGGGCACCATGTGACGATTTCGCCACAGATAACATTTTCTGAAAGAAGCGGGCGCGCACACGCGTAAGTATGGGCAGACATGAAGACCCAGGCCATCATTACGACCGCTCTTTGTGCCCTGCTGGGGGCTCCGCTTAACTTTGCCGCAGAAACACCCAATGAGGTGCAGCAGGTGCAGCAGGCTGTACAGGCCGGCAAACACCCGTTCTTTGATAAGGGTCTGTACCCGGATTGGGCCAGACTGACCCCGGCGCAGGCCCGCATAGACTCTGCAGCTGCCATGGTGCTGGCGCGCCACCGCCTGGAGCTCATCAGCCAGCTCACCCCGGAGGAAACGACTTTCGAAAACACGTTCCTGGCCCTCTCTCTTGCCCAGGAGGAACTGGAAAAAGTGCAGAACCGCCTCTACCACCTCAAGACCGTGGCCGATAATGAGGAACTGCGCCAGGTGCAGCAGGAGCTGATGCCCCGGTGGAATGAACTGAGCGCGGAAATCCTGGCAGATGACCAGCTCTGGGCAGTACTGCGCAGCGCCGCTACCCAGCCCTGGATCAAGGAGCTTTCACCCGCTAAGCAGCGCTATGTGCAGCAGGTGATTGATAACTACCACGACCAGGGAGGCGACCTGAGCCCCGAACAGAAGCAGCGCAAAAAGGAGATTGAGGATGAAATGGCCATGCTGGAGCTGGAGTTCGGCAAAAATGTGCAGGATTCCACCGAAGCATGGGAACTCATCATCACCGACCCTGCGGAACTGGCAGGCATGAGTGCCGACTGGATGGAGAAAGCCCGCCAGGAGGCCGCTAAATCGGTACACGGCGATGATGCCGCCCCCGCATGGCGCATCAGTCTGCAGGCCTCCAGCTATGGCGAAGTGCTTAAGCACTGCACCGTGGAAGCCACCCGCCGCAAATGCTGGGAAGGTGCCCGCTCCATCGGCTCCGGGCAATTCGATAACGAACCCATCGTGGCCCGCATCATGGAACTGCGCCGCGAACTGGCCGGGCTGCTGGACTTCGATACCTTTGCCGACCTTACCACTCACCGCCGCATGGTGGGCAGTGGCAATAACGCCCTGAAGTTTGTGGACGACATGATGCAGAAGGTAAAACCCGCCTTCGATGCCGAATGCACCCAGCTGCTCAACTTCATTTCCCGCCGCACGGGGCAGCAGATTACAGCCCTGAACCCATGGGATCGCTCCTACTTCCTGCGTGAGATGAGTGAGGAGATGTACAATCTCGATGCCGAGGCCGTGCGCCCCTATCTCGAATGCAGGAATGTGGTGAATGGCATCTTCAGCATCTTCTCCAACCTGTACGGTGTTTCCTTCACCGAACTGCCCGCCAAGTGTCTCAAGCCCGGCGAAACAGCCTCGCCCATGGTCATTGAGACCTGGCACCCGGAGGTCAAGGTCTTTGCCGTGACCGATGACCGCACCGGCCACCACCTGGGTTCATTCTACATGGATCTCTTCCCCCGCGATATGAAGCGCGAGGGTGCCTGGGTCATGCCCCTGAGCTACGGCTCCCCCGCTGAGGGTAACAAGCCGCATGCGCCGCACCTGGCCTGCCTGGTGGGTAACATGACCCCTGCCATGGGCGATAAGCCTGCCTTGTTCAGCCACCGCGATGTGGTGGTGCTCTTCCATGAATTCGGCCACATGATGCACGTGATGCTCTCCGACACCGAACTGCAGGCCCACGCCGGCACCGGGGTGGCCTGGGACTTCGTGGAGCTCCCCAGCCAGCTTACCGAAAACTGGGCATGGGAACCGCAGGGCATTGCCACCTTCGGCCGCCACTACGCCACGGGCGAAAGCATGCCTGCAGACCTGGTGAACAAGCTGCGCGCCAGCCGCTACTTCCTGCCCGCTACCGATAATATGGGCCAGCTCTGCATTGCCAAGCTCGACCTGGAAATGCACATGTTCTACAACGAAAAATTCCAGGGCAAGGGACTGGATTCCGCCACCAGAGAACTGCTCCGCGATTGGCAGATTTCCACCACCGTGCCGGGAAATTCCATCATGCGCCGCCTGCGTCACTGCATAACCGGCGGCTACTGCGCAGGCTATTATTCCTATAAGTGGGCCGAAGTGCTCGCGGCAGATGCCTATTCCCGCTTCCGGAACGAAGGTGTGCTGAACCGCAGAACGGGTGATGATTTCCGCCGCTGCATCCTCTCCCAGGGAGATAGCCGGCCTGCTGCAGAGATCTACCGCCAGTTCATGGGCCGGGAGCCCAACCCTGACGCCCTGCTCCAATCTCAAGGTCTCAGCAAGTAATTAAACATTACCGTTTTTTACAGCAGCGTTGCATTCATGCAGCGCTGCTTTTTCAATTATTTTTTATTCTTAGAACGATTCTACTTGACAAAAGCAGCATAAAAGTTAGAATAATTCCAGATAAAATCCATAATAATCCAGCACGAATTAAGCATAAGATAACGAATGACCCTTGACTTATCCTCCCGCGGGCGTTAGAATACCCACGTTGGTGGAGAATCGGGGGAATCCCTCCCGGCAAACAACAAACTCCAAACCAAGCTATTTTTATGACAGACACAACATGCACTCAGGAATGCGCCTGCACCGATCCCTGGCAGGGCTTCAAATCCGGCGTATGGCAAGACACCATCAACGTCCGCGACTTCATCCAGCAGAACTACACCCCCTACACAGGAGAGGGTGATTTCCTGGCTGGCCCGACAGAAGACACCACCGCCCTCTGGGATGAGGTGAAAGACCTCATGAAGAAGGAAATCGATGCCGGCGGTCTGCTCGATGCCGACACCGAAGTGGTATCCACCATAGTTTCCCACGCCCCCGGCTACATTGACCAGGCCCGCGAAAAGATTGTGGGTCTGCAGACCGATGCCCCGCTGAAGCGCGCCCTCATGCCCTTTGGTGGTCTGCGCATGGCCATGAAAGCGCTGGAATCCTACGGGCTGCAGATGTGCCCGCACACCGCCGAATTCTTCGGCCGCATCCGCAAGACGCACAATGAAGGCGTGTTCGATGCCTACACCAGCGATATCCGCGCCGCCCGCTCCGCCGGCATCATCACCGGTCTGCCCGATGCCTACGGCCGCGGTCGCATCATCGGCGACTACCGCCGCGTGGCCCTCTACGGCACGGACAAGCTCATCGCTGCCCGTCGCAAGGACCTCAAGGACCGCGAAGCCGGCGTGATGACCGATGCCACCATTCGTCTGCGCGAAGAAATGAACGAACAGATTCGCGCCCTGGACGAACTCGCCCGCATGGGCCAGAGCTACGGCTGCGATCTGAGCCGCCCGGCCACCAACTCCCGTGAAGCAGTGCAGTGGACCTACCTGGGCTACCTGGCCGCCGTGAAGGAACAGAACGGTGCCGCCATGTCCCTGGGCCGCGTCTCCACCTTCCTTGATATCTACTTCGAGCGCGACCTGGCTGCCGGCACCATCACCGAGTCCGAAATCCAGGAGCTCATGGATCAGTTCGTCATGAAGCTGCGCATGGTACGCTTCATCCGCACCCCCGAGTACAACAGCCTCTTCTCCGGCGACCCCACCTGGGTGACCGAATCCATCGGCGGTATGGGCGAAGACGGCCGTACGCTGGTGACCCGCAGCTCTTTCCGCATGCTGCAGACCCTGTACAACCTGGGGCCGGCCCCCGAGCCGAACCTGACCGTGCTGTGGTCCACCGCCCTGCCGGAAGGCTTCAAGAAGTTCTGCGCCAAGGTTTCCATCGAGACCTCTTCCGTGCAGTATGAGAACGATGACCTGATGCGCCCGTACTGGGGCGATGACTACGGCATCGCCTGCTGCGTGTCCGCCATGCGCATCGGCAAGCAGATGCAGTTCTTCGGTGCCCGCGCCAACCTGGCCAAGTGCCTCCTCTACTCGCTCAACGGCGGTATGGACGAAGTGAAGGGCAAGCAGGTGACCCCGCCCGCCCCGCGCTACGAGGGTGAATACCTCGAGTACGACAAGGTGATGGAGCTCTTCGACAACATGCAGGACTGGCTCGCCAAGACCTACGTGGATGCCCTCAACATCATCCACTATATGCACGACAAGTACTGCTACGAGCGCATCGAGATGGCTCTGCACGATCCGGAAATCCTGCGCACCATGGCCTGCGGTATCGCCGGTCTCTCCGTGGCTGCCGACTCCCTGTCCGCCATCAAGTATGCCAAGGTCAAGTGCATCCGCAACGAAGAAGGCCTTATCACCGACTTCGAGACCGAGGGTGAGTTCCCCTGCTACGGCAACAACGACCCCCGCGTGGACGAAATCGCCGAGGCGCTGGTGAGCAACTTCATGAACAAGCTTCGCAAGCTGCACACCTACCGCGACTCCATGCCCACCCAGTCTGTGCTTACCATCACCTCCAACGTGGTGTACGGCAAGAAGACCGGCAACACGCCCGACGGCCGCCGCGCCGGCGAGCCCTTTGCCCCGGGTGCCAACCCCATGCACGGCCGCGACAAGAACGGCGCTGTGGCCTCCATGCTCTCCGTGGCCAAGCTCAGCTACGATGACTCCCAGGACGGCATCTCCTACACCTTCTCCATCGTGCCCGGCGCCCTGGGCAAGGACGAGGCCGAGCGCGAGACCAAGCTCGTCTCCCTGCTGGATGCCTACTTCGCCGCCACCGGCCACCACATCAACGTGAACGTGCTGGAGCGCGAAACCCTCATGGATGCCATGGAGCACCCCGAGAAGTATCCCCAGCTCACCATCCGTGTGTCCGGCTACGCTGTGAACTTCATCAAGCTCACCCCCGAGCAGCAGCGTGAAGTAATCAGCCGCACCTTCCACACGCGCTAAAAGCTGATTTCAGCAAAAGCTTCCAGGCAGCCATCAACCACCAGTTGATGGCTGCCTGTTTTTTTGCCAAAGTGTGCCTGTTTCCTTGAAAAACAGTTTTTTCGTGATACAATAACCACATCACCCATGAATACTCCCAAGATTGAATTTCTCGGCTGGGATAAACCCGCCATCGAACTCGTTGCCGAAAGACTTCACAAAGGCCTGAGCAACCCTCAGACCGCCGCTAGATACCGCCGCGCCACCGTAGTGGTGCCCACCGCCGAAAGCGGACGCCGGCTGCGTGAATACATGGCAGAAAAGTATGGAGCAAGTCTCCTACCAAGAATCATCCTTGCCGGGCAGCTCATTCCAGCCCAAGGCGAAAATATCCTCACCGAAACAGAAGTGCTGACCGTCTGGCTTCAGCTGCTCATCAATATCAACAATGATACGTTGAAACAGTATGCCCCGCTTATCCCGTATCGCCCGGAAACTCACATCGAGAAATGGGCAATCGGCGTGGCTCACAAACTCATTGCCCTGCGCAGCCGGCTTGAACAGGAAGAAATCACCTATGTCTCCGTAACCGGTCATCTGGCCCGGATGAAGTCCGGCATTGACAGCACGCTGGCATCCCTGCCGGAAAAGGAAGAATACGAAAGCCGCCGCCGTACCCTGACAGCACAGCGCACCGTGCTGCAGAAAGAGCAGCAACGCTGGCAAACGCTCGGGCGGGTGTTCATGGAGGCAGATACCTTGGCAAAACAGCTTTACCCCGACAAAATCCAGCCGGAAGCGGCACGAAAGGCCCAACTGGAAAAGGCAGAATGGCCCGGGCAGTGCAGATTGATTATTCTGGCCAGTGTACCAGAACTTTCCAGCCAGCTGCAGCATTATCTCAGCAATCTGCATGGGCTCAACGGAGGCGAGGTTCAAGTGTGGATTCATGCTCCAGAAACAGACGAAAAAACAAACTTCGATGCCTTCGGTCGCCCGGTTGAAGAGAACTGGGCAACACGAGAAATCCACATCCCGGATGCCTTTGTCTACCCCGGTGAAGACCTGGAAAACGTAGATAACAGCGCCTCAACCATCCACCTGGTGAATGATGCAGAAGCCATGGCAGAGGAAGCCCTCCGACTGGCAGGTGGCAGCACATCCCAGGAGACGGTACTGGCCGTAGGCGATGCCGAGTTCTCCCCGGCACTCCTGAACGCCTTTGCCGCCGCCGGCTGGAAGCTGAACATGCCCGAAGGCCGCAGCCCGCTTTCGGCAGACCTGGGACGCCTGGCCTCCCAACTGGCAGATGCCTGCGATGCCCGGGAAAACCTGCCCCTCTGGAAAAACGAAGCCGAAACCGTTACCAACAACGGCACACAGGGGCTCGATGCCTTCGCGGCCCTGCTCTGCAACACCGCACTACAGCAGGCATGGGCAGATGATGCAGAGGCACTCACCGGCCTGCAGGAACATGTGGAAAACATCCGGATGCTCCTTCTCCCCGGCAGCGAGGAAGCCCTGCTGCAAATGCTCAAACAGATTCCGACGGTGGACGATGGTTACAAATCCATTGAAAAGCTGCAGAAGCACCACAACAACGCCTACCACGCCTACGCAGATAAGGTATCGAAGCTCATCACAGCGCTGAGCGGGGAGCAACAATCCGCAGGGCTTAAACAACTGGCAAAGGCACTGGAAAAAGCGTACACCAAGGGCAACGGCAAGCTTCTGGCCAAGGCCGTCGCAAAGCAGATGCAGGAGTGCGCCAAACAGGGTGACAAGCTTCCGTCCCGGCTCTTCACCATGGAGCTTCTGCGCCACAGGGTGGAGAATAAGGTGAACGGCCCGGCCCTGGTAGAACGCATTTCCAGCGTGGGCGATATTCTGGGCTGGCGAGAACTGGCCTACACCCGGGAAAAGCAGGTTATTCTGGCCGCCATGCATGATGGCTGCATTCCCGAACCCGTGCCGGAGGACGATTTCCTGCCGGAAACGCTCTGCCAGGAGCTGGGAATCCGCCACGAGAAGTTCCGCATTGCCCGCGACAGCTACCTGCTCACCGCGCTGATTAACAGCCGAAGGAAGTACGGACGTGTGGATTTCATTCTCGCTCGACAGAAGGAGGACGGCTCCGTGCTGGCACCCTCTTCACTGCTCATGCGCTGTGGGGATGAGCTGCCCCGCCGCGCCCGCACGCTCTTTGCAGAGAGCAAGACACCCAAGACCCTGCCCACCGCCGCCCCCTGCCCGCTTCGCCGCACAACGGGAAGCAAGGAACCCGTCACCCCTGGCAAGCTGGAATCCATCGACCTGATTGCCACCGGCAGGCAGAACCCCTACACCAGACCGATTAAGGATGAGAACGGCAACACTAGGCTTAAAACCTTCTCGCCCTCCTCCCTGGCCACCTTCCTGCAATGCCCGCTGACCTTCTGGATCAAGAATCTGCTCAACATCGACCTGGGTAACTCCTACAAAGAAAACAAGGGCGAATTGGAAAGTAACGAATACGGCACGGTCATGCATGCCGTGCTCGATAAGCTGGTCGCACATTTCCGCAGCGAGGAAGCCCTGCTGCAGGAGTGCCCGGCAGCCGAAACGGATACCGAATCCGGCATCAACCACATGCTGCAGAAAGGCAAAGAATTTGCCGAAGCCGAGTGGCAGCATATTTACAACAGCACCACCACTCGTGACCGCCAGCCCCTGCCCATGGAAGTGCAGCTGCAGGCCATTGAGCGCTCTCTGCTGGCATTTGTCACGCAGCACCTGCAAGATCTGCGGGACGGCTGGTGCAATGTGGTCAGAGAATACACCCTCGAACCCGAAATTGAGTATGCAGAGGGCCAGTTCGCCCAATTCTCCATGAACGCCGACCGCATCGACCGCAACAAGGACGGTCGCTGGCGTATCATCGACTACAAAACCTCCAGCAGCGAAAAGAGACCGCACAAGATTCACTTTGATGAGCTGGATAACGGAGAGGGTTCGATGTACTGCCGGTTCATGAATGTGCAAGGTTACGAATTCGGCACAGTATACTTCGGCGAAAAGCTGTACCGCTGGAGCGATGTGCAGCTGCCGCTCTATGCCTATGGCCTGCGCCACCCCTCCCCCGCAGACCGGGCGGAACTCGGCATTCCGGCAGCTGCGGATATGTCCTCCATCGTTCCGGAGCTGGTATACTACAACCTGCAAAGCAAGACAGAGAAGCTTATTCCCTTCTATCTGGTCAGAGATGGCCAGGTGGAACCCATATCAAGCAAGGTGCCCGACGTACCGGGAACCGAAGAAATGCTGGAATCTGCCATGCAGACCGTGAAATCAGCCATAGGAATGATTCGAAAGGGCCTGTGCCTGTTCTCTGCAGAATCGCTGGAACTGAAAACCAAGCCGTATTCCGTTCTTGTAACTCCCGGCAGCAATACGCCGCGCTTCGGTGCGCTCAGCCTGCAGAGCGATCCCCGCAGTCTTTTCGAACTCCCCAGCCTGACCCGATAACCCCCTACCCGCCCCATCACCATGCAGCACACGCAATCAAGCCTTTCTTCCCGTTCAAAGGAATACCACGTCACCAGCAACCGCATCGGCGCCTCTGCCGGCACCGGCAAGACCTACCAGCTCGCGTCGCGATACATCGCCCTGCTGGTGCTCGGTGTCAGCCCGGAGGAAATCATCGCCCTCACCTTCACGCGCAAAGCCGCGGGCGAGTTCCGCAACCGCATTCTGCAGGCCCTTGCCGAAGGCGCCGATGATAAGCGAGATAAGGAAACAGGCCGCAATGAACTCACCGTCCGTGTATGGGAAGCCCTCAGCGGACTGAAGATAGAGATGGAGGAATTCGGGGCTTGGAAAGCCGTTGCAGCATCCAACCCCGTGCCGCTGCTGCCAGTCACGGCAGCCCTCGTCCGCGAAGCTGCCGATATGAAGCAATACCCGGAGCAGCTGTACCACGAAAGCGCTACCCTCCGGAATTACTACAAATTCCTGGAGCCCGATGCCGGCACATTCAAGAAACTGCTGCAGGACATGGTGGCCATGCTCAGCAAACTGCAGCTCTCCACCATCGATAGTTTCTTTTCCTCGCTGGTAACGACCAATAGTCTGGAACTGGGCATGAACCAGGTCTCCCCCCTTGACCCCACAGAGGAAAACAACGTGCGCGCCGCCGCCATTCGCCAGTATCTGGATGCCCAGGGAGCCAACGAACAGACCCGAGCCGATTTCCTGGAGATGTTCAGCAGCATCACCGGCGGCGTGGGCAACCGCACACAATCGCAGATTGAATCAGACCTGCGGGATTTCCTCCGTCTGTACCGTGAACTGCCGCCGCAGACCCGTTGGGGCAGCATTGCCACCTTCCCGAACGCCGGGGAGATAAGCATCGCCACGGCAGAGGAGCAGGAAATCTACACCAGCAGTGCCGCAGAGCTGAACCAGCTGCTCGACATCCACGGCAACGCAGTCCTGGAACCAAAAGCATGCAGTCAGCTTCGAGACCTGGCCAATGGCGAAACATACATCAAAAAAGATGCCGCAAAGGTTGTGAATCACCACCTCAACCTGCCGTTGCTCGCCCCCGCACTTTCGGCAATGCTGGAGGCATTTGACCAGGATGCCGAACTGAACGATGAGCTGAACCAGGCCATCAGCCTCTGGGAGCAGAAAGGTAAACACCACATTCTCCACTCTGACCATAAGCAGGCTATCGTCAATGTCATCAAAAAGCTTCGCAAGGAAAACAAACGTAAACTCAACGACTCTCAGCTGGAAAACATCAGCGCACTGAAATCTGCCACGCTGGCCCTTGGGCAGGTGAGCACTGCCAATATGAGCATTCTTTCCCGCATTGCCCAACTGGCCGAAACACTGGCAAAGCTTGCCATTCCCTGCAAATTGAGGGCCGCCGCCGTGCGCAGCGAAAACCTGCACAAACTGCTGGCCGGCTATGCCGCCATCTACGATGACCGAATCAAGGCAGACGGACGACTCACCTTCGATGATATCTCCCGCATGGCCAAAGAGCTCATGCAGAAAGAGCCGGGCAACGACCAGCTGCTGCGCCATCACATCGCCTACCGCATGGGCGGCAGACTCTCTCACTGGATGCTCGATGAGTTCCAGGACACCTCAGAATCTCAGTTCCGCACCCTCACTCCCCTGCTCAAACCCATTGTGGAAGATGCCGGCAGCAACGCCATCGACTTCACCGGTGAAAAATGGACCGCCAGAATGCCCGCCTGCCTGCCTGACCAGCTGGAAAGCGAGAAATACTGCGTTGCCGGCGAGAGCCTGTTTATCGTGGGCGATACCAAACAGAGCATCTACGGTTTCCGTACGGGCAAGACGGAGGTATTCGACAGGCTCGCCAGTGAAGACCCATGGAAAAGCCCGCTGCGCCCCTCGCCCCTGAGCTGCAGCTTCCGCTCCTCGCCAGAAATCATGAAGTTCACCAACGAACTTTTCACAGCGCTGGCAGACGTGGAAAAGCAACCGGAAAATGCAAGGGACGGCATCGAAAAGCTTCCCGTCACCTTCTCTGCTGACTTCACAGAGCACAAATCTGCAAAGGATTTCCCCGGCTATGTAGAAATGAGCTTCATTGCCCCGCCCGGCGAGGATGAAGACGAAGCAAACCAGAAAGAACTCATCTACGACAAGGTGGTGGAGATTCTCCGCACCCTGACAGATGCGGACTCCAAGCCCAGAAACGGCATGAGCATAGCCATTCTGGTGCGCTCCAACGACAACGCAGACGAAATCCAGAAACACCTGCTCAGCAAAATGCCGGACCTGCCCACCCTGCTGGTCAAGGATAGTCTGGCGGCCGCAGCATGCCCCATGGGCGAAATCCTGCTTTATTTCTTCAAATGGCTGCTGCACCCCGGCGACCTCGCCGCGCTCAATGTGGTTCGAGTCTCCTTCCTGGCTCCCCTCATTGGCAGAGACCCGGCGCAGTCGCACGCAGAGCTGCTGCAGGAATTGCAGAGCCTCGGATTTATCGGCATGATGCACAAGCTACGCGCCCTGCTGCCGGAGGAAGACGCCTGGGCCAACCAGCTCATCATCACACGCTGGCTGAACGAAGCAGTTGCCTTCGACACCAGAGGCGCCACCCTGGCAGAATGGGTGCAGCACATGAAAAACCTGAGCATGCAGGCTGCAGGCGCCTCCGGTGCTGTGCAGATTATGACCATGCACAAGAGCAAGGGGCTCGAGTTCGATGCCGTCATCCTGCCTTACACCTCCACCGAAGCCTCAGATACCACCAAACATCTCACATGCTTTGTGGCAGATGACAACCAGTCCCTCATCCTTCCCCCCGGCGGAAAGAAAGAATGGGCACGCTTCGGCACCCTGTTCACCTCCATGGCAGCCCAGTGGCAGCAGCAGCAACGCAAGGAGGCCTATAACCTCCTCTACGTTGCCATCACCCGTGCAAAGCATGCCAACTACATCATCTGCCACGGTGCCAGACTGGTGGAAATCCTCAAATCCGGCAAGGAGGACTGGAAGGGCAGCGCCCACTCCACCGGCGGTCTGCTCCGCCTGGCTTGCGCCCGGATGGCCCCGGCAGATGAAGTATCCTACGGCACTCTCACAGAGGACCACACCTACATCACCAGAGGAACCCCCACCTGGTATGAAGCCCTGAAGCCGAAATACACCAGCCCCGAACAGCCGGACTGTACGCTCCCGTTGGGCGCCGCAGTGCCGCGCCGCAAACGCATCAGCCCCTCCACCCTGGCCAAGACAGAGGATAAGGAAACGCGCGAAGCCGAAGAACCCAGAAAATCCACCTACGCCAACTACGGCGAGCTCTCCGCCGCAGAGTTCGGCACCCTCGTCCACGCCGCGTGGGAGGAAATCACCTGGTGCGATGCAGCGCTCCTCCCTGCCTGGATGCATAAAAATGCAACCCGAACTCTGGTACAGAGCCTGGTGTACGATGCCCTGCAGCAGCCGGAAATAGCCGCACTCTTCACCCGCCAGCCCGGCCAGGAGGTCTACAACGAGCAGCCACTCGAAGCCATCACCGATAAGAACGAATGGCTCTCCGGCACCATCGACCGCCTTGTGCTCACCCACGATACCGCTGGCAACGTAACCGCCGCCCACATCATCGACTTCAAGACCAACCAGCTCGACCCCACCAAAGAGGAATCGTACGCCGCCCTGAAGGAGGAATACGCAGCCCAGATGGCCGCCTACCGCAAGTACGTGTCCAAGGCCCTCAACCTCGACGAATCAGCTGTCGCCGTATCCCTGCTCTC
>JAFXDR010000186.1 GCA_017521145.1 Akkermansia sp. | reverse complement strand
GCAGCAGGGTGAGGCGCGTCTGCGGGTCGGGTTCGTGCACGATGGCTTGCAGCTTCTCAACCTCGCGGGCGTAAAGCCGTGTCTGCTCCGGGGTGAGCAGGCAGTAGGCGGGCTGCTCGGTCTTGGGCGGCAGCTCGGGAAGCAGCGCGGGGTCGGTTTTCAGGCGGCGCAGCATGAAGGGGCGCACCAGTTTTCGCAGCGGCGTGTAGTCGGAGCCCATTTTCTGCACCAGGGCGTTGAATTCTTTCTCTGTGCCCAGCAGTCCGGGGGTGAGGAAGTGGAAGAGGCTGCGCAGCTCGCTCAGCGAGTTTTCGACCGGGGTGCCGGTGAGCGCCACGCGCCGGGGTGAGCTCAGCTGCATGATGCCGCGCGTGCGCTGCGAATCCGCATTTTTGATGGCCTGCGCTTCATCCAGCACCAGGGCGGGCAGGGGCTCTGCTGCCAGCAGCTCAGAAAGCCGAGTGGCCATGCCATAGGTGGTGAGCGCTACGTGTGCCCGGCGCAGCAGCCAGCCCGGGTTCTTCTGCAGGTAGTCGCAGTCCTGGCGGTTCAGCATGTCCGGGTGCAGCACCAGGGTGTTCAGCCGGGGGGCAAACCTGCGCAGCTCATCCTGCCAGTTGCTGAGCAGCGAGGCCGGCGCCACGATGAGCGCGGCGCGTGTATCCAGCACTCCTGTGGCGTGCAGGTGTGCCAGCCAGGCGATGACCTGTATTGTTTTTCCCAGACCCATGTCATCCGCCAGACAAGCACCGAACCCGGCTTCTGTTGTGTTGAGGAGAAAGCGCACGCCTTCCTGCTGGTAGGGGCGCAGCATGCCGGCCAGAGGCGCGGGAATCTGCGGTTCCAGCTGTCCGGTGGTGAGCTGCTGCAGAGCCTCCTGCAGGGCTGGGGCTGCCACGGCGCGCATGCCGTCCTCGGGCGGGGGAATGTCGGGCAGGGCGGCGCTGTGCTTACCCAGCAGCCAGCGAAGCCCGGCCAGCAGGGGAATGCCACCTGCCGCCATGCGCGTGGCCTGCCGCCAGCTGTTGAGCAGCTTTTCAAGTTTTTCTCTGTCCAGCCGTATCCACTCGCCGCGGAATCGGATGAGACCATCCTCGCCCGCCAGCAGTTCCTGCAGCTCGGTTTCGGAGAGTTCGTAATTGCCCAGCACGACCCGGGGGCTGAAGCGCAGCAGGCTGGAGATATTGAGCGAGGGGGCGCGGTCGGGTTTCTGACTGTCACTCCCGGCGGGTTGCAGCTGAACCTCCAGTTCCACCCGTGGTGGGCGGGTCTGCCATAGGTTCACCATGCGGGTCTCGATGCCGGCCTGCTCCAGCAGAGGCATGCTTTCCAGAAAATCATAGGCCTGCCGGGGACCCCAGGCGCAGGGTTTGTATATCTCCCCGCTGTTGATGAGGTGATTCAGGAAATCGTTGCCGGCGGAGGCCTGCTGAAGTGGGCGCAGAAGCGCTTTCAGTGCCTCTGCATCGTTGGCATACACCTGGCGGGCCATGGCCAGCGGGGCGTGGCGGGGCTTGCCGTCCTGACCTGCGCGGTGGATGAATGTGGCCAGAAAGGCAAAAGGATGCGTATCTGCGCTTTCTCCGCCATTTTCAGCCAGGTGAAAACAGAGCATGCCCAGCTGCTGCCAGCCTTCGCCCAGGGATTGCAGCCATTTTTCCGGAGTTGTCAGCTCTCGTTCGGCCTGCTGCTCCAGCGCAGCCCCCAGGGAGTTGAACCACTCGCAAAGCATGCCGGTGGTGACTGCTCCGCCATATACCGGAGGCATACCCTCCAGCCAGGCGGTGGCTTGTTGTGGCGAAAGCTGCGGTGCGGTATCATCCCCGCGGCGGAGCCGCCGCAGGTGCTGCATCAGAAGCTCCTGGGCCTTCTCCCGAAGCCAGGCCGGGAACGCGCCCGCCCCCAGCGGCAGCCCATGCCGCAGCAAATCCAGCAGGCCAGCCCCCGCGCTGCGCGCAAACGCCCGCTCCAGCCGGGGAAACGCCCCCGCCGGCACCACGCCCAGCCGTCCTCCGGCCAGACTCAGCGAAAATGTAGGTTGCTCTGCGATGCTTCCAGTCTACTCCACCGCCCCCCGCTTTGTCAATCTCTGTGGCGGGGATGGACTGCGTTATTGCCCGAGTACAGCTTGAAGCTGGTCTTTTATTTTCTGGGCGTAATACATACTACCGTACGTTGTGACGTGGTTTTCATCGTACATGAGGAGAAATCCCTCATCCGACATGGAATTGAAGATGCCTTGCCTGAATAAGAACGGTTCCACATGGATGACGTGGCAAAGCCCTTCGCGTTCCAATTGCTTCATGGCAGTAATGGCTCGTTGATTAAGCCTGAGGTAGGTTTCCTCCGTGCACATGACGACATCTTTCCTGGGAGTTATTCCGTTGATGTTGCAGAACGTCATGTACCACGGGATGCGGGGCGTGGGGGTATCTGTGATGAGGATGAGTTTTTTGCCTAGTCTCCGGACTTCCTCGCAGAAGTGTTTCAGGGCTGCTTCCGGCTGCTGCCTGCTTTTAAACTCTCTTCCCCAATAGCAACTGACGATGACAATGGTTAACTCCGGTTGGCTGGAGAGGTAATTCAAAATCTGCTCAGTCATATTCTGATGCTCAGCCTTTTTTTGCAGGGAAAAGCCATTATCGCAAAAGGGCAGAGGCCGGGAAATGGCGTAGATGGCGGCAGTTTCCATCTGTTGGAGAATGTTGTTCATTCCCGGGACATAGGCCTGGGCATGGCTGTCGCCCATCAGCAGAATGTGCGGGGCTTTCGTGGTATCACCAAGGTATGCAACCTTGTTGCCCTGGAGTGATGCCGATACTTTCCATGTGGTGAACCTTGCTTCGCGATCCAGTTTTTCGTATGGTGTACCGTGGGTTGACTTTATTTCATAATCAACTTTTTTTTCGAAAACCAGTTTCGGGATGTGTGATTTAATGGGAATAAAGCAATACTTTGTAGAGGCATATGTGGCGCATAGCATGATGCACCAGGCGCAGGCGGTCAGGCTGAACGAAAACTTGCGCTTTTCCACCAGTTTCCACATGACCCAGCTGGCGATGATGCTGGAGCACAGCATGCACAGGTAATCACAAGGGGTTGAAAGTTCCCAATAGGTGTAGTGCTTCCAGATGTTGAAAATGAGAAAGTGCCAGAGGTAGAGAGAAAATGAGATTTTTCCGAGGAATAACAAAACGGGATTATCGAGAAGCCTGGAGCAGATGCCTGTGGGTACATAGGCGATGACGAGCATGGTGCTGACTACAACCACGATGTTGAGAAGCTCTCCGCCGCCTGTGATAAATGATGGGATGATGATTCCCAGAATACCGGCGAGAGTGAGAATTGCTTTAAGGGTATTGTTCTTCAGCTCCG
>JAFXDR010000025.1 GCA_017521145.1 Akkermansia sp. | reverse complement strand
GCTTTGCTCCGGCGCAGGGGGCTACAGCGGGCAAGGTGGTGCGCAATGGCCGGGCAGAATTTTACAAGCTGGGCAATCTGAATTTCAGCGGTATTCATAATATCACCTCCGATATGGATAGTGAATACACCCCGTTTCAGCCTATGGCGGCGGATGATACGGTGACGGCAGCCAAGGATATACTGGCCAGTTATGGCTACGGCGGCGTATTCAGCAGTGCATCCGGCAATGTTACCGGGGAGTCCGGAGGTGTGTATATTCATGAGAACGAAGGGGCTGTTTCTTTTAAGGATATCTGCTACGATGGCAGCTCGATGGGCGATGTGAATTGCGATATCAGCCTGAAGGGTGGCGCCATATATGCTGATCCGGAGTGGAATGTGGAGATTAATGACAATGCCCGCAGTCTGGGCGGAGACGTGAGTTTTGACAATGTGAGCATCCGGCTGGATCGCAGTGCCAGGTATGCCAATTCTTCTGAGTGCGACTTCTATGCTTTTGGTGGTGCTATCTATACGGATGATCTGAGCATTTGCGGGAACAATGGTTCCGTTTCGTTCAACCAGGTGGGTATCTACCAGACTGCCGTGCACCGCGATGAGGGCTATGGCTATGGCGGCGCCTTGTATCTGGACGGCAGCAGCGCTATCAGCCGCAATGCAGGGGAGGTCAGTTTTACCGATGGAGGCATCCTGGTCGCGAACAAGGCCCAGGGCGGCGCTGTTTTCCTGAAAGCTGGTGCAGTGCTGGTGCTGGAGGAAAATGAAGGTTCGGAGGAAAATGAAGGTTCTGTCCGTTTCTCGGAGAATGCGGCAGAGGCATCGGCCATTGATGGGCTGATGAATGATGATGCAGTGGCGCAGGGTGGTGCCATTTATCTGGGGGAGAACAGCCGGCTGAGCATCAGCAATAATGATGGCGACGTTTCTTTTTCCTGCAATGAGGCACGTGCCAGCGTAAGTCAGGAAGGGGCGGTTGCGACTGATGCCGGTGGCGCTATCTGGGGCGCGGCGGGGTCTCATATTGAAATCAGCGGTAATCGCAGCGTGAAGTTCATTGATAATGTGGCTTCCACCGGCAGTGCCATTCATACGCAGGGCACGCTGAGTATCCGTAATAATCAATATGTGCGTTTTGAGGGGAACAGCGGGGATCATGCGGTGTATCTGGCAGGTTCCGACTCGCTGCTGCAGCTTTCTGCAGCAGAGGGAGATACCATATGCTTCGATGATTCATTTTATGTGGAGGGCTCCGCGGAGCTGAATGCCGATTATGGTGAAGTGACCCAGCAGGGTACCATAGAAATCTTTTCTGCAACAGCCACGGTTAAGAGAACCACGACTCTGCATAACGGCACACTGTTGCTCAAGCAGGGCAGTAAATTGGATGTTTCCACGCTGCGTCTGACCTCCTCTGCCGCTACCCTGGCAGCAGAGGGTAAGGAAAATACGATTACAGGAAAGATTGATATGGCCGGAGAAAGTACTCTGGCACTGACCCTGAATGGGTACAACACGGAAACTGCTGTTCTGGTGCTGGAGGGACCGCTTTCCACCAATGGGTGCTACAACCTGGATATCTCAGTGAATGGGGTCCCGGCAGCCGGAACCGAATATATTCTGCTGGAGCTGGCGCAATACGGCTATTCGGAATCAGCATGGAATGAAAGCAATGTGCACGTAACTGGTGATGTGGCGTTCGAAAACCTGGAGTGGCAGAATGACTACACCCGCCTGGTTTACCGTGTGCCGGCTGTGCCGGAGCCTGCTGCCGGGGCACTCTGCCTGGCTGCACTTTCCGTGTTGGCGCTCCGCCGTCGCCGTTGAACATTCCTGTTTCCGGTCAGGCGGAGCGGCTATTCTTTCAGCAAATCAAGAGCCTTGCCAATGGTTGGCAGAGCAAAGAACTGCTCGTAGGCATCATCGGGCATGATGAAGGGGAAATCAGTAGTGACGAATTCGCCCAGCTGGGATTTGCGGCAGATGCCGGGAATATTGATGCCGCCAGTGGTACGGCCGTCTTTATCAATCCACTCCAGCTCCACAATATGGGTGGGGGTGGGGGAAGTGAGGAGGGCTGATTGCCGGCTGGAATCACGCCAGGTGGTGTAGCCATGGGTGATGATGAGGTAGCGGGCGGTCTTGAACTCGTTTTCCGGCAGGGTGAACTTGCTTTCCTGCTCGCTGTGGAGATGCCAGCCGTGCTTATCATGAGTGCTGGTGTCCTTCCATACTCTGATGCGGGCCTTCTTTGCGTAAAGCGCGTTATCCATGTGGGTTTTCTGCACCCGCGCCGCTATGGTTTCCATCTCCGGGGAGGAGGTGCAGGAAACCAACAGGGAAATCATGGTGGTGGCGCAGGTGATAAGCAGGTGCTTCATGTGGGTCATTGTAGGGTGTCTGGGGGTGGGAATCAAGTGCAAAATTCAGCGCCTTGCCGGGGTGCCGGGTGCCAGAGTGTCGCTCAGCGGGAAATCATAGCGGTGGCAGATACCCAGCGGGGTAACATAGAAGTGCCACCATTCCTTGCTGTAATTGCGCATGCCGGCCGCGGCCATGGTATCGCGCAGTAAACGGCGGTTTGCCTGCTGGCGCGGGGTGAGCCCGGCGTATTCGGTGGCAGAGCGTTCATCGAGCAGGTCGTGGCGCCCGCCCATATCGAGCTCCTGGCCGGTGCGGAGGTTGATGAGCGTGGCATCCACCGCCACGCCCCAGCAATGCTCAGAGCTGAGCCCTATGTACTTGTTTTCGTAGATGCCGCGCTTGGTGATATTCGGGTAGAAGGTGGAGCGGGTGCTGTCATCCTCAGTCTCAGACCAGGCGTAAAAGTCCAGAAGGGCGCGGTAGGGGCGGTAGGCATCCCACACCAGGAGCCCGAGCCCCTTTGCCCGCAGTTCTTTCTGTACCTTTGCCAGAGCCGCAGCGGCATCCTTGCGCAGAATGGCGCGTTTCCCCGTGGTGTAGCCGTCAATGGGGCGGCCCACAAAATTATCATTTCCGCAGTATTTCAAATCTACCTTGATGCCGGGAACCACCTCATCCAGATAGCAGAGTTCGGCGGGCATCACTCCCGGGTATACCATGAGCTGCGCGGGCTGAGTGCAGTGGCAGAGCAGCAGGGGGAGAAGCAGGAGGGCGGTCATCAGGAGCTTTTTCATGGCTGAACGGGTTGCGGTGTTTCTCCGGGGCGGGGGATGAGCGTGTCGCAGAGCGGGAAATCGTAGCGGGTGAGTGCCCCTTTTTCCTTCAGGAAATAGTGCCACCATTCGCGCCTGTAGTTGCGCATGCCGGCTTTATCCATGGTGTTGCGCAGCAGCATGCGGTTGGCTTGCTGCCGGGGGGTGATGCCCGTGTAGCGCGTGGCTGAACTGGCATCCAGGAAATCGTGGCGTCCGCCCATGTCGAGCTCCCTGCCCGTGGCGAGCTCAATGATGGTGAGATCCACCGCCACCCCCCAGCTGTGCTCTGATGCCCGGCGGATGTATTTGTTCTCGTAGATGCCGGCTTTGGTGATGTTGGGATAGAATTCCGCTTTCATGCGGTCATCCGGTGTGAGTGACCAGGCGTAGAAATCTTCCATGGCCCGGTGGGGGCGGTAGGCATCCCACACCAGCAGCCCGTATCCCTGTGCTTCCAGCATTTCCTGTGCATTGCGGAGGCATTCGGCTGTGTCGCGCCGCAGGATGGCTCGTTTGCCTGTGGTGTAGCCGGCAATGGGACGGCCCACAAAATTATCGTTTCCACAGTATTTCAAATCAACTTTCACCGTGGGGGCCACTTCATCCAGATAGCAGAGAGTCTCGGGCATGTAGAGCGCATCTTCAGCCTTTTTGATGCGGTGCACACGTATTTCACGGCTGGGTGCCTGAAGCCGATGGGCAGGCGGTGCTACTGATTCGGTGGGCTGGGGTGGTATACTTGAATCCGGCTGTGTGCATTGGCACAGCAGGGGGAGTATGCAGAGTGCTGACACGCGGATTTGCATGCCGTCATCATAGCATAGCAGCATGCAAATAACAAGTCGTCTGGTGAAGGAATGGCGGATTAAATCCGCTGGTTTGTCTTACGGCAGGCTTGCGGTATGATTCCGCCAGTACCCGATGTTGGCCCCATGTTCGGTTCCCAGAATGGTTCCCCCGCTGGATAAGGTGGTGAACTCGGGCACTGTCATAGCTACAGAGTAGTTAGGAATATTGGCACCGCAAATGTTCTTGTAGGTGTGCGCAGCCACCGGGAAGGGCATCTTATACTTTTCCATGTAGGCTTTTGTGACTGGTTCATCTCCCGTAACGCAGATGAGAACCAGCTCACCACCGGCTTTCTGAATGGCATCATACTCCTTGATAATGGCCGGCATGGCGGCATCGCATTCCTCATACAGCTGGGAGGCGCAGAGCATGATATAGAAACTGGCTCCCTTGCGCGGTTTTGCTTTACTTACGTATTTCACCCTGCACAGCGCCTGGTAGACGGCATCCCCTGTGGCTATCTGACCGCCGCACCCGGTGGTGGACGCCGCGCAGCCACTGTTGGTGATGATGGTGGGCCATATGATATAGGTTGCAGCATGCCCGCGGTACAGGATGGAGCCTTCGTTATCCACCATGGTTACGGCTGGAAGTGATTCTGCGGGTTCAAAGCCGGGCAGCCCCAGGTCATCATCTTTTTTCTTTGTAGTGCGGAAAATCGGTATATCAATGCCGAAATCGTCAATGAACTTACGGGCGGCCCGCTCAGTCCGGTCATAGTTGACCATGATTACCTCACCGCCGGCTTTCTTGATTTTCTCGTACTCAGCCAGGATTTTCGGCAGCACACTTGTGCTGGATTTATTCCATGAAGCCGCGCTGAGGTACATGTAGAATCGCGCTGCATCCGGTTCGCATTTCGTCAGATAGTTCATGGATTTGAGCGCAGCCCTGAGCTTGGCGATATTTTTCTGCTTCTGCTGAAGCTCGTCATTATCCGCGAACAGGGGAGCCCATGCTGCCAGGGCTGCAACCAACAGGGAGAGAATCTTTTTCATGAGAGGAAAGGGGAACACTGGCATTGTATAGCAAAGTGTTAGATGCGTCAATGCTTAAGCGGGTATTGTGCCGGAATTTTAAGGCGCAGATTTAGGGTTGACTAACAAATTCGACAGGCGTATAACTGAATCCGGACATGAGTCGAACCCTGCCAGAACAGCCACTTTCGCGCTTGTGGACGGCGAACTATACCCGCGCCTGGGTGGCCAATTTCCTGCTCTTTTTTTCATTTATGATCATGACACCGCTTTTCCCGGTGTACCTGAGCAGTGCATTCGGGGCCGATAAAGATACCATCGGCTGGGTTCTGGCGGGTTACAGCATCACTGCGGTGCTGGCGCGTTTTGTGAGTGGCTGGCTGGTGGATTCTTTCCCCCGCATGGTGGTGCTGGTTGTCAGCTATGTGCTTTTCACCCTGTGTACGGGGGCATATCTTATGGCGGGGAGCCTGCTGGCATTTGCTCTGGTGCGCACATTGCACGGTATTCCTTTTGGTGCCACCACTGTGGCCAACAGCACGGTGGCGGTGGATTCGCTGCCCTACAGCCGCAGGGCAGAGGGCATTGGCTACTATGGACTCAGCAACAATGTGGCCACGGCGCTTGCTCCCAGTGCAGGTCTGGCGATTTACGGAGCCTGGGCAGATTTCCACCTGCTGATGTGGGTGGGGCTTGTGCTGGCTGTCATCGGGGTGCTGGTTACCAGATCAACCCGCTTGCCGCGGCGTCCTCGTCCGTTACCCCGCAAACCGTTCAGCTGGCGCAAGCTGATTCTCTGGCGCGGTTGGAGCCAGGGGCTATCCACAGTCTGCTTTGCCTTTGCCTATGGTGTCATTTCGACTTATGTGGCGCTGTACAGTATAGAAGAACTGGGGATTACGCATGGAACCGGTTTGTTCTTCCTGTTGTTTTCTATAGGGCTTATTCTTTCCCGTCTGGTGGGTGGGCGCTCCTTGCGGCAGGGCAGGATTGTTCAGAATGCCGTGGTGGGGGTGAGTTTCAGCATAGTGGGCTATGTTCTTTTTGCCGGGGTGCATGCGGAGTGGGCCTTGTATGTATCGGCTCTCATCTGTGGCCTGGGCAATGGCCACTTCTTCCCCGCTGTGCAGAACATGTTCATCAATATGTGCAGCAAGGATGAACGCGGGACCGCTAATTCCACCCTCTTTGTCTCCTGGGATATCGGCGCAGGCGTGGGAACGCTCCTGGGGGGTGTGCTGGCGGAATCATACGGCTTCGGCCCTGCATTCTGGGTTGCCGCCCTGGTTAATCTTTCCGGTGCAACCCTGTTCTTCCTTTATGGCTGCTCAGCCTACCGCCGCTGTATTCCCGAGGGTAACTGAGCAGCTTCATCGCCCGCTCCTGAATTTTGCATCTGGCATTATTTAGTCTTTTCCTGCGGGGGGGAATTTGCTAGAATCGCCCCCGTTACCGTCGCTCCCATTGCGTCAACAACGCGAGTGACCATTCCTCGTATGGCAATTGCTCCAATCCATCCCCTGGACACCAAAGGCCGCCCCATCATTCTGGTGGGGCTGATGGGCTGTGGCAAGACCACTGTGGGCAAGGCTCTGAGCAAGCGCACCGG
The DNA here is from genome assembly GCA_017521145.1 of Akkermansia sp. Taxonomy (GTDB): domain Bacteria; phylum Verrucomicrobiota; class Verrucomicrobiia; order Verrucomicrobiales; family Akkermansiaceae; genus Akkermansia. The sequence continues at coordinate 12,449 of JAFXDR010000025.1, read as the reverse complement.
TATGCCCTTGCTGGATACTGATGCCATTATCGAGGAACAGATTGGCAAATCCATTCCGGAAATTTTTGCAGAGCAGGGGGAGGCTCACTTCCGCGCACTGGAAACGGCTCTGTTGAGATACCTGCTGTATAATCCGACACCTTCTCCCTCCATCATCTCTACGGGTGGCGGCATTGTGGTTCGCCCGGAGAATCGCGAGCTGCTGCGCATGCTGGGGTTCACGGTGTGGCTGAATGTTTCCGTGAATGCGCTGCTGGTGCGTACGGCAAAAAGCACCAATCGTCCCTTGCTGCTGAATACCGACCGCCGCGCGGTTTTCACCCGCCTGGATTCCGAACGCCGTGAGTTTTACAAGGAGGCGGCTCATCTCTGGCTGGAGGCTTCCCGCATGGATGTCAATTCCGTAGCTGTCCGCGTGTGCGAGGAGGCAGAGAAATTCTTTGCCGCTTTCTGATTCCGGCAGAAGGTGCTAAATGCGCTCATTGCTAAATAAAAGCTGTGCAATAATGCGCTCTTATGGTATAAGAACTGCTATGAAGATGTGGAAGAATATATTGTTTGCCGTGTCGTTGATGGCACTCGTGCCTGTGCATGCTCAGGAGGAGGAAGTTGCGCCCTCTGCCGATGAACTGCTGGCCTGCATGCGCGAAATGACGGTGAGCCAGGGGAATAAGGACGTGGCTGGCCGCATTCGCAAGGCAAAGCTTAAAATCCCTTTCAGTCTCAGTGTGCGTGGCGATACGATTGCTTTCCAATACAAGGAAAATGATGCCTGGAAGCGCTTCGATGTGCGCATCAAGGAGGAAAAGGCCGACCTTATCCGCGTGGAGAATGGCAAGGCCGTGGTGATGGCTCCGGCTCAGTATACGCAGACCATTGCCGGCACGGATGTATGCTACGAGGACCTTTCCCTGCGCTTCCTCTATTGGCAGGGGGGACAGATGGTGGATGCCGGGGCTGATTCCCGCATCAAAGGCCGCGATTGCTACGTGGTGCAGGTTCCCAATCCCACGCCCAAGGTGGGGCAGTTTGCCTGGGTGCGCATGTGGGTTGATAAGGAAAACGGCACCACCTGGCAGATCGATGGCTATGGAGCCGATGGTAAGCTCAGGAAGCGTTTTTCCATTACCTCTGTTCAGCGTCTGAGCGATGGTACGTGGTTCTTCAAGCAGATGAAGCTCGAAGTGCGCAACCCGCAGAACCCGGATCGCACGATTGCGCTGAATTACCTCGAGATGGACGACCTGCCCGGTAAGAAATAAAATGCTCCGGCGCTTCTTCCAGCTGCTGGTGGCACTGGTTCCGCTGGCCCTCTTTGCCATTGCTCTGCAGCCAGTGCAGCAGCGGCTGTACGGAGGGCATGCCGCACAGGGTATCCTGTTGTTACTGGTGGCACTGGCCGTGCTCGCGCTGGTGGAGGGGCTGATTTTCCGCTACTGGATTCTGCCGGGCTGGGGCGAAAAAGTGGCAGAGCGTCTCTATGCCGGCTCCTACCTGCCGGAAAACGATGCCCTGGCCCAGCTGGTGGAGCGCATTGAACATAGCAAGGATGCCGCTGCTCTGGAGCAGTTGCAGCAATTGGTGCTGCAGCAGCCGCGGCGCTTGCGCGGCTGGTTGGAACTCGCCCGCTTGCAGCAGGATTTGCTGCAGGATGACGGAGCTGCCGCTCTGGCTACTCTGGAGCAGGCTGCCTCCGCCATGCGCGACCCGGAGGATGCCGCCTTACTCCTGTACCGCGCAGCTCGTCTCTGTGATAAGAAACTGCACGATTCTGCCGCCGCCGCCCGCTTGTTCCAACGCGCGGTGACTCAATTCCCTGGCACGGTGTATGGCCGCAAGGCTGCGGAATCCTTGAAGGAGTTTTAATCAGCGTTATATTGTTGATTGTAAGTGTTTTGATTGAGATATTTCTGTTGCGGACGAATTATCGTGCGCACTTTTAATGGTGGTATGTTAATGGGTTTATGGTGAGTATATAGGAAATTATTTCAGTAAAAAATTGAGGAAATACTTCCCAACAGGTATACTGAACAAACTGTCTCTCAACTTAAGAACTGAGAGATTCCAAATACCCAACAACCATGAATAAAGAAGAGAAAGGGGGAGTAAAATGCTAGGCCCCAGGTTCCTGCCGCGTACCTTGCGAGGCGCGGGAGGAATACGATTGATTGATATGCCGGGCGTCCGGTATCCGGAATCAGTGTTACATGGCCCGAAAGGAGCCGATGCCGCAAGTGGCAAAGCGCACCGGGAGCCACCCCGATGGGGTGTGAGCTCCCGCCAGGCGGCAGAGATGCTGGGAGTTTCGCCGCGAACGGCGCGTGCCCTCCTCAACCGGAACAGGGCGAAATATCAATTAGTAGCCCAGAAGGGAAGTCCTGCCTGTTTGTATTGGGACAAGCGCGTGGTACAGCGGCTGGCTGCAAAACGACTGCCCCTGGTGACTAAAATCCCGGATAGATTATGTTCAGCCCGGGAAGCCTGTTATATTCTCCTGGTGGCGCGGAGCACGTTGATGCGGTATGTGAAAATGAAGCTGCTGAAGGAATATTCCATTCGCCATGTAACGCCAACGGGAGTGCGGAAGCTTTCGTATTATCTGCGGGCAGATGTGCGGAAACTGGCGGGTAAGCGGAACGCGGCACGTGCCCGGGCTGAGGAAGCCCGCCGCGAGCGTATGCAGCAATGGTGGGCAAAGCAGAAGGATTCCCTGAGCCCTCCCCCATGCGTTATGGAGTGAATGTGCCAGTCGACTATATGCTGGAAAGATAGATTGCATATCAGTATGCCAGATACGAAAATGGCATACATGGAGAAAACGGTATCTGACCAGATGGTGGAAATGCTGGTGGCGGCAGGGGTGCGCCGCATCTACGGCATGGCGGGTGACGCGTTACACCCGCTTATGGAGGCATTGCAGCGCGATGCCCGCATCCGCTGGGTGCATGTGCGGCATGAAGAGACTGCTGCATTTGCTGCCAGTGCAGAAGCTCAGCTCACGGGGGAATTAGCCGTGTGCTGCGGGAGCTGTGGGCCTGGAAATATGCATCTTATCAATGGTTTATATGATGCTTCGCGGAGTGCGGCACCCGTGCTGGCACTGGCGGCTCATCTGCCCACGCTGCAGATAGGGGCTCACTACATTCAGGAAACGCATCCCACATTCTTTTTCCGGGAATGTGCGACCTACTGCGAAATGGTGAGCCGCCCGAGGCAGATGCCGCTGGTGCTGGCGGAGGCGATACGGACGGCCCGAGCCCGCCGTGGGGTGGGCATGCTGGTACTTCCGGGGGATGTGGCGGCTATGTCCTGTGTGGAGGAGGCCTCTGTTGCGGCCGTGCGGGCACCGCAGTCCGCAGTGCTGCACGCGTCTGATTCCCTGTTGCGGCGCATGGCTGACATGCTGAATGGGGCGAGCCGCATCACCTTTCTCTGTGGTATTAGCTGTGCTGGTGCTGAGGGGGACATTGTCGCTCTTGCCAAGCGTCTGCAGGCCCCGGTGGTGTACACTCTGCGGGCTAAGGATCTGCTGGAAAAGGACAACCCGAATGCGGTGGGGATGACCGGGCTGCTGGGCTGGGGGGCAGCCGTGCATGCCGTGCTGGATTGCGATGTGCTGGTGATGCTGGGTACGGATTTCCCGTACCGGGATTTCCTGCCTCAGCATGGCAAGGTGATTCAGGTGGATACTGATGCCGCAGCGCTGGGGCGTCGCGTATCGCTGGCGCTGGCCGTGCATGCCGATGCCGGGGCTGTTGCCCGCTCGCTGCTCTCTTTGGTTGCGCCTAACCGCTCAGACGAGTTTTTGCGTGCCATGCGCACGTTTCATGCAAGGGAGGTCGCTGGCATCAGTGCTTCGCTTCGAGTGGTGGATGAGGACGCGCCGCTGCGGCCGGAGCTGCTTACGCGTCTGGTAAGCGACCACGCCGAGCCGGATGCCATATTCACCGTTGATACCGGCACCCCCGATATATGGAGCGCGCGGTACCTGCAGGCTCTGGATACACGGCGAATCCTGGGGTCATTCAACCATGGTTCCATGGGCTGTGCCCTGGCCATGGCAATTGGAGCCAAGGCTCTGTATCCCGGTCGCCAGGTAATTGCCCTGTGTGGCGATGGCGGCATTTCCATGCTGGCTGGGGATCTGCTTACCCTTCTGCAGGAGAAGCTGGCGGTCAAGGTTCTGGTGTACAATAATTCGGAGCTCGATTACGTTGCGCTGGAGCAGCTCCGCGCCGGGATGCCGCAGCCCGTGGGAACCTCTCTGCACAACACGGACTTTGCCGCTGTGGCCCGGGCCATGGGCTTGTGCGCCTGGAGGATTGCTTCTGTAAACGAGGCGATTCCTGCTATCAAGGAATGGCTGGCTGCAGAGGGGCCGGCTTTGCTGGATGCCGCCGTGGATCGGCATGCTCTGCCTCTGCCGCCCGGGCTCTCGTTCATGCAGGGCCTGGGGTATTGCAGGAGCATGGGGGAACAATCTGCTCACGCCGCTTTGGATACAGTCAAGCGGCTCCTGTTCGGCAACAGACGATTCTTCAATTGAGCCTGACTTGTAATTTCTCTCCGTTTAACTTTTTCTTGCTAGTTGTTGATAAAGTGGTAGAATAGGGGAGTACTTACTATGAAAGCTCTTTTCAGAATGATGATGATGACTGCGGTGGCCGGGGGGCTCTCTTCCTGCTCGGACTCTGCGGAGGGGGTGTGGATGGGCGAGTGCTGCAATGATACAATCGGCGGTACTAAGTGCGGTGTCAAAATGAGCATGAAGCAGGATGACGATAAACTTGAAGGCGTGCTGGTCCTGATGGATGATTTGTACGGCAGTGGCCATTTTATCGGCTATGTGAATGGCAAGGATGTCACCATTCGCTCCGAGGGTGACACGCAGACCTTCGTGAACATCACCTGGACTGGCAAGATGAAGGATGGTGTGTACAAAGGCACCTACCGGGTGGAGCCGACCCCCTCTGCGGCTCTTCTGGGTAAGCAGGTGCAGCGTGGTACGTTCATTATGCACAAACAGTAAGTTCCTGGCTGTTCGAACGGGGGAAGGATTGTATGCTCCGTGAAGAATCTGCACTCCGGGCTCATGGCATAACGCTGGGCGCGTTCATCTGTTTTGGCCTTATGAGCCCGCTCTGCAAGTGGGCCATGGAAAGCGGCCTGGTCTCCGGCGTGAGCATGGCGGGGTTCCGGCTGTGTGGTGCCGCTTTGCTGTTCTGGGCTGTTTCGCCTGTTGTTCCCCGCCAGCGGGTGGAGCGGGGCGATTGGCTGCCGCTTATCATTATGTCCCTCTGTGGTATGGGTATCAACCAGTTCTGCTACGTGCTGGGGGTGCAGTACACCTCGCCTACCAATGCCTGCGTGGCCACTACCAGTACCCCGGTGTTCACCTTTATCCTCTCGGCGGTATTCCTCCATGCTGCAGTCACGCTGCGGCGGGTGGCGGGTCTCATCATCGCGGCTGCCGGAGCCCTGGTGCTGATTCTTGGTTCCCAGATGGAAGGCGGTCGCAGCGGCAGCCCGGTGGGTGATGCCATCTGCCTGTTTTCCCAGCTTTCCGTATCGTTTTATTTTGTGTTCTTCAGCGGGGTGATAAAGAAATACCACCCGGTCGTGCTCATGCGGTGGCTCTTTCTGATTTCTGCTGTGCTCACAGCTCCTCTCTGGCTGCATGAGATGCTCAGCATGCCATGGAAACAACTGGGCCCTGCTGAAATATGGGGCTCTGCCTATGTGGTGTTCTTTGGTTCTTTTATCAGTTACCTGCTCATGATTGTGGGGCAGCGCCACCTGGAACCTGCCACAGTGACTGCCTACAATTACATCCAGCCCGTCATTGCCGCAGTGGTGGGTATATCTCTGGGGGTGGATGCCCTCACCTGGCAGAAAGTGGTGGCTGTCATCTGCATTGCCGCAGGTGTATGGGCCATTTCACGGCGTTCACAGGCGCAGTAGGCGGAATGGCTAATCTGCCTGCTCTGGTAAGAAACCGGCTGCGGGCTTGAATGTGAGCTCGCTTCTGGCGGGGATGCTGCGCATGGTGCCGGTGTTGATATCGTAGCCCTGGCGGGCAGGGCGGGTGGTGCGTTCAAAGGTGCCGAAATGGGCAATGTGGAGCCTGGCATTTTCTTCTTTCGTGGCCAGACCAATGGATGCGAGCACCGCCTCTACTGCGGCAGAGGCGGTGTTGCGCGTGGCACCGGGGCCCATGTAGCGCTGGACCCGGGCTATGAGTTGTTTCTTGTTCACTTGTTCTTGAGAGCATCGCGAATCTCCCGCAGCAGCAGGATATCCTCCGGCGTGGGCGCGGGGGCAGGGGGCTCAGGGGCGGGTTCGGCCTTTTTCGCGCGCAGCTTGCACACCAGGCGCACCGCCCAGAAGATGGTGAGCGCGATGATGAGGAAATCCAGCACGGTCTGGCAGAATACGCCATATTTGATGACCGGGGCTCCTTCCTCTGCACTCAGCGCGTAGGAGAGCTCGGCCAGGTTTTTGGTGTCGCCCGTGAGCATGGAGACCGACGGCATGATGATATCATTCACCAGGGAGGTGACAATCTTGCCGAAAGCGCCGCCGATGATGACGCCCACGGCCATGTCCACCACGTTGCCTTTCAGGGCAAACTTCTTGAATTCGTCTACCCAGGCGGGTTTCAGGTTTTTAATCATGGTTTTCTACTGTGGTCAGATTTTCTTGAATGCCTTGGTGCCCCATTCGGTGCAGGTCCAGGTGGTGCCGTCCTCACTGGTGAAGATGCACACACCGCCGGTGGCCACCTTGATATCGTGCTCGGCGCAGAAACCTGCATAATCACCGGTGATGACCGGAGCAAAGCGGATGGTGCCGTTGGAGGAAACGCAGAGCATGATTTCGCCGTCCTTCACCTCGGAAGCCAGGCTCATCCAGTTGTCGCGGATCTGCTGCACGTCCACCTTCCAGCCGTTGGGTACAGTGGCATCGGCATTCCATTTGTCGATGATGGCTTCGCCCCTGGCATCGAGCTCTTCAGCAGTGAGTGTAGCGGGGTCGATGCCTTCGGCCTTGGCGGCTTCGGCTCCCAGGCGGGCTTTCACCTGTTCCTCGGTCTTGTTTTCATCGGGGCCGTAGTCAACCTCAATGAAGCGGTGGTCGGGTTCCACCGGGCAGGTGCAGCCTGCGGCTTCAGCAGCCAGGGCGGCGGTGCCCATGGTGCGCTTCAGCGGGGCTGCCAGGATGCGGGTGGGTACAAGACCCAGCTTCTTGAGGTACAGGCCGACACCGCGACCACGCTCTTCTTCAACGAGCTCCAGGTCAGTGTGGCAGCCTACGCGGGTAGGCGTTTCTCCTTTGGCAAAGGTGTTGCCATGGCGGGCAATAATGAGTGTCTTCATAATAAAAGTGGTATTCTCTGTATCCTACACGATACCGTCATCATTGTCAATATGGATTGACCATTGACTATTTTTTTTGAAATTGGGGGGAGCACTAGTTCAGTGGACGGAAACGCTTTGACTGCTCTTTACCTTTCTTGCGAGATCTGCTTTTCGTTTTTCCTTTTTCTGAAGGCGTGGCAATCTGCCAGATTTCTGAATCTTCGGCATAATCCGGCCCATTTTCGCGGTCGAAGGCAGGATTGCCGGGTATGAATCCGCGGGGCATGGTTGGTAATGCACTGCTTGTTCTGAATAGTTTGAGCGGGGCGTTATTGCCTGGCGTCACTTCCTGCGTGAGCAAGTAGCACAGAGCTCGTTCCGCGACATTGCCGAGAATGATTTCAATGGTATATGATTCGCCCTCGGTGACGGATATGGGGGCACCACCAGTCATTCCTTTGAATTTGTTGTTGCAGAACGGGGTGCTTTTGAGCTTCTGAATCACATAGTTCTTTTTTGAGGGCACTTTGTCCTCCGCCACCTGTTTGTGGTACTCATTCATGGAATGCCAGCCGCAGCCTTTGTCTTTTTCCCCGTTCCCGGCATAGATATCTGAGAACACATAGCCGGTTTCCAGCACCATCCGGTCGTTGAATCTGACCAGCATGCCTTCATCTGCTGCGCCGTAGAAACGGAACCTCATGCTCCTGGGAGCTGTGACGGAACCTTTGAAGACGGCAATCAGGGAGGGAGCTCCCCGGTATTCTCTGCCTATTGCATTCTTGGCGGCCCCCGGCTCTTCGTTGATGAAATCCGAGCTGCCGGAACTCTGAGGCTCTTTCCTTGAGTTCTTTCCGTTCGGATCCAGCAGCCCTTCCATTGTCTTGAATTCCACTGGCGGCATGTAGAGATGCGGTGTCGCGACAGCGTAGGGATATTTGTAGTATTTCTTCAGAATACCCGGCTTGTTCCGCTGCAGCATTTTGAAGGTAGCCGCAAACTGCCCGAATAAATCAGGACTGCCGGTCGGGTTGCCGGCTATCGCTTTGCGTGTGCGGTTGCTGCCCTTGTCCGCATATATGCCGGAATAGGTGAAATACTCCCCTTGTGGGTTGCGGTTGAAATCGTAAACTTCACCAGTCAGCATGCCTTCTGGTGCTTCTGCAGTGGATGGGTCTCCGTCCCATACATAGCACAAGCCGCGTGGTTCCCACTCAGCCAGGGTGGGCAGGGCGGTTGCAAGGAGGAAAAGTGTGAATAAGTGGGCTAGTTTCATCTTTTCAAGGAATGAGGGGGCTGAATGCGTTTTATTCCTGGGCTGTTTTCCAGATAAGGGAGTCTTCTTCGTAATCCGGCTTCTCCATACCGGCTGTGTGCAGCGCGGCGTTGGGGAGCGATTCATCTGTCCGGAAAAGGTGAAGCGGGGCCGTAATCCACTTCTTCAACGAGCTCCAGGTCAGTGTGGCAGCCTACGCGGGTAGGCGTTTCTCCTTTGGCAAAGGTGTTGCCATGGCGGGCAATAATGAGTGTCTTCATTATATAAAAGTGGTATTCTCTGTATGCTACACGATACCGTCATCGTTGTCAATATGGATTGACCATTGACGATTGTCTATTTTTTGAAATTGGGGTGCGTCCTGGTCCAGAACCCGGAAACGTTTCAACCCTTCTTTACTTTTCTTATGCGATTTGCTCTTCCCTGGTATAGCAGGGGGATGTGGGTTATTTTCTTTTGCTCTTTTTCTTCTTTCTCTTAGCCTTGGGGGCAATCTTCCAGATGTCTGAGTTATTGATGAAATTGGGTCCTGAATCGAAGTGGCGTCTCTTCCAGTCTTTATGTGCCCGAAATGAAGGAGTGGTGGGGTGGGCTCCGTTGGTGCGGAACAGGTGCATCGGGGCATGGTTATCAGGGGTGACTTCCTGCGTAAGAAGATAGTAGAAAGCGTCTCCGCCCTCATTGCCGATGATAATCTCAATAGGATAGGTCTGACCTTTTTTGACGGTGACTGGAGTGCCGCCCATGAGGCCGCCGTACACCTCATTGATATAGGGGGTGCTTTTGAGCATCAGGAGCAGGTAATCTTTCCTTTCCGGGTATTTCCCTGCAGCTACTTCCTGGTTGTAAACCTTTAAAGAATCTATCGAACCTCCCTTTCCCCGAATACCGTTACCCTTATATATCAGAGGCTGGTTCATACCCGTCTCAAGAACTAGTTCTCCATTAAATCGCACGGCTATGTTATCTTCCGCAGAACCGAAGAAGCGGAAGGTCATACTTCTGGGTGCTATGACTTTTCCTCTGAAAACGGCAATCCATGAGCTCGGAATCGTTTTGGACTTTGCCGTTCCGGCAGGAGCTGAAGCTGGCGCAATGATATCGGATGAAGTGGCAGGCAGCCCCAACCCTGCATCGAGAGAAGGAAAACTGGCTGCCGGCATAAAGATATGCGGGGCAGCGATGCGGTGAGGATATTTGTAACACTTTTTCAGAACGTCTGTTCTGCCTTCCATTACTTCTTTGAACGTGGATATATAATGACCACGGAAATCCGGACTGTTGGTTGGATTGTCTGCCTTGGAGGCCAGCACCCGGTTCTGAATTTCTGCTTTGATTTTTCGGAATCTTTGTGCGGTTGCAACGTCTAATTGCTTCGCTGTGAATAGTTCATCCGGGTAATAGATTTCGGAGTAGGTGAAGTGCTTCCCCTCCTTGCTGAGATTGTAATCGTATATTTCCCCGGTGAGCATGTCGCCCGGGGAATCGGGTTTGCCGTCACCTGTCCATACATAGCACAAGCCGCGGGGTTCCCACTCAGCCAGGGTGGGCAGAATGAACAGGGTGGCCAAGGTAGAGAGAAAGAGTTTCTTCATGCTAAATCTTCTTCAATGCGGAGGTTATCTACAATGTACTGGCGGCGGTCATCCGTGTTATCGCCCATGTAGAAACGGAGGATTTCCTTGAGGTTGTGGGCGTTTTCGAGCGTCACTTCTTCCAGTCGGATATCCTCGCCGATGAAGTTCTTGAATTCGGAGGGAGAGATTTCCCCCAGCCCCTTGAAGCGGGTGATTTCCGGGTTGCGGCCCAGCTGCTTTACGGCGCGGTCGCGCTCGGCTTCGGAGTAGCAGTAGAGCGTCTTCTGCTTGTTGCGAACGCGGAAGAGCGGGGTCTGCAGGATGAAGAGATGCCCCTCGCGGATGAGATCCGGGAAATACTGGATAAAGAAAGTGAGCAGCAGCAGGCGGATGTGCATGCCGTCCACATCGGCATCAGTAGCGATAATGACCTTGTTGTAGCGCAGGTCTTCCATGCTGCGGTCGATATTGAGCGCCAGATGCAGGAAATCGAGCTCCTCGTTGCGCTTTTCCTCGAACAGGGCGGCGCGGTTCATGCCGAAACTGTTGGCCGGCTTGCCGCGCAGGGAGAACACGGCCTGGGTTTCGGCATCGCGTGCGGTGGTGATGGAGCCGGAGGCGGAATCACCCTCGGTGATGAAAAGCATGGTATCCTTGGCCCGCTTGTGCTTCGTGTCGAAATGCACGCGGCAGTCGCGCAGCTTGCGCGTGTGGATTTTGGCCTTTTTGGCACGTTCCCTGGCCACCTTGCCGGTTACGCCGGCCACCTCCTTGCGGGTCTTTTCGCTCTCCTTGATTTTCTCCTCCATCGCCTCGCCGATTTCCGGGTGGCGGTGCAGGTAGTTATCCAGCTCGCGGGCCAGGAAGTTGAGCACAAAAGTGCGGATAGTCTCCTTGCCGGGGCCCATGGTGTTGCTGCCCAGCTTGGTCTTGGTCTGCGATTCGAATACCGGCTCGATGACCTTGATACTGATGGCCGCCTGAATGCCGTTGCGGATATCGGAGCCCTCGTAGCTCTTCTTGAAATAGCCCTGCAGCGTCTTGACAATAGCCTCGCGGAACGCGGCCTGGTGGGTACCGCCCATCGTGGTATGCTGGCCGTTCACAAAGGAATAGTACTCCTCGCCATAGTCATCGCCATGGGTGATGGCAATCTCGATATCATTGCCGGAAATGTGGACAGGCGCATAGAGCGGCTCCTCCTTCATCTCCTCCCGGAGCAAATCAAGCAGACCATTCTTTGAAGAGATATTGCGGCCGTTCAGATTGATAGTGAGCCCGGTGTTCAGATAGCAGTAATAGCGGCACATGCGCTCCACAAACTGCAGGTTGTAAGCGGCATCTGCCGCAAAGATACTGCGGTCCACCATGAACGCCACGCGGGTGCCATCCGGCTGGTCGGTAGCTTCGGTCACATCGCTGCCCTCCACCATATCCCCCGACTGGAAACGGATGCGGCGGGTCTGCCCCTCGCGGTAGGCCTGAATCTCAAAATGCGCGGAAAGCGCATTCACCGCCTTGATACCCACGCCATTCAGACCCACTGATTTCTTGAAAGCCTCGCCATCATACTTGCCGCCGGTGTTAATCTTGGCCGCGCATTCGTACAACTTGCCCAGGGGGATACCGCGGCCGAAATCGCGCACCTCGCACAGACCATCCTTATCAATACTGACCAGGATTTTCTTACCAATGCCCATCACAAACTCATCAATCGAGTTATCGATGACCTCCTTGAGCAGCACATACAAACCATCATCCGGCATGGAGCCATCGCCCAGCTTGCCAATGTACATACCGGGGCGCAAACGGATATGCTCGCGCCAGTCAAGTGTCTGAATATCGTCCTCTGTGTATTCGGCTTCCATGAATTGCGGATATAGTACACGATTCTTAAGCATCCTGCAAGCTCGAAACCAGTCAGAAAAAGGAATCGCCCACAAGTGTCCCGAAGGTTTCGGAACACTTGGATTTACGATTGACAATTTACGATTGACAATTTGAAATCTGGCGGTTACGCCGATAGAGCCGGGAATTAATACTTTCTGCCGATGGTGGGGCGGGGGATACTCCACTACGATTTTTCATACAGAACACTGTGACTTTGTGTCATTTAGGACTATATTTTTTTATAATCTCCGGGACACATGTGATGAATTCTGGCATAATTCTGCTTTTCTCTTGACTCCCCACACAAATAGCGGTTTAATCATCGCACCTCAACGCAAGCAAGCCGGC
>JAFXDR010000024.1 GCA_017521145.1 Akkermansia sp. | reverse complement strand
ATTGGATGCGCGAGCAATACCGCGAGGAATGCGGCCATGCGCTGCGCTTTGTATCCCACCTGGAAAATCGCCGGGCCAAAGTGGTTATCCCTTCCGTGGCCGCGCCGGTGTATACCTGGGAAACGCCGCTGGATTTGTTCCGCCTTTCTCTGGAGCACGAGCGCCGTATCACCGCTTCCATTCACGATTTGCTCACTCTCTGCCGCGAGGAGCGGGAATATGCCACCCAGTGTCTCTTGTTTGACTATGTGAAGGAGCAGGTGGAGGAGGAGTTGCAGGTGGAGGAGATTGTGGATATCATGACCCTCTGCGGCACCCGCATCGATGAGCTCCTGAGCCTGGACCAGAAGCTCGCCGCCCGCACCACCCAGGTCTGGGAGTAGTTCAGAACGCAGAATGCAGAATGTGAAGCTAGCGCAGCACCTCCCGGTGCTGCGTGGTTACAGAAAAGCTCTGAGATGTGTCTCAGAACTTGTTTGTATCAGGGTTATTCGCTGACGGCGAAGGAAATATCCCGCAGGGTGCAGCGCTGCATGGAAAGGGCTGTGATGAGGGTACGCAGAAGCTGCAGGGAGCCGGCGGCATCGTACAGGGCATCGTGCCAGCGGGAGTGGGCGGCATCGCTGACCAGGGCGGTTACTGTATCGGTAATGCCCAGGGCCTCGCACACGGTGGAGAGGGCGTGATCCGGCAAATCCGGGGCGGCCTGGCGGGCCAGTGCCAGGGTATCGACCCAGGGGCCGAAGCCGTGGCCGGGGAATTGGTTCAGGAAGCGTTTCTCGGTGGCAGGGTTGTGACCCAGCACCACGGCACCTCGCAGCAGGTCGCGGATTTGCGGCCAGAGCTCTGCATAAGCGGGGGCGCCTTTCAGGGTGTCGGTGGTGATGCCGTGTACCCTGGCGGCGCTCCATCGCACCGGGCGCTGGCAGGCAATGTAGCTGGTGAAGAGGCGCGGCGAGCCGGAGAAGAGCTTTTCAACGCGCACGATACCAATCTGCACCGGGCAATCGGTTTCGCCCGGTGCGGTGCCGGCAGATTCAAAATCAATGGCTGCCCAGCACAAATCCTCCAGCGCAATCGGGTTCACAGGCTTACTTCTTCTGCCATCCGTGAATGGCTTTCATTTCAGCGCAGAGCGCCTCATAATCGCAGGTGTGGAACTTGCCGTCGCGGTAGAGCTCCTGGCCATCGACCACGGTGAGCCTGTTTTCCAGCCCGGTGGCGGCATACACGATGTTGGACACGATGTTGTGCACGGGCTGCATGTTCGGGGTGCTGAGGTCCAGGGCAATGAAATCGGCTTTCATGCCGGGTTCCAGCGTGCCGATGAGCGGCTCGTGCAAGGCATCGGAACCACCGCGGGTTGCCATGTCGAGCGCCATCTGCGCGGGGCAGGCGGTGGAGTCCAGCGCATGGACTTTCTGCAGCAGGCTGGCCACATACATTTCGCGCACCATGTTCTGGGCGTTGTTGCTGGCGGGGCCATCGGTTCCCAGCCCCACGGGGATTCGGTAGCGCTGCATGGCACCGATGGGAGCCACACCGCTGGCCAGTTTCATATTGCTGGCGGGGTTGTGCACCACGGCGCAGCGGCCTTCGCAGAGCAGTTCCATATCGTGCTCATCGGCGTGCACCACGTGGAAGAAGGTGCTGTCCGGCTGCAGCAGCCCCAGGCTTTCGCAGTAGGGGATGGGGCGCTTGCCGAAGTTCTGCAGGCAGGTCTGCGTTTCGCTCTCGGTCTCGGCCAGGTGCATGCCGAACAGGGAGTGGGTCTCATCTGCCAGCGCGCGGCATTGGGTGAGTAAATCCGGGGTGGTGGTGTAGGGGGCGTGCGGGAGGATTGCCTGGCGGATGCGCGGGTGCCCTTTCCATTCCTCTGCCTGGGCCCGCACGAGGTCAAAATAGGCCTCGGCATTCCTGCAGGTGAGCGAGGGGAAGAACTGGGTGACGCTCTCGCCCATGACCGCACGCATGCCCAGCTTGTCTGCCGCGCGGAACACGCTGCGCTGGTGCATGTACATATCGTAGAATGCAGTGGTGCCGGTGCGTATCATTTCCGCCAGCGAAAAGGTGGCCCCCAGCTCGACCAGCTCCGGGGTGAGCCGCGCTTCGGCCGGGAAGATATCCTGCGTGAGCCAGTCCATGAGTGCCTTGTCATCGGAGTAGCCGCGCAGCAGGCTCATGGAGATATGGGTGTGGGCATTGATGAGGCCGGGCATGATGACCGCCCGGCCCATATCGACCCGTCGGTGATCCGGGAAGAGGATTTCGAGCAGATCGGCATGTCCGACGCTGAGAATGCGTCCATCCTCCACGGCTACGGCACCGTGTTCAATGATGTCGCGGGCATCGTTCTGGGTGACGATGTAGTCGGCGGTGTAAAGGGAAATCATGTGCAGGGGTGAGGGAGTGAGCGGTTTACCAGAAGAGCCCGGCGCAGGTGCAGATAGCCAGACCGTAGACAAAGTTACCCACGGCCAGGGCAGAGATGAGCCCCGGACGCCTGATCAGCCAGGCAGTCCAGTCGCGGAACAGGTAGGGCTTGGCTACCCAGAACATGGCCACGGTGAGCACCGGGTACCACCACAGCGGAATGAGGATGCGCGAGGCGGGGTCTTTCATGAAGGCCGCGCTCATGGGCACAATGGCCATGAGCAGCAGGAACATGCCCAGGGCACGGGCAAAGAGCTGCTCTTTGGCCATGCTGCTCATCACAAACCACACCACGGGGCAGAGGATGAGCAGGATGCCGCGGAAGTTCTCGAACTCAAAGAGCGGCATGCAGAGGGCGTTCCAATCAGCCTTGAAGAGCAGCAGGGCTACCCAGATGAAATCGATGCCGAGCAGCACGGTGCCCGCGCTGCTCTTGGCGTGCATACTGCCCAGCTGGCGGCGGAATGGCTCCGGGCAGAGCAGCACATACAGGCTCAGCAGCATGAGTACCATGCCCATGGTGAAGCCCGTGGGAGCCAGAGAAAGTGATTCGTAGATATGCATGGGGAGCTTTCTTTCTTGGGGAAGGAGGGGTTATACATCCAGGTCATCATCCTCCTGCGTGGACAGGGGGGCGTATTCCAACCGCGCCTGGGTCACGCGGCGGCCATCGCTGCCAATCACGGTGATAAGGTAATCGCGGTGGCGAATCTGCTCGTTGCATTCGGGCAGGTGCCCCAGCTGGTCGGTGATGTAGCCGCTGAGGGTGGAGATACCGTTGTCTTTTTCAAACTCACCTATTTCCGGCAGTTCTTCCTCCAGGTCGAACAGGGCAATGGAGCCGCTGGCAATGTATTGCCCCTCGGCCACCTTGAAGAAGGTGCGCGCGGCTTCCATCTCGAACTCATCCTGAATGTCGTTGCCCACAATCTCTTCCAGCACGTCATCCAGATACACAAGGCCCTGGGCTTCGCCGTATTCATCCACCACCAGGGCAAAGTGCGTGTGTTCCCTGGAGAAGAAATCCAGCAGGGTATCGAGCTTCATGGTTTCGGGTACTACCTTGAGCTCGCGGCGCTCGGCCATGATATCACGGGTGCCGCTGTGCACCATCTGCAGTACATCTTTCACATGCACCCAGCCTTTGGCGTGGTCCAGGTGGCCGGAGACCAGGGCAAAGCGGCTGTGGCGGCTGGTGAGTACCTGCTCCAGCAGTTCATCGAAGGTTTTGTTGATATCCAGCACTTCCACGCGGCTGCGGGGTACCAGGATATCGCGCACGGAACGGTCGTTGAGCTCCAGGGCGTTCATGGAGATTTCCGCCTCGGTTTCCGTTACTTCGTTGCTGCGGCCGCTGGCTTCCACAATGAGGGCAATTTCCTCCGCGCTGTGGGATTCATTCGGCTCGTAGTGCGGGTCTACGCCGAACACGCGGTGGGCAATGGCATTGGCCGTGTTGTTGAAGAGGTGGATAATCCATTTGGTGGATTTGGCAAAGCGGTGCATGGAAACCGCCGTGAGAAGGGCAATCTGCAGCGGCTTGCGGATGGCCAGGCTCTTGGGCACCAGTTCGCCCAGCACCACGTGCGCGAAAGTGAAGAGAGCATAGGCCACGGTGTAGGAGATCACGTGCACCACGGTGGGGCTCAGGTGCAGGTAGTAGCTCAGCGGGCTGCTGATGAGGCTGGCTATGAAAGGCTCGCCCATGGCACCCAGTGCCAGCGAGGCAAAGGTGATGCCCACCTGGTTGGCTGAGAGATAGGTATCCAGATGCCGCTCAATGTGGCGCGCGGTGCGGCGGCGCTGCGCCTGGGAGCGGGTGTCAGCGGCATCTTCCACCAGCTGGCTCTCGCGCACGCGGGCGCAGGCGAATTCATTTGCCACGAAAAAGGCATTCAGGAACAGGAAGAAACTGATGCCCACAATGAAGAGCACAATTTCTCCCACGCCGGGGTAGGTCCACTCCAGCTTCGCGATTTCTTCAGGGGTCAGAAAGAATTGCATGGGTATTAAAGCTTTTCGTATACGCCCGTATCGCGCTTCTGCATCACGGTGAAACCGGCTTTCTTCGCATCGCTTACTGAGAGCGGAGCGGTTATTTTAGGCACATTCACCTTGCCGATTTTCTTGCGAACCGGGTTCTTGCAATACATGCAGTGCGTGAGCGGGGCCCGGTCTGCCGGGCGCATCAGTTCAAAGCCGTTTCGGCACATGCGGCATGATCGGCTCGGGTCTTCCGGGTTTTCGGAGATGTATTCGTATATCGGCATCTGATAATAAGGCTACGCGGGCTAGTCCGTATAGGATAGCCCGCGTAGAAAAATTGTCAAGTCTATATCAGGACTTACCAGCTGGACTTGGTCACACCGGGAATCATGCCGGCGTTGGCAAGCTCGCGGAAAGCGATACGGGAAAGATGGAAACGGCGCAGGAAAGCGTGGCGACGACCAGTGAGCTCGCAACGGTTTACGAGACGCACGGGGGAAGCGTTGCGCGGCAGCATCGTGAGACCGATGTAGTCGCCTTCAGCCTTCAGCTTGGCACGGAGGTCTGCATAACGAGCCGCGACAGCTGCCTTCTTCTTGTTTCTTTCAATCCAGCTTTTCTTTGCCATAACTTTGTGGGGCGGATATATACAGCATATCGGCATTTAAGTCAAGCGGAATTTATCCCGAATTCCGAAAAAATTCTATTTTAAGTCACTTTCTGCCGATTTTTTGCTTTTCTTATCTCTGTGAATATGGTAGGAATAAAGCATGAACCGCTTCTCCTTATACATCCTGACAGGAATGCTTCCCGCATTCGCCGCCGTGGAGCTGGATGCCATCTATGGTGATGGTATGGTGCTGCAGCGCGGGCGTGAGATTACCGTGCGCGGCACAACGGATGCGCCGGGCGAAGCGATAATGGTGAAGTTCAACGGCCAGAGCGTGAAGGCCGAGGTGAAGGGGAAGAAGTGGCAGGCGGTGCTGCAGCCCATGGAGGCCAATGCCACCGGGCAGGAGCTGGTGGCAGAGCAGAAGAGTGGTTCCGCCAGTGTACAGAATGTGGTGGTGGGTGAGGTGTGGATTGCCAGCGGGCAGTCGAACATGCTCTGGCGCCTGAACCAGACTCCCGGTAATCAGCAGACGATTGCACAGTCGGCCAATGAGCATTTCCGTTTCTACCACAGTGAACCGCAGGTGCACACCGCTCCTCCGCGCTACAATGCCGACCTGCTCAAGCGTGTGCAGGAAAAGCGCATGTACGAGGGCAAGTGGGCAGTGAGTGCTCCTGCTGCCACACCGCGCATGACGGCGGTGGGCTACTATTTCGGCCAGAGTCTGCAGAAGGCACTCGGGGTGCCGGTGGGGGTGATTCATGCCTCACTGGGTGGCTCGAATATGCTGGCCTGGATTCCCCGTGATGTGGTGCGCAGGGAGTACCCCGGCTGCCAGGGCGGTGACTGGGTGAAGAGCAGGTACGCGAGCGCGTGGGTGCGCGGGCGCGCCCAGCAGAATGTGGGGCCGGGGGGAGATTTTTCACGGCATCCCTATGCCCCCTCATATCTGTATGAGACCGGGCTGGAGAAATGGGAAGGCTTCCCCGTGGCCGGAACCATATGGTACCAGGGGGAGTCCGATGCCGAGATTCTTGACAATGAGCAGAATAAAAAACTGCTCAAGGATGTGATCACCTCCTGGCGTGATTCACTGAATAACCCGGACATGGCTTTCATTCAGGTTCAGCTGCCGCGTATTAATGACAAGGGAGCCTTGCGGGCCTACTGGCCGGAGTTCCGTCAGGTGCAGGCCGAGGTGGCAGAAGAACTCCCCAATGTGGGCTGCGTGGTCACGCTCGACCTTGGCTCCACCAATAGCGATGTGCATCCTCCCCGTAAGGTGGAGGTAGGCGAGCGCCTGGCTGCCACGGCCTTGAAAGAGGTCTATGGCAAGGATGTGGCCGCCTATGGTCCCGTGGTTTCCGGGTTCAGGACAAAGGGGGGGAAGGTAACAGTCAGTTTCCGCAATGCCCAGGGACTCAGGACGACTGATGGCGCGGATCCGGTCGGTTTTGAACTGGCCGGTAACGATAAGAAATTCGTGCCCGCAGAGGCTGAAATCCAGGACGAGAAGGTTGTCCTGACGGCACAGGGGCTCAAGGCTCCCAAATTCATGCGCTATGGCTGGGCGGTTTTCATCAATCCCAATCTGGTGAACGAAGCCGGTCTGCCCACCGCCCCTTGCGCCGCTACCGATGGCAAGGTGGCTAAGAAGAAAAGCAGGCGGAAGCGCCGTTGAGCCTCCCCCTGGTCCTCGCACCGTATGGATATCGTTTCCATAGGTGCTGGGGACAATATTATCTCGACCGATAGGGGAGAGATAAGACTCAGGCTTAAAGGAAAACGAAATCCCGGGCTGACGCCCGGGACGTTATCTGCTCTACAGACGGTATCCGGGTCAGCAGCCCGGACTCAGACCCAACCCAGCCCTACGGCCTGGCGCACGCGGGTGAGCACCTTGGCGGCTTCCTCGCGGGCGCGGGCGGCGCCGGTGTTGAGTACATCGTCCACGTATTCGGGGTGGGCCAGAATCCATTCGCGCTTTTCGCGGGCGGCGC
Organism: Akkermansia sp.; assembly: GCA_017521145.1. GTDB lineage: Bacteria > Verrucomicrobiota > Verrucomicrobiia > Verrucomicrobiales > Akkermansiaceae > Akkermansia. Next base: position 1,341 of record JAFXDR010000024.1, on the reverse strand, counting down.
GGAAGTATTCCCAATAGGCCTCGAAGAGGTCTTTCTTGAACTGGCCGTAGCCAATGCCGCCGGCGTGGTGGGCATCGACCATGGCCTGGTATTGCTCCGGCGTGGCAAAGAGCTTGTAGAGCGCCAGAATGATGGAGTTTTCCGTGGGTTTCGGGTCTTCCAGCGGGGTGGCATCGGTCACCACCTTTTTGTTGATGAGCTTACGGAGAGGTTTTTCCTCGCCAAAGATGGGCAGGGTGTTGCCGTAGCTCTTGCTCATTTTCTGACCATCGAGCCCGGGCACCACGGCGGTGGCTTCGGAGATGATGGCTTCGGGCATCTTGAGCAGGCCTTCGCCAAAAGTATCGTTTATCTTGCCCGCCAGGTCGCGGGTCACTTCGAGGTGCTGTTTCTGGTCCTTGCCCACGGGCACGGCATCGGAATCATACAGCAGGATGTCTGCCGCCATGAGGGCGGGGTAGGCAAAGAGGGCGTGGCTGGCTGCAAAACCCTTGGCCACCTTGTCCTTATAGGAATGGCAGCGCTCCAGCAGCCCCATGGGACACAGGGTGGAGAGAATCCAGGCGAGTTCGTTCACCTCCGGCACGGCAGATTGGGCAAAGAAGACGGCTTTTTCCGGGTCGAGTCCGCAGGCCAGGAAATCCACCGCCAGACCGCGCGTGTTCTCGCGCAGTTTTTCGGCGCTTTCCATGGTGGTCATGGCATGGTAGTTGGCAATGAAATAGAAAGCCTCTCCCTTTTCCTGAAGACGCACGGCGGGCTCGATGGCGCCGAAGTAGTTGCCGATGTGGAGCTGGCCGCTGGGCTGTAATCCTGTGAGGAATCTCATATGCAATGGTATCGTTTTTATTCTGAAAATCAGTTTTTCTGCTCATCCTGGGTGAGCAGGTTGTGCAGGTAGCGCTGCAGGCTGTCGGCGGTGTAGGCCCCCTCAATGCTGCGCAGCTTGATGCCTTCGGTGTAGAAGATGGTGGTGGGCACTTTGGTGAGGTTGTAGTCATTGGCCAGGGCCGGGTAGGCATCGGCATCAATCTCGACCACCTGTACACCGCCTTTTTCCTTTTCGGCCAGCTCCTGAAGCGATTTGCGCATGGCATTGCTATGGCGGCACCAGGGAGCGGTGAAACAGAGTAACAGGGTGCGCCCCGAAACTTCAGTCACCTGGCGCATATCCTGCCCTTCGTACATGCTGTACAGCTTGAACCGCGGGCCGCCATGCAGCGTGGTGGGCACCTGGCGGTCGGTGCGGATGAGTGCCTGCAGCGATTCGCGCTGGTGTTGGGTGCCGGTTTGGTGGAGGTGGTGAAGGTGGCGGCGCGGTCGCGTTTCTCCTGGTCCGAT
>JAFXDR010000185.1 GCA_017521145.1 Akkermansia sp. | reverse complement strand
TCTTCTTTTTCTTCTTTTTTTTCTTCTTTCTGACCTCGGAGGAATCATCATCAGAACTGGCAGCGCTTACCGGAACCGGAGCCGATACCAGCACGCCGAACACCAGCAGAGCAATAAGCAATTTTTTGTAAAGAAAGAGAATCATACGCGCGGTGCATCCTATCACATTCAACTCCTTACGTCAAGGCAAATGAAATTTGCAGTCACCAGAGTCAGCCCCGGTAGCCCAAGGAGTTTCGCATCTGTACTTGCATCACCGAAGCAGGAAATGCAGCATAAAAAGAGAGGTCGCGGCTCCCACCGCACGGTGCATTTTCTCTGCGCTTTGCCGCAGGGAATTTTACACATTCAAAATCAAAAATCCAAAATTCCTGCAAATCCCCCCTCCCGTAAAACGGGAGGGGGTGGAATCATGAAGGCATCAATGGCAATAAGCCGCAGCGGGAACGGTGGCCACCGGGGTCTGGCGCCCCCCCTGAGGCCCCTTGTTCCACTCCAGCTTGAACTTACCGGGAGCGGCAGTCCCCTGCACCACCGTGATGGTGATGGCATGCTTGCCGGCCTTGAGCGGCACACCCTTCTTACCGGTCTTATCGGCTATAGCCTCATCGGCATTGATGGCGGCAGACTCATTCACCGTGCTGCCGGGGATGTAGTTGAAATCGGCATCCACCAGCTGGAAGTTATGCAGCTTGATATAAGCCCTGGTGCCGGGCACATCGCTCAGGGTCACATAGAAATGCCAGTGGTGGCCCTGCTCCGGCACGTTGATATAGCCCTTGAACTCGGTAATGCTGCCAGCGGGCAGCTCCACGGCGGCGGGGTCCGCCACGGTGCCGGCAGCCGCCCGTGCAGCGCCGGGCAGTGTGTCGAACTCCGGCACCCAGGGGCAGGTTGCCTGCACCTGGCGCATGGCCAGCCCCGGCTGCGTGGCACCCGGCATATTGGCGGGCACCAGAGTCATATCGTAATGGCGGAAACCACCGCAGCCATTATTGCGATGCCCGGCGACGGGGTCGCGGGTATAGTCATAAGCGCGGCGGGTGTGGAGCACAGCGGCCTTCAGCTTCTCCTGAATCCCGGGGAACTGGTCGGCAATATTCGTGGTCTCATGGCTATCAGCCACCACATCATACACCTCGAAATCGTCCTCCGAGCTGCGTATATTTGTACGGATCGCCTTCAGGTAGCGGCCATCCGCTGCGCGGAACACGATACTCTGCTGCTCGCCGCGCACGCGGCCTTTCTTATTCGGTGCATAGTCCTGGTACTGAGCCATGCCACCACCGAAATTGTATTCAGAATACACCACACCCTCCTTCTGCGCCGCATCATTGCCCTGCAGCGTGGGCAGAAGCGAAACACCATCGCAGCGCATCGGCTTGGGCATACCCGCCAGCTCGGCAAAGGTAGCCATCCAGTCGTGGAACTGGCTCGGAAAATCGCTGTTGTAATTCTGCCTGATATAGCCCGGGGCATACACCAGGCACGGCACACGCAAGCCGCCTTCCCACAGGTCGCGCTTAATGCCATCCATGGGGCCGTAACTGCGGAAGAAAGCCGGATTCTGCGCCGGCGCCGGGTGGTCCTTGAATCCCCACACCGCACCGGGTTCATTGTGCGGCCCGTTATCGCTGGTGAACACCACAAAGGTATTCTTATCAATGTTCAGATCCTTGAGCAGCTGCATCAGGTCGCCCATGGCTTCATCCACACGGGTAATCATGGTGGCATGGCGCCGGGCAGAGCTGAGAGCCCGCTGAGCACCACCGCCAAAGCGCCTGGCTGCATATTCTTTCCACTCTGCATTATCGCGGTACTGCGGGTGAATATAGCTGTCCCAGTTACCAGTGGCCGTGTTAATCATCCTGCCGGGCTGCCCCAGCCACTGCACACCACCTTTCAGGCCACCGCCTGCCGGATACGGTGCGCTCGGAATCGCCAGGCGTGCATGCGGCGCAATCAGCGTGAGCGCCAGGAAGAACGGTTTCTCCGGGTTCGCCTGCACATGGTCGGCAATCCATTTCTTACTGCGGGCGGTATACAAATCCGTGCTGTAGCATGTATCCAGATCCGGCGTAATCACCTTATCGCCATCCCACACCGCATTCATACCCGTCTCAGGGTCAGCATTGCTCTCCTCCTTGGCATAATGACGATGCCCCGCCAGGTGGTTGTTGTAACCAAAGAAATAATCAAACCCGCGCCGCGTAGGCCAGGCAGCCGCCGTGGCGGGCGTGCCGCCGCTCTCCATACCACCGCCAATACCCCACTTGCCAATCAGCGCCGTGGCATACCCCGCCTCGCGCAACACCGTGGCCAGAGTGTGCGAATTCTCCAATGCAGCATCAAAGCTGTTGTTGCGAATAACCTCCGTATGCCCCTGGTGCGTACCGCTGAAAAGTGAGGCCCGCGCCGGCGCACACACAGGTGCCGCCGTATAATGGCGGCGCAGCTGCACCCCCTGCTGCGCCATCTGCGCCAGGCTTGGTGTGCTGATGCACGGCGGCCGTACCGACCCATCCTCACAGGTAGCCGGAACATTGATACTCAAATCACCCCAGCCCATATCATCCACCAGCACCAGCAGAATATTCGGCTTCTCAGCCGCCATCAGCGGCAACCCCGCTGCCAGCGCCAGGCTCATTACTATATCTCGCAGTTGCATACGTCTATCTGAACATGTCGGTTCATCAAGCCTACCATCTCTCCCTCCTCTGTTCAAGCATAAATCTCCCCATCACACGCGCCCGGTGGGCGCGTGGATGATGCTGCGCTGCTGATTTCCGGAAAAATCAGCAGTACTGCGTCAGAACATACTGCAGGATACCACCGGCGCGGAAGTATTCCTTCTCGATGGGGGTATCGAGGCGCACGATGAGAGGCAGCTCGAAAGCTTCGGCATCAGCAGGCTGCACCAGGAGAGTGGCTGCACTGCGGGGGGCCATGTCGTTGTGCAGGCCAATGATGGAGAAACGCACGTCCTTGAGCTCCTTCACGCGGTCGTAGTCGGCCGGGTTGGCAAAGTTGAGGGGCAGCACGCCCATGCCGATGAGGTTGCTGCGGTGAATGCGCTCGAAGCTCTTGGTGACAACGGCTTTGACTCCCAGCAGGTTGGTGCCCTTGGCGGCCCAGTCGCGGCTGGAGCCCATGCCGTAGTCCTCGCCGCCGATGATGATGGTGGGCACACCGTCCTTCATGTAGGCCATGCCGGCATCGTAGATGAAGGTGGGGGTACCGCAGGGGGCATCGATTGCGGTATCAGGGGCGCTCACAGGGGAGGAGCCGAAGTAGAGGGTGTAGCCGCCTTCCACCCCGGCGGTGAGCAGGTTCTTGATACGCACGTTGGCAAAAGTGCCGCGAGCCATGACAAGGTCGTTGCCGCGGCGGGAACCATAGGTGTTGAAATCGCGGCGTTCCACGCCCTGTGCACTCAGGAACTGCCCGGCGGGGGCGGTGGGTTTGATGGCACCGGCGGGGGAGATATGGTCGGTGGTGACACTATCTCCGAAGATGCCGAGCGGGCGGGCGTTTACAATGTCGGTAATATCGCCCTTGCGGCCATCGAAACCATCGAAGAAAGGCGGACGGTGAATGTAGGTGGAGGCAGCATTCCAGGCAAAGGTAGCACCCGTGGGAGCGCTCACGCCATCCCACTCCGGCACGTGGCCGGCATAGCAGGCGGCATAGTCTGCCGGGGTGGCGGCACGGGCCTGGGCAGCGGCAATTTCCTCGCCGGTGGGCCAGATATCGCGCAGATAGACGGCCGAGCCATCGGCAGCGGTGCCCAGGGGGTCGGTTTCCATGTCGATATCCACGCGGCCGGCCAGGGCAAAGGCGATGACGAGCGGGGGCGACATGAGGAAGTTGGCCTTCACGTGGGAGTGGATACGGGCTTCGAAGTTGCGGTTGCCGGAAAGCACGGAGCAGGACACGAGGTTGTGGTTCACCACGGCTTCCTCCAGCGCAGAGTTGAGCGGGCCGCTGTTGCCGATGCAGGTGGTGCAGCCGTAGCCCACGGTGGAGAAACCGATGCTGTCGAGCGCGGCGGTAAGATCGTTGTTGGCAAAATAGCGGGCGGCAATTCGGGAACCGGGGGCAATGCTGGTCTTGACATAGGCCGGCACCTTGAGCCCCAGGGCAGCAGCTTTCTTAGCCAGCAGCCCGGCGGCAAGCATGAGGCCATCGTTGCTGGTGTTGGTGCAGCTGGTGATGGCAGCCACCAGGATGGAGCCATCCGTAAGCTGTACATCGTGCGTGGTGGCGGCATCGGGGTTGCCGGCATCGCCCTGCATGGTGACGGGCACGGCGGTGCTGCGCTGCTCCTGGCCATAGGTGCTGCGGCAGATTTCGGCAAACTGCTGCTTGAGGGAGCTGAGCGGGATGCGGTCCTGCGGGCGTTTGGGGCCGGCCACGGCAGGCACTATGGTGGAAAGGTCGAGCTCGAGCTCCACGGTGTAGTCCACCTCGCCCTTGAGGGGCATGCCAAAGAGCCCCTGGGCGCGGAAGTAGTTCTCACAAGTGGTCACCTGTTCCTCACTGCGGCCGGTGGTGCGCAGGTAGGCGGCAGATACCTCATCGAAGGGGAAGAAGCCCATGGTGGCGCCGTATTCGGGAGCCATGTTGGCCACGGTGGCGCGATCCGGCAGGGAGAGGGAAGCCGCACCCTCGCCGAAGAATTCCACGAATTTGCCTACCACGCCGTAGGCGCGCAGCATCTGGGTCACGTGCAGCGCCAGGTCGGTGGCGGTCACACCCTCGCGCAGCTTGCCGCTCAGGTGCACACCCACTACCTCGGGCACCAGGAAGGTGACAGGCTGGCCGAGCATGCCGGCCTCGGCCTCAATACCGCCCACGCCCCAGGCCACAATGCCCAAGCCGTTGATCATGGTGGTGTGCGAATCGGTACCCACCAGGGTATCCGGGTAGTACATGCCGTTATTTTCCATGACCCCGCGGGCAAGGTACTCGAGGTTCACCTGGTGCACAATACCGGTGCTGGGGGGTACAACAGAGAAAGTCTTGAACGCCTGCTGACCCCATTTAAGGAATTCATAGCGCTCGGTGTTGCGCTCGAACTCGCGGGTCAGGTTCTTCTGGTAAGCGGCGGGGAAACCTGCCCAGTCCACCTGCACACTGTGATCCACCACCAGGTCGACCGGCACCAGCGGCTCCATATCAGCGGGGTTCCTGCCCAGATCCTGCACGGCGGCACGCATGGCAGCCAGATCCACCAGCAGGGGCACGCCGGTCAGATCCTGCAGAATAATGCGCGCCACAGTAAAGGGAATTTCATAGCTGCCGGGTTCCCTGGCATTCCAGGCGGCCAGGTTCTTCACATCGGACTCGCTCACCTTCAGGCCATCGCAATTACGCAGCAGGCTTTCCAGCACGATACGCAGCGAAACAGGCATGCGGGAAATCCCCGGGAATCCCTGCTCTGCCAGTGCCGGAAGTGAATGATACTGACCGCTCTTGCCGTTGCCAGTGGTGAATGTGCGCAATGTGTTCATGGTGCTGAATAGGCGTTGATGATAGGTAAACCGCGGCAAGTATACACTATTGCCCTGAAAATGCAAGCCAGTAAGTCAGTGTGTGTGTTCCCAAGTTCTTGTAATCTCTTATTTACATTTTAATCGTCAGCAACTTACGCACATTTCGGCATATTTTCATCTTCATTCCGGAATTCTCCCAAGGCTGTCTCCGATTCGCACGTGCGGCAACTCAAGGCACTTTCTACACATCGCCTCACCTGCTGCACAGAATTATATGCAAATATATACGAGTTGGCATATATTCATATATAATTGCATATAAATCGGCCTTTTTCGGATAAAAAAGCACTTTTGAAGCAGATTAGGCTTGCAAAATGGGTCTGGGCATAGTAGTCTCCGCTATGGCAGAAATTCAGCTTGGACTTACATTTGACGACGTGCTCCTGCTGCCTTGCCTGAGCACGATTCTTCCCGGCGAGGCCGACCCTTCTTCCCAGCTTTGCGCTGGCATTCCGCTGCGCCTTCCCTTCCTCTCCGCGCCGATGGATACGGTGACCGAGGTTGACATGGCCATTGCCATGGCCCGCGAAGGTGGTCTGGGTGTGATTCACCGCAACAACCGCATTGATGACCAGGCCGCCATGGTGGCCAAGGTGAAGCGTTTCGAAAACGCCGTTATCACCAAGCCGCTCACCGTGACGAGTGATATGAGCCTGAGCCGCGTGAAAGGCATCATGCTGGAGCACGGCTTCTCCGGCCTGCCCGTGATTACCGAAGGCAATGTGCTGGTAGGCATCATCACCGGGCGTGATATGCGCGTGGTGGATGGTCACGACCTGGACAAGCTCACCGTAGCGGACGTGATGACCCCCATGAGCCGCCTGATTACCGGCACCCCCGCCACCACTCAGGAGGAAGCCCGCAAGATTCTTTACTCCAACCGCATCGAAAAGCTGCCCCTCGTGGACGAGACCGGCTGCCTGGTAGGGCTGATTACCGACACCGACATCCGCAAGCGCGAAGCATTCCAGGAATCCACCAAGGATGAAATGGGCCGTCTGCGCTGCGGTGCCGCCGTGGGTCCGGGTCCGGAGTTCATGGCACGCGCCCAGGCCGTGGTCGATGCCGGAGCCGATGCGATCTTCATCGATGCCGCTACGGGTCACACCAGCCGCGTGCTGCATGTAATCGAGAAGCTCAGCGAGCTGGGCAAGCCCGTGGTGGCCGGCAATGTGGTGACTCAGGACGGTGCTCGCGACCTTATTTCCGCCGGTGCCAGCGCCATCAAGGTGGGTGTAGGCCCCGGCTCCATCTGCACCACCCGCATCATTTCCGGCGTGGGTATGCCGCAGTTCACCGCCATTCAGGAAGTAGCCAAGGTGGCTCGCCCCGCAGGCGTGACCGTGATTGCCGACGGCGGCATCCGCTACTCCGGCGACGTGGTGAAAGCCCTTGCAGCCGGTGCCGACCTCATCATGATGGGCGGCCTGCTGGCAGGCTGTGAAGAAAGCCCCGGTGCCGTGGTGCACTACCAGGGCCGCAACTTCAAGACCTACCGCGGCATGGGCTCCCTGGGTGCCATGCGCGCCGGCTCCGGCGACCGCTACGGCCAGAACGGCAGCGGCAAGCTGGTGGCCGAGGGTGTGGAAGCCCGAGTGCCTTACAAGGGCATGCTGGCCGATGTCATCTTCCAGCTGGTGGGCGGTCTGCGCTCCGGCATGGGCTACCTGGGTGCCAAGAGCCTCAACGAGCTGCGCGAGCATGCCCGTTTCGTGCGCATCACCGCCGGCGGCCTGCAGGAAAGCCACCCGCACGATGTAACCATCACCCAGGATCCGGGCAATTACAGCAGATAATCACTAGTGATTAATGATTAGTGATTAAGTTAAATTTACGGCGCGCCTGCGGGCGCGCCGGTTTTGTGATAGCTTATGAAGAAGATTGATATTACAGAAGTGAACAAGAGCCCGGTAGAGCTGATTGGCAAACAGTGGATGCTGATTACCGCAGGCACGGCAGAAAAGTTCAACTGCATGACCGCCAGCTGGGGTGGCATCGGCTTTCTGTGGAACCGCCCGGTAGCTTTCGTATTTGTGCGTCCGAACCGCCACACGGTGAACTTTATCGAGAAACAAACGGCCTTCACGCTCAGTTTCATGCCGGAGGAGTACCGCCAGGACCTGGTATTCTGCGGCCGCAACTCCGGCAGGGATGTGGACAAGATGGCCCACACCTCCCTGGTACCCGCCACCACTCCCGATGGCCTGCCCACTTTTGAGCATGCCGAGCTGGTGCTGGAATGCCGCAGGATGTTCCGCACCACCCTGCAGGAGGCCGATTTCCTGGATTGGAGCGAGGTTTCCCCCGCCTGGTATGCTGAGGATAATCCCCTGCACTACCTTTACATCTGCGAGATTACCACTGCCCTGGTGCAGTAAGCCAGCCGCCCCAGTGGCTGGATATCTCCCGTCCCGCCAGGGGCGGGAACTTATCTCCGCGCAGCGGAAATTCTCTCGCACACCGTGCGAACTTATCTCACCCCCGCAAAGGGGGTGAAATTCTCTCTGTTTTTCGCAGAAAAACAGATGATAAACCATTGTTCATCTGCCTTTCAGGCAGAGATAATTTCTTTCCAGCCGCCCCAGAGGCTGGATATCTCCCGCCCCGGCAGGGGGGGGAACTTATCTCCGCGCAGCGGATATTCTCTCGCACACCGTGCGAACTTATCTCACCCCCGCAAAGGGGGTGAAATTCTCTCTGTTTTTCGCAGAAAAACAGATGATGGCTCATGTTTCATCTGCCTTTCAGGCAGAGATAATTTCGCCTGCGGCGAGATAAGTTCCGCTGAGGCGGAGAGAATTTCCCGGCTGCGCCGGGAGATAAGTTCTTTCCGGCTGCACCGGAAAGAGATAAAATCAGGCGGAATGTATTCCGCCTGATTTTATAGTCATAATCCGACAATACTCCTTGCCACACGCGCGCGAAAAGGGTATCATGGCTGTATGAGTTACGACCTGATTGTGATTGGTGGCGGCCCTGCCGGCTATGTTGGTGCTATCCGCGCAGCCCAGCTGGGTAAGCGCGTGGTCTGCGTGGAACGCGAACGCGTGGGCGGCACCTGCCTGAACTGGGGCTGTATTCCCACCAAAGCCCTGCTGAAGAACGGCGAGGTGTACAACACAATCAACAAGCGCGCCGCAGAATTCGGCATCGCCACAGAGGGACTCAGCGTGGATTGGGAAGCCGTTATCGGCCGCTCCCGCCAGATCAGTGACCGTCTGTCTGCCGGCATTGCGTTCCTCTTCAAGAAAAACAAGGTGGAAAGCGTGAGCGGCGAAGCCCGCATCCCCGCCGCCGGCAAGGTGGAAGTGACCGCTGCCGATGGTTCGGTGACCACCCTGGAAGCCCCGCAGATTCTCATTGCCACCGGTGCCCGCACCCGTGAGGTACCCGTGTTCCCCTTCAATGGCAGAACCATCATCGGCAGCAAGGATGCGCTGGTCATGAAAAAGCGCCCCGGGAGCATGATTGTGATTGGCTCCGGCGCAATCGGCAGCGAACTTTCCTACGTGTACCACTGCTTCGGCACCAAAGTGACCCTGGTGGAAGCCCTGCCCCGCATCCTGCCTAATGAGGATGACGAAGTGAGCCAGGCCGTGGAGCGTTCGTTCAAGAAGCAGGGAATCACCTGCATGGCAGGCGCCAAGGTAGATGCCCTCCAGGACAACGGCGACAGCGTGACCGCCACCATCACGGCCAGGAATGGCAAGGTGCAGGAAATCACCGCCGATGTGTGTCTGGTAGCCATCGGCGTGGTTCCCGTGGTGCCGGAAGCCGCCGGGCTGGAGCTCACCGAGCGCGGCTTCATCAAAGTGAATGAGCGCTACGAAACCAGCATTCCCGGCGTGTATGCCGTGGGCGACTGCATCGGCGGTATCATGCTGGCTCACACCGCCAGCTATGAAGCCGAACAAGCCGTGGAAGGCATGTACGTGGAAGGCCACAGCCCGAAACAGGCCGTCATTGTGCCCGGCTGCACCTACTGCCACCCGCAGGTGGCCAGTGTGGGCAAGCGCGAGCGCGAACTCAAGGAAGCCGGCGTGGAATACAAGGTGGGCAAATTCCCCTTCCAGGCCATTGGCCGCGCCGTGGCCGGCGGCGATACGGAAGGCTTCGTGAAACTGCTTTTCGGCAAGGAACACGGCGAGCTGCTGGGAGCCCACATCGTGGGCGACAACGCCACCGAACTGCTCACCGCCCCGGAACTGGCGCTGAACAGTGAGCTGACTGATGCTGACCTCAACGCCATGATTTACGCCCACCCCACGCTGTCGGAGGCAATTCACGAAGCCGTGCTGGCAGCAGATGGTCGCGCGATTCACGCTTAATACGCAACTATGGCACGCCAGTTCTATTACGACACAGGCACAGAAAAGGTAGGCCCCGTGAGTGGAACCGACCTGGTACGCCTGCGTGCATCTGGTGAGATTAACGATGAAACCTGGGTGCGCCGCGCCGATAACAACACCTGGCGCCCGCTGCATACGGTCAACCTGAGCGAAGAGGAGGAAGAGGAACGCAACCCCGGCTTCTTCACCCTGCTCGGGCGCAGCGGCCTGCTGGGCCCGGTGCTCATCATCGTGCTGGGGCTGGTGCTCTTCATTGTGCTGGCCATCGGCGCATTGCAGCTTTTCTGGCCGGTGCTGCTGGTGCTCTTTATCTTCTGGATTCTCGGCAAAGCCCTGCGCTGACCAATGGAACTCGATACCTGCAGTCTCGATAGTTTGCAAGCCGTGCAGGACTTCGGCGAGCACCCGTTGTTCTACTTCTGCTGCGTTTTTGCCACGATTGTGGGTGCCATTGCCGGTGCCACGGCCTCCAGCCGTGTGCGCATGGATATTGTGGGTGTGCTGGTGTGCGGCACCATTGCCTCGCTGGGCGGCGGTACCGTGCGCGATATCCTCCTGAGCGGCATGACGTCCCAGAGCGGCGCACCTGTTACCGTGTACTGGGTTATCGGGCACGATGTGCAGTTCCTCTATATGGCACTCATCACCTCGCTGGTGATGTTCTATGTAACCCGCTTCTGGAATCCTCCCGTGGGTACAATCCGCGTGGCAGATGCCTTTGCCATGGCCTTCTTCACCCTGCTGGGGGCGGCCAAGGCCTATTACCTGGGCTGTTCCGGCATTGTGTGTATCTGCATGGGAGTATGTACCGGTGTGGCGGGCGGAGCCCTGCGCGATGTGCTTACCGGCAATGTACCCTACGTATTCCGCTCCAAGGAAGTGTATGCCTCTGCCGCATTCTCGGGCAGTCTGCTCTTCGTGGTACTGCAATATTTCAACTGCCCCTACCAGGTCTCCTACATCCTGGGTACCATTGTGGTATTTAGCGTGCGCATGGTGGCGGTGTACCTCAACTGGCAGCTGCCCTCGTACCGCTCGCTGCTCGATACCCCGCACGAGCCAAAGTAATTGACTATTAATGGGCTGAAAGCTGCAATCACTTTATCCCAGCCGGGATTCAAAATCGGCATAATCGAAATGCTTCACCACCTGAATGGGGCCGCCGGGCTGCAGCACGGCGATATCCGGGTGCGGCACCCCGTTGAAATGCGTGGTCTTCACCACGGTGTAGTGGCTCATATCATCCAGCACCAGCACATCATCCACCTGCAAAGGATAGTCAAAGGAATAATCGCCGATCACATCGCCCGCCAGGCAGGTGGGGGCCCCCAGGCGGTAGGTATACGCCTTCTCCCCGGCCTCAGCCGCGGCAGAATAGCTCTCCCCGGGCAGGGAGACCGCGGGCGCATCCGTACCGCCGGAATGCACGGCAAACACATCCGGCCGATAGGGCATTTCCAGCACATCGGGCATGTGGGCACTGGCGCTCACATCCAGAATGGCATGGCGGTACCCCAGGGATTCAAAGACATCGAGCACCCGCGCGCGAAGCACCCCGGTGTGGATAGCCCAGGCCTCACCAGGCTCCAGGAATACCTCCACATGGTACATGCTGCGGATTTCGCGCACCAGGTCGATGAGGGCGGCGCGGTCATAATCCGGTTTGGTTATCCAGTGACCGCCACCCAGGTTGATATAGCGAATCTGCGGGCTGGCCAGCAGGCTGCCGAATTGCTTTTCAAAAGCGCGGAAAGTATCGATGAGTTCGCCGGCACCCTGCTCACATAGTGTGTGGAAATGCAAGCCGCTGATGCCGGAGAGGTCCACCCCCTCCAGCTGGTCTGCCGGGATGCCCAGGCGCGAGCCCGGCACGCAGGGGTCATACAACGGTGTATGCCCGGTGGAAAAACAGGGGTTGATGCGCAAGCCCAGTTGCAGCTCGCCGCTCTGCACACGCGGGTGTGCCAGGCACTGCTGGCGCCAGCGCTGCCACTGCGGCACGCTGTTGAAATCGATATGATGGGCAAAATCCAGCAGCTCTGCCAGCTCTGCCTCGCGGTAGGCAGGGGAATACACCGCCACATGCCCGCCCACATGGCGCGCACCCAGACGCGCCTCATACAAGCCCGATGCACAGCACCCCGCCGCGTACGGCCGCAGCGCAGCCAGACCCGCCGTAGTGGAAAACGCCTTGAGCGCCACCAGCATATGCGCACCGGATGCCTGTGCCACATCCTGCAGAATGCGGGCGTTGCGTTCCAGCGCAGCAAGCGAAATCAGAAACTGAGCCACAGGGGGAAAGAAGCGAAAAAATTAATGGCGGCGGCGACGGCGGCGGCGCACACGCTTGTTGGTCTCCTCCTGCTGGCCGGCATTGGCAGCGGGCTCACCCTCCGCAGGAGCCTGAGCCACTTGCTCTGCCGTGGCCTGTGCCTGCTGGGCAGCCTGTTCAGCAGCCAGACGCTCCGCAGCAGCCTTCTCTGCAGCCGCCTGCTCAGCAGCCGCTTTTTCGGCAGCAGCTTTCTCCTCAGCAGCCTTGGCAGCACTCTCTGCCTGCTCGGCCTGCAATTTCTGACCAACAGACTGGATAGCGGGCAGCAAAGCATCAAAGCAGCGCTTCGTCTCGGCCTTTACATCCAGTCTGGGGCTGCTGCCATTGAGCCCCTGGCAGATTTTGGCAGCCAGCACCCAGGACTGCAGCGCCTCCTGGGATTTACCCAGAGCGTTATCCAGATTGCCCAGCGAGGTGAGCAGCTTCACGTAAGAAAGCGACATATCCGGCGACAAGCGCTTGAGGCGCTGCGCCAGCTCCTGCCCTTTCATGTAGGTAGTGCGGGCTTCCTCGGGGTCGTCCACCGCACGCTGGCAATCGCCCAGGCAGCGGTAGGAATCAAACAGATCAGCCGCAGCGCGGGAAATATCGGGCGCCACCTCACTGGCGGGCAACTCCTCGCCTTCCCTGGGTCCCACCTGGTTAAAAAGAGCTTCGTCCACCGCCAGGGCAGCCTCATACTGTGCCAGGGCATCATTCGCCCTGTTCTGAGCCAGCAGGCACACACCAATTCCGTTCTTGCAGGAACTCAGCAGGCGCTGGCAGGCGGGGGTGCTGCGCAGCTCCTCCGGCAGGGATTCCACCTCCCGGAGTGCGTTCTCATACTCGCCCTGAGCCTTGGAATAGGCTCCCAGGTCGCGGGTAGTGGTGGCAATCTGCAGCGCCATGCGGGCGCGTTCCTCGCCGGGTTCACCCTTCTGCAACTCGGCATAGTAAGCCTGCATCTTCTCCAGCATGTCCTTCACCATGCTGTTGAGCTCCGGGAATGTCTCCGGGCTGGTCACCTTGGCACCCAGCGTATACACCGCATAATTGAACAGCGCTTCGCGGGTCTCGGCCAGCATGTCCACCTCCGGCTCGGGTGCCGGTGCCGGCTCCGGCGCAGGAGCGGGGGCCTCTGCCGCCGGAGTCTCCGCGGGGGCGGCGGGGTCTTTCTCTTCACAGGAATTCAGGAAAAATGCTACGCCCAGGGCAAGAATACTGCCAGCGTGCCATGCATGGGTGGAAAATTTCATACTTTTCTCATTCTGCCTGTGCGCGTGCGTAGCGTCAAGCTCATTTTCCCCGTCAGACTCAAATTTCTGCGTACGCTGACACTCCACCCGCTTACAAAATTAACTTTTTTACAGAAAATGCAAATTTTTGCTTGTCTTTTCCCTTGCACATTGGCTAGAATGAGGAGCAACGAAACGCCATGAAACACTTCAATCTCCTCAAACGTATCGCCTTGGTCTGTGGCATGGCTGCCACAGCTGCACTGGTCTGCTCCTGCACAGTCACCACCACTCAGCCTGCCCAGATGCGCGCCGAACAGCTGCGTGCGGGCACCAATGTAACCATTTTCAGCTATAACGACGCTTCCTCCCCCACGAACCGTCTCTGCACTGAAGCAGGCCCCATGCCCGACAATGTGCGCCGCGCCGTTGATATCTGGCTGCGCAACTCCACCATCAAGAATTTCACCTACGCCTACCCGCAGTACTACATTGCCATGACCTCCCCCGAGGGCCAGCAGCGCGTGTGGGGTATCTGCACCGATGGCAAGGCCAACCTGGTGGG
>JAFXDR010000023.1 GCA_017521145.1 Akkermansia sp. | reverse complement strand
AGGCATCTTTGTGGGATTACACCCTGCACAAATACATACGCTCCACCCGGTACTCCGATACCGCCATTTACCGCTCAGCGAGGGGCTGGCTTAACCACTGGGAAAGCCTGGCGAGTGGAGTCATCAGCAATGAAAAATGGAACCAGCCCAGACCGTGGAAAGTTAACATGCCTGAGGATAATGTGAAAATCTTCCATGAAACCCTCGACCTGTTAATCAACAGTGGTGCCCACGTCATTCTGGTTTACCCCTCCATCATCAAATCATACGAGACATCCAATCCGGAAGCATTCCAGTACATGATAAACTATTTCCAATCACTTGCCGATTCCCACCCGAAAATTGATTTCCTGAATTATGCCCCTCTCATCAGCCATCGGCAGGAATTGTTTGAGGATCCCGTTCACATTAATCGGCAAGGCGAAGCCATTATCACAAAAGAGCTGTTAAGGGATTTGAACTCCATCTTTGAACGAGAAAAAACACCAAAAACAAAGTGATTATTCATCCACGCCCCGGAATTTTACCATAAAGAAAGCCCCGCATTGCTGCGGGGCTTTCTCCAACTTACTACCTATGAAACTCAGTCCTCCCTTTGAATGGCCGCTGGCGCTCTCTCCTTCACCGCGACCGGTGGACTGTTATAAGGGATACGAGCCTACAGGCAGTTTTCTATCATGAAATGTAGAATTTTTTCACATTTTTATGAATTTTCCTCATTTTTCTCGCTCAAGAGGGTCTTATCCACCTCGAAGAGGCGCTTCTCCCACAGGTATTTGCGGGTTTCAGCCACCAGTACGCCGGAAAGGCCCACCATGCAGATGAGGTTCGGTATAGCCATGAGACCGTTGGCAAGGTCTGCAAAATTCCACACAATGCTGCTCTTGGGGATGACGCAGCCCACGTAGGCCACGATAATCCACAGCACGCGGTAAGGATACACCAGGCGGCGACCACCCAGGTATTCGAGGGAGCGCTCACCGAAATACGACCAGCCCAGCACGGTGGAAACCACGAAGGAAGCCAGGCTGATGGTGAGCATGGCGCTGCCGAAAGCGCCCAGCGAGGCAAAGGAAACATAAGTGAGCAGCTCACCATCGTTGGTCGTGATGTGGTCGTGTGCCATGATGCAGGTGGTCAGCGTAATGCCCGTGAGGGAGCAGATGACCACAGTATCCCAGAAAGGACCGGTAGAGGCCACCAGTGCATGCTGCACGGTGTTCGGGGTCTGAGAGGGGGCAGAGACAATCGGTGAGGAACCAAGCCCCGCCTCGTTGGAGAACAGACCGCGGCGCACACCCTGCTGCATAGCCAGCATGATGGTGGAGCCGATAAAGCCGCCAGCCGCAGCCTGAGGGTTAAAGGCGCTATCCACAATGTGGCACACTGCCGGCCACACAAACCCGGCATTAGCGCAGAGAATGACCACACAGCCCACTACATAGACCACGGCCATGGTGGGCACCAGCGCGGTACATACACGCGAAATACTCTGCAGCCCCCCCAGCAGAACAGCCCCCACCAGCAGCACCATGGCCACACCAGTCACCCAGGTGGGTACCTGCAGCGAACTGCTGGCCAGCACCTGCGATACCGCATTGGCCTGCGTCAGGTTGCCGATACCGAACGCGGCAATAGCCGTCACCACTGCAAAGACAACCGCCAGCCACTTGCACTTGAGCCCATGCTCAATGGCATACATGGGGCCGCCGATGATATTGCCTTTCTCATCGCGCACACGGTAACGGATAGCCAGCAGGCTTTCTGCATAGCGCGTAGCCATGCCGAACACACCGGTCACCATGCACCAGAACACGGCACCGGGGCCACCCGTGGTCACCGCCACCGCCACACCCACAATATTGCCGGTGCCCACATTGGCCGCCAGCGATACCATGAGCGAAGAAAATTGTGAAATCTGCCCCTCGCCCTTGCCGCCGAAGTACAGCCGCAGCCCGGTAAAGAAGTGGCGCTGCGGGAAGCGCAGCAGGCAGGTGAGGTAAAGATGGGTGCCCAGCAAAGCAAATATGAGGACATAGCCCCACAGGAATCCGCTGGCGCTCTCAAGGAACTTATCGATTGTCTCTAACATAATAACAGCGAATGACCATACAGGATGCCCTGCCCCGGGTCAAGCGTATAGTTCACCGCATACGCAAAAAATTCAAGCCATAAAGAAAGCCCCGTCGTCCGACGGGGCTTTCTCCAACTTACTACCTATGAAACTCAGCTCGCCTCCTGGTGGTTGCCGGCGCTCTCTCCTTCACCGGAAACCGGGTGAGCTGATACAGTAGTGATGCACCCGGTGGTGCCTGTGTTCAAAATTTGATGATTATTCTGGTTTATCGGCTTCTTCCAACGCGCGGGATATAGCCGCATCTGCCGCCGTAGGCTCCTTGTGCGCAGGCTCCAGATCCCATTCATCCACCTCTTCGGGCTCGGCATCTTCGGTTTCGCACTCGACAGGCTGCACCAGGGTCTTATCAATGACGTGCAGCTTATTGCTCCAGAGGTAGGTGCGGGTTTCAGCCACGAGCACCGGGGTAAGTGCCACCAGGCAGATGAGGTTCGGGATGGCCATCAGGGCATTGGCACAGTCGGCAAAGTGCCACACCAGGCTGCTCTGCGGAATGATGCACCCCACAAACACAGCCGCCACCCAGAGCAGACGATACATGCCAATATACCGCTTGCCGTTCAGGTACTGCACCGCGCGTTCGCCAAAGTACGACCAGGCAAGAATTGAGGAAATCACAAAAGTAAGCAGGCTGAATGCCAGCAGCATGGAGCCCAGCCCGCCGGCTGTGCCAAAGGCATAGAAGGCAATCAGGTCACCATCCGGTGCATGCATGACAAAGGGTTCCGCAAGCCCGGCGGTGGTAAGGGTCACACCCGTGAGCGTGCAGATGATGATGGAGTCCCAGAATGGCGCGGTGGATGCCACCAGAGCCTGCTGCACGCTGTTCGGTGTGCTGGCCGGGGCAGATGCCATGGCAGAAGACCCCATGCCTGCTTCATTCGAGAACAGGCCGCGCCGCACCCCTACCTGCATGGCCAGCATGATGGTAGAGCCTACAAAGCCGCCTGCTGCCGCCTGGTTGCTGAAGGCGCATTCCCAGATGCGGACAACCGCTTCTCCCAC
Source organism: Akkermansia sp. (assembly GCA_017521145.1). Lineage (GTDB taxonomy): Bacteria > Verrucomicrobiota > Verrucomicrobiia > Verrucomicrobiales > Akkermansiaceae > Akkermansia. The sequence continues at coordinate 471 of JAFXDR010000023.1, read as the reverse complement.
GTATTCGGCATGCACCCCCAGCACCAGCACACAGCCGATGATATACACCAGGGTCATGACCGGCACAAAGGCCGAGCACACGCGGGCAATGCTGCGCAATCCTCCCAGAATCACCAGCCCGGTGAGCACTGCCAGCAGCAGTCCACTGAACCAGGTGGGCACAGAAACGGCACTTTCATTCAGCACCCGGGCGGCTGCGTTAGCCTGGGTCACATTGCCCACACCGAATGCCGCCACAGCTGCGCAGACCGCAAACGCCGTGGCAAGCCACTTGCATTTCATGCCCTGCTCTATGGCATACATCGGGCCGCCCACCAGATTCCCATCTGCATCCAGCCGGCGGTAGCGCACAGCCAGCAGGCTTTCAGCATAGCGGGAGGCCATGCCCAGTATACCTGTAAGCATACACCAGAACACCGCTCCCGGGCCGCCCACACCCACCGCTACAGCCATGCCTACTATGTTGCCCGT
>JAFXDR010000184.1 GCA_017521145.1 Akkermansia sp. | reverse complement strand
GCCTTCTTGATCTTCTTGTTGATGTAGGCGTTGGTCTCGCCGTGGTACTGGCGGCGCTCGCTGTGGCCAAGCACCACATACTTGCAACCCAGCTCGTTGAGCATGGCGGTAGAAATCTCACCGGTGAAAGCACCGTTGTCGCGGTCGCTCACGTCCTGAGCGCCCACACCGATGCAGGTGCAGCCATTGAGAGTCTCCATAACGGCGGGAATCGTCACAAAGGGAGGAACGATTACCTTGTCAACAGCCTTGCACTCGCAAGTAAGTTCATCCTTAAGGGCGGCGAGGAATTCCTTGGCTTCCTTCGGGCCCTTGTTCATCTTCCAGTTAGCGGCAATGATGGGGGTACGGGACATAGTATTATAGATGTCTTGTTATGACAGCGATTAGACTAGCGCGAAAAGCCCGCCAAGTCAAGCTCAAAAAGCCGCATGCGCCCATCAGCATCGCAAAATCTGCACCGCGCATCCGGCTTGACAAACACATTGTTCCGTGTAGAATGAACCATGCGTAAGCTGTTCCTGCTCACCCTCCTTCTCTCCATACCCATCGTCCTTATGATGCTCCAGCCCTCCAAAAGCCCGGAAGAAAGGATTGCCACAGCCCGCACCCACGCTGAGGGAGAATGGAGTACGCATTTCGGCAAAGCTGTTTTCCTCCGCATCATCAAGGAAGAGAAGATACTCGAACTCTGGCTGCAAGAGCAGGATTCCCGGTGCTGGAAATGCCACAAGAGCTACCGCATCGCGGCAATGAGCGGCACGCTCGGCCCCAAAACAGCAGAGGGAGACAAACAGGCACCAGAAGGATTTTACCGGGTCTATCCCCACAACATGAACCCGCAAAGCAAGTTTCACCTGGCCTTCAACATCGGCTACCCGAATGCCTACGACCGCAGACTGGGGCGCACCGGCAGCTTTATCATGGTACACGGGGGCTGGAGGTCCGTTGGCTGCTTTGCCATGACCGACCCCTGCATCGAAGAAATCTACACCCTGGTGAACGAAGCGTTCAAAGCCGGGATTCCGAATATCCCCGTGCAGATATATCCCTTCCGCATGAACCCGGAGCGCATGCAGGAAGAGGCAGAAAGCGAGCACATCAAATTCTGGCAGCACCTGCTCCCCGGCTGGCAGCATACGGAAAGCAGACACGAGCCCTACCCCGATGCCGACACGCCATGATTCATCGCCACTCGCCGATTCAGATTCCCAGAAGGAACATGGGGCTGAAAACAATTCTCTGGGTCTTGTTGCTCTCCGGCATCGTCGCCCTCTGCGGCTGCCACGGCGACCTGCGGATTGTCATCATGATCATGTCTATCGGCTACATGCTCAGCACCATCGCAACAATGGAGCGCGAGGAACCGGATTTCCCCCACGGGACAGGCGGTTATCTGCAGCAATTCTGCAACTGCTGGCAGATGACGCGAGCCGGCATCGTCATCTGCGGAGATGCCGCTACAGCACCCCGCCTTTTCGTTCCCTGGTGCAGTATCAGAAAGGCATGTAAGAAACAGAACTGCATCTTTCTGAAAATCAAGAACAGCGATTCCGCATTTTTACTGCCCTGCGATGAGTGTGACCTCAACGACCACCTGAATCGTATCCAGGCTCAACTGGCAGCAAAACAACCAGCCCCTGCAATCAAAGGCACAGAAGATGACGTCATCATCAGTTTCAGCAGATTTCTGCCTCACGGGGCCGGGATCAGCCATTCCCTCGTCTGGCTTGCAATCGGGTGTGGAAGTCCCTTTGTGTTCACGGATGAAGCCTGGATAGGTGCCTTATGCTTTGCTCTGGCTGTTGCATTCTATCTGCCACAAAGGAACTCATGCGAAATAAACTACTGTGACGAAGATATAACCTTCGGTGATGAAATCCGCCGCACAAAGCGGGGCCTGCATATCCGATGCAGCGGAGGCTGGCATTATTTCCAGCCATGGCAGGGTTTCGGCACCTGCACCAGGATAGCAACCAATGCCGTGACCCTGAACTTGCCCGGCAATCATCTCTGTATCGTCATCTCATACACCCCGGAAAATTTCCCACTGTTGGCAGAAGCACCCGGTAAATCCAGCCGGAAAACCTGGAGCGGCTTACGGATTTTACTGATTTTACTGGCACTTGCAGCCGGGCTGTTGTGGCAGGGCCTCTGGAATTGAATTTTCTGGAGATTTTGCACCGATTCTGCTTGAAATTACATACGGGAAACGGTATGTTATAGGGCAGATGAGTAACACGCCCGAGCAGAATAATGCCAAGCGGACCGTCCCCGGTGTCTTTGTGTGGGACATGGTGCGCAAGGCCCTGCGCGCCGCAGAGGAAGGCGTGTTCTGCTGGATGTTTGAAAACGATGAAATTTTCTACACGGAGCAGTGCGTGAAAATGATGGGCATGACCATGAAAGACTGGGCTCCCAACATCTTCACCGAACCGGAAAAAACCATCCATCCGGAAGACGTGAGCTTCTTCACTACTGCGGTGAAACGCTACATAGGCCGCCCCGCATACTCCACCACCCCCCTGCGCGTGGAGGTGCGACTGCTTAACCAGAGCAACCGCGGCTGGCGCTGGGTGCGCATCAACGGGCTGCTGGAATACGGCCCCGACAAGAAGCCCACCCGACTGGTAGGTGTGTGGGTGGATATCACGCGCCGCAAGATGGCAGACCTGCACGCCATGGAAGACCGCGACCTCTTCCGCACGCTCATCAACTACCTGCCCGATAACATCTACTTCAAGAACCGTGAATCCCGCTTCGTCATTGCGAATGAAGCCACGGCAAAAAAAATGAAGGTACGCACACCTGCCGACCTCATCGGCAGCCGCGACAGCAATTTCTTCGATCCGGAAATGTGCGAAATCGCCCGTGCCGAGGAAGCTCAGATTATGGAAACGGGCAAGCCCATCACCAACCGCATCCACCACGAAAAGTGGAAAGGCGGTAAATCCACCTGGGGGCGCGTTTCCAAATTCCCCTGGTATGCGGCAGATGGCACTGTGAAAGGCATCGTGGGCATTTCCAGCGATGTGACAAAACTCATCGAGACCCAGCAGAAATACCAGCGGATTGCCAAGCAGCTGGATGAAAAGAACAAGCTGCTGGAAAAGGAAATC
>JAFXDR010000183.1 GCA_017521145.1 Akkermansia sp. | reverse complement strand
TTTCCAGACCGCTTACGAAGCAGCCTACCCCCTGCCCGCCACCCTCGCGCTGGCGGCCGCCGGACGCACCGAGGCAGAGCGGATTTCCCTGGCTCTGGACGTATATGCTCTCTTGCTGCGAGTAGGTGGAGATTTGACATCCCCCACGCTGTTTGAGGAGGTGACATTCGGGTTGAACCTGCCCGGGGCAGCTTCCATGCTCGAGGATTTGATGCGAATACCGGGTGCTGTTGCGCCCCGGCCTCTGGAAAGCATTACCTTTTCTTCGTTGCCTGGGGAAAACACGGTGCAGTTACCCCGGGAGGAATCAACGGTCATTTTCCGTGCCATCCGCTGCGTTAATTTCCTGCTCATTGTCAATGATTCGGATACGCCCATCTCGGTGCGCGGACAGACGCTCGGGAAAGGTGGGGTGCTCCCCATTTCCTCCCGCCATGTAGTGGAGCTCAGCTCCTGCTACTTCAGTTACCGTACGATTGTAGGGCTTCTGCAATACCAGTACACGGGGGTCAGGGTAGTCAACTACCTCACCCTCAGAGGCGACCGTATTTCCCTTACGCGACAGAAACCCCGCAATTGCATTGCCGTTGTCAGTTTTGGTACGCAGGTTGAAATAGAATTGCTTCGTTCAGAAATGGAGTTCAAGCTGAACGAAAAGGAAATCAAGGCAGATGAGCGTGTTTCCTGCTCCTATTTCACGCCATTTCATATTCAGGGAAAAGGTCCCTTTAATTTCGCAGACCTTGCGGATACGGATACCTCGGGCAACAGCTTCCAGCTCGATGCCGCCGAACGTAAGGTGCTGGTAACGAACCTGCCTTACCTCACCCGTTCAGACGCACTGAAGCTCACCCCCGGACTTGCGCCTGGTGCCGTGCTGGAAGTTTCGTACTCCCGCCTTACCGGCACGGGCACCTTACGAGTAATCGAAGGGCATTCGCACACCGTTTCGGTGAACGATATCCCGGTTAAAGGCGATACTCCGCTCAACGATGGTGACCTGGTTTCCCTCAGCGGTGTACAATTCCTGCGCTGCCGTTTCTCCGCAGGTGTGCTGGAGGAGGAAACAAACCTCATCTCCACCCTCACGGTGCGCGGCCTGACCCGTGATTTTGTGCGCGCCGGGCGTGTGGTGGATAATATCGACTTTACTCTGCAACGTGGGGAAATGGCGTGCATCCTTGGCCCCAGCGGTTCTGGTAAGAGCACCCTGCTCTCTATGCTGGCCGGGCATCTCCAGCCCTCTTTCGGCAGCATTTTCTACAACAAGGAACGCCTCACTACGGATTCTGTCAACTTGCGCCGTCACATCGCATTCATCCCCCGCGAGGATATTCTGGATGAGGCCATGACTGTGGGTGAGCATGTATACCAGGCCTCCGTTGCGCGGCGCCCGCGCCTGAGCCACATTGACCGTAAACGCAGAGTCACCAACGTGTTGAATTTCGTAGGCATCGGTCACCTGGCAGGGCGTTCGGTGGGCCGGGCTGGTGAACGCACTATCTCTGATGGCGAACGAACACGTCTGAATCTCGGTCTTGACTTGACGGGCACTTCGGAAGTGTTCCTCATTGATGAGCCTATCAGCGGGCTTTCCTCCAGCGATGCTGAGCGCGTGATTGAGACACTCGAGAACATGTCGCACAGCCGCATTCTGCTCTGCACCCTGCACCGCCCTGCCCAGACCCTCTTAAACCGCTTCAAGAAAGTCATGGTGCTGGATACGCATGGGCAGATGGCCTTCTGGGGCAGCCCCCAGGAAATGGTGGAGTATTTCCGCAACGCAGCCAGCAGGATGCGTCTCCACATTCCGCGAGAAGCCATAGCAGCGGGTGGCGCCGACTATGTTTTCGAGGTTCTGGACGCTCCATTCCGCCGTGTGGGCAGTCGCCAGCATGAGAACACGAATCTATGGCAGGAACTTTTTGAAAATTATTCATACTCCCGCAAAAGCGTCGATATCCCGGCAGATGAAGCGGATGAACACCTGCGCAAGATTCCCAGGGTACGTTCCCGCACCCCGATAGAATTGTGGCGTCTGTTTATCCTGTGGGTAAACCGTACCCTGCTCGCACGTGTACGCAGCCGCCTGGGTTTGTATGCTATGCTTCTGGAAGGCCCCGTGCTTGCCGCTCTTATTGCCGGGACTCTGCGGGCAGCCTCTGATACGCCTTACACATTCTATAAATCGCTCCACGTTACAGAGTACCTTTTCCTGTCCCTGGTACTTGCCATGTTCTTCGGTCTGACCGATGCAGCCTGTGAGATCCTGCGAGACAGGCCTCTGCTCCGGCGTGAGAGCAACTACCGCTTATTCACCACCGGCTATCTTACCGCCAAGGTGCTTGTTCTTACGGGTATTGCCGGGCTTCAATGTGCTCTCTATCTATTGGTCGGGAATGCCATTCTGGGTATTCACTACATGTTCTGGAGCCATTTTGCCGTCATGTTGCTCACGGCATTCATCGGCATTGCTCTGTCGCTCATGGTATCCGCCTTTGTGCGCTCTGACCGCACGGCGCTGAATATCGTGCCTTTGTTGCTTGTTCCCCAGATCCTGCTGGCCGGTGCCCTGATACGATTTGAGGAAATGAACGAGTTCAGTCCCCGGATACCGGATGGCATCATACCTCAGGTAATAGAGAAACGATTGTCCAATCTGCGGCACCGTGTGGCGTACCAGGATGAAATTACTCACAATATCAGCAGTAAACCGGTACCCCTCATCGCAGAATTCTGTCCCCTGCGCTACGCTTTTGAGATGATGTTTGTGGTGCAGACGACGGATAATCTCTGGGAGTTGCAGACCAGCCGGGTGAACAAATTACGTGAGCAGTACAAGGAAAGTGGCTCCTTAGAGGAGTTACGCTTCATCCAGCGTGCGGCTCTCGCATTCAATGGCCTGGCTTCGAATGTCTATGAGGCAAAGGAAATTCTGCGCCGTGTCAGCAAGGCAGCCTTGCGACACGATGAGGATTTCCTGGAGGATGTCATTGCTGAACAGGATGACCGGATCCGCACCAGGCACGACCAGCCAGCCGAATTCTATTTTTCCAACCGTAAGCTCACCACGATGACCGAGGGGGTGAAAACAGCCCGCAAGGATGGCCGCACCAATGAATCCCGCGGTTTCTTCCTTTCCCCCCGCCAGGCGCGCCCCTTTGCCCAGCAGGATCACGAGACAGATGAGAAATCCATCTCCACCATCCTGCGCAATGCCATATACCTCTTCATCATGGGCCTGGTGCCTGTGTTGCTCGCAGGATTGGGCCTGCGCCGGATTGGCAAGGGAAAATAACAGACAAACTGCGTCAATTCCTCACATTTTGCTTTCAAGTCCCTGCACGCAGGTGTATAATGCCCGCGTGCGCAGCTGCAACCGCTGTGCTCTGTGATAAGAAAATGAAAATCGTTCTTGCATACTCCGGTGGTCTTGACACATCCGTGCTTCTGGTGTGGCTCAAGGAGAAGTACAATGCTGAAATCATTGCCTACTGCGCAGACGTAGGCCAGGCAGAGGAGCTCGATGGCGTGATTGAAAAGGCTCTTGCCACGGGTGCCTCCAAGTGCATCATTGGCGATTTGAAGGCTGATTTTGCCGCCAATTACATTTTTCCCATGTTCCAGGCTAACGCCGTATACGAAGGCCGTTACCTGCTGGGTACCTCCATTGCCCGCCCCTGCATCTCCAAGGCCATGGTGGATGTCGCCATCGCTGAGGGGGCTGATGCCATTGCCCACGGTGCTACCGGCAAGGGCAACGACCAGGTGCGCTTCGAACTTTCCATCAATGCCCTGGCTCCCAAGCTGCAGGTGATTGCCCCCTGGCGCATGAAGGAATGGCGTGACCAGTTCCCCGGCCGTGCAGAGATGATTAAGTACGCAGAGGAACACGGCATTCCGATCCGCCAGAGCATGAAGAAGCCTTACTCCATGGACCGCAACCTGCTGCACATCTCCTACGAGGCCGGTATTCTGGAAGACACCTGGTACGATGCCACCAAGGAAGAAGACCGCGGCATGTATGTGCTCTCCTCTGCCCCGGAGGATGCTCCCGACGCTCCTCAGTACCTGCAGTGCCTCTTTGAGAAGGGTAACATCATCGGTCTGCAGACGGAGGATTTGGCAGAAATCATCGAGAAGGTGGGCACCAAGCCCCTGGGCGAGAAGGATGGCTACACCCTGCTCGACCCGCTCGGCGTCATGCTCGTGCTCAACTACCTGGGTGGCAAACACGGTATCGGCCGTGTGGATATCATCGAGAACCGCTTCGTCGGCATGAAGAGCCGCGGCATCTATGAGACCCCCGGTGGCACTATCCTGCTGGCCGCTCACCGCGATATCGAGACCATCACCATGGATCGCGAAGCCCAGAAGGTGCGTGACTCCCTCATCCCGGACTACGCCGCTATGGTGTACAACGGCTTCTGGTTCGCCCCTGAGCGCGAAGCTATCCAGGCACTCGTGACCAAGACCCAGGAAACCGTGAATGGCGAGGTGCGTCTCAAGCTCTACAAGGGCAACGTGATGTACGCCGGCCGCCGCAGCCCGAACAGCCTCTACAGCTACGCCATGGCCACCATGGAAGCCGACTACACCGAAGAGGACTACAACCAGGACGACGCCAGCGGCTTCATCCACCTCAACGGCCTGCGCCTCAAGCAGTTCGCCCGGGTGAACAACAAGTAAACCATTTTTCATCAGGCGCGTTGGCCGGTATTCAATATATCAGCCAGCGCGCCTTTTTGCCATGTCCATGAAACCGCGCATAGCCATCATTGGTGATTTCCCCATCGGGAAAATATATAGTAAATTCCCTGACAGGGTAAGTAGTTACCCGACATGGCTCTTCAATCTCTACAAAGGGTTTGCAACTGCGCAAGATTATGATATTCATTGGATTATAGCAGACAAACAAATAAAGGAGAAAGAGGTTTACCGGAGCGAAAATCAGACTTTTCACTTACTGCCAGCAACAAGTCTTACTGTAGGGTTATACACTGGTTATATCTTGAATCGCTGGCGGATTATGCGATGCATCAAATCCATCAGACCTGATATCGTTCATTCCTGGGGCACTGAACGGTTCTACTCCTTCGTAACAAAAGATTTCAATGGTAAGACGCTTCTTTCTATTCAGGGATTATTAAAAGCATACGGCCAGCGGGCAAGAATATCTCCATTCGAAAAGAAACACAGTCTGTATGAGGATGGCATTATCCGGGCGGCAAAGTTCATTACAACAGAATCTCCCTGGGCAGCCGACAGAGTCCGGGAGGTGGCACCTCATGCAAATATCATGCATTGGGAATATGCTGCAGAAGAAGAGTTTTCCCTCATCACTCGGGAACTCGAGGAAGCTCCCTCTTGCCTGCTGATAGGGAACAATACCCCGGTAAAAAATGTTCAACTGGCCATAAAGGCTTTTTCTAATTCAGCTTTAAAACACGTCAAACTATACCTGGCTGGTATTCCAGAATCTTCCTATCCTGGACGAACAGAGAATATAATCCCACTCGGGAAACTGGATCGACAATCCTTGCTTTCCTACATGAAGAAGACATGGGCATTGGTACATACCAGTCTGGCGGATACCGGGCCCACTGTGGTCAAAGAGGCTAGAGTTGCAGGCTTGCCCGTCATCCTCACTACCGATTGCGGTTCTAAACAACATGTCGATGAGGGGGAATCCGGCTTCATCCTGCAACCAAATGATGAACAGGCTCTTATCAATGCTGTTCTTAAATTGACGGAGTCGAAGAACGTGAGTATTTCTATGGGAGCTCATCAACGTGAGCAATGTCAGGAGAAACTCAGCATTAAAACAATGGTCTCCCGCATCCTGGAAATTTATAATCTTATAATATCAAACTAAGCTACAACGTTTTATGCCCACAAGTGCGGCTCCAGTCACCTGTTTCCTGAGTTTTGCAGACTCTCGCATGAGGTCTGCTTTGTCTCGAATTGCAAATCAGGCCAAGGCTATGAATTTTTTTGACGAGATCCGGGTATATCAGGAAGATGATTTAGATGAGTCATTTCTGGAGACCTGGAGATCTGTTATGAAGCCATGCTTACGAGGATTTGGCTACTGGTGCTGGAAACCCTATGTAATTTTGAGGACTCTCGAATCTCTGCCTGAGGGAAGTACATTACTCTATTGTGATGTAGGGTGCCATTTCAACTTAGAGGGGGTAAATAGGCTGCGTTATTATTATGAAGAGCTTGAAAATGATCCGTTGGGAATAAAAGCTTTTCCGGCATATAGTTCTTCCATCGGAGTTCAGGAGAGAAGGTGGACCAAAGGCGATGTCTTTGATTACTTCTGCTGCAGAAATAATAAAGCCATCACGGAGACACCCCAGTTAGCAAGCGGGCATATTTTCTGTAAAAAGAGCACCAGCACGGTACAATTCATGCGAGACTGGTATCAGGCGTATCTTGACAATTACTCATTAATTGATGATTCAGAATCCAAATCACCCAACTTGTCCGGATTTATTGAAAACCGGCATGATCAGAGTATCTTTTCCATTTTATACAAACTCCGCGGGGGAACGCCATTACCCGATGGTGAAACCGAGGGAATTGATTTTTCTACAATGAAAGCATATCCCATCTGGGATATGCGCGATAAAGGAAGCAAATATAAAGATAAGCGTTTTTTCTCACGGGTGAAACGCTTTCTTAAAGCGAAACGGATTCATTTAATAATCAAAAGAGAACAAATAAAAGAAAAACATCCCACGCTGGCTTCGTTGATATTCGGAAAAAATTAATCCGAAAGCAATAGAAGAGCCTCCTCCCGTGCCCAGGCATCATCTTCCAGGATGATGCCTAATTTGCCCTCATAATCACGCGGGCGGGCGTTGGAGAGGACTTTTTCGACGGTTTCCCAGATGCCGGGGAAAGAGAGTCTGCCCTCCACGAAAGCCTGCACGGCTACTTCATTGGCCGCATTGTACATGGCGGGCATGGTGCCGCCGGTCAGGCCTGCAGTGCGGGCCAGGTTGAGCGCGGGGAAATCATCCCAGCGCGGAGCCTCGAACTTCAGGCTGGCAATCTGTGCCAGATCCAGGTGTGGCAGGGAATTCGGCAGTCTCTCCGGCCAGGTTACGGCATATTGAATGGGGAAACACATATCGCTGCTGCTCAGCTGCGCCAGGATGGAGCCATCCACAAATTCCACCAGAGAATGTACAATGCTCTGCGGGTGCACAATCACATCCACCCGCTCCATAGGAATATCAAAAAGCCAGCGGGCTTCAATCATCTCCAGCCCTTTGTTGAACATTGTGGCGCTATCGATGGTAATTTTGCGACCCATCTGCCAGGTAGGGTGTTTGAGCGCCTGCTCCAGCGTCACATTCTTCAATTGTTCGCGCGGAGTATTGCGGAAAGGTCCGCCACTGGCCGTCAGAATCAGGCGGTTCACCTGCCCTGCACCACCACGGTTGCCCTGCAGGCATTGGTAAATGGCATTGTGCTCGCTATCCACAGGCAGTACGTTGATACCCTTAGCCTTGGCGCGGTTCATCACCACCTCACCAGCCATCACCAGAATCTCTTTGGAAGCAATTGCTAAATCCTTGTCGGCCTCAATAGCCTCCAGCGTGGGTTTCAGACCATCGGTGCCGATGATGGAGACGAGCACCATATCCGCGCAATCGAGTGTAGCCAGCTGGCAAAGCCCCTCCAGCCCGGTATAAATCTGCACGCAGGAGGGGAGCAGACGCCGCAGTTCGGCGGTCTTGGAAGAATCGTAGATGCACACGTGCTGCACCTTGAACTCACGTGCCTGCTCAGCCAGTTTTGCTACGTTGGAATGGGCTGCCAGAGCCACCACCTCCATGCGCTCCGGGATATCGCGTGCCACCTTGAGGGCACTGGTGCCGATACTGCCGGTAGAGCCGAGAATAACCACGCGTTTCTTCATACGCCGGGTATTCTACGCCATCTAACCAGCAAAATCAAGCTAAATGGGGCGATTTGTCTTGCCAATTCAGGCACTTCGGTGTACTCTCGCTGTGCCGTCCGGGTCCGGGTGGTCGCTGCGGGTATCCAGCCCCGTAGAGGAAAGTCCGGACATCATAAGGCAGCGTGTCCTGTGAAAGCAGGAGACACCCGGAGCTAATGCCGGGTGGACGGATAGTGCCACAGAAAACAAACCGCCCGCAAGGGTAAGGGTGAAAAGGTGGGGTAAGAGCCCACCGCTCCGGAGGTAACGAAGGAGGCACGGAAAACCCCACGCGATGCAAGACAAACAGGGAAAGGGTCGCCTGCCCGCTGTATTCCCGGGTATTAGTTGCACCCTGCTATAAACGCAGGGCACGCCTGGCAACAGGCGCGAGAAAAATGGCCACACAGCCCGCTTCACCGCGGGTGGACAGAATCTGGCTTACAGGACCCGGACGGCTGAATAATGCAGATTTCAGAACGCAGAATAGAAAGCAAGGTCGCGGCTCCCGCCGCTCCGGGTAAGGAAAAAGCTCTGAGACGGTTCTCAGAGCTTTTTATTTATCCTCGCAATGCCGGGAGGAAGCGCGCGATTTTCGACTTTCCGCATTTGCAAGCGCTATCTGCAAAGCATTGGCTATGTTGTGGAAGAATACGTAGAACGCGGGGCCAATGTAGGCAAGCGGGTGCACATACCACTGGCTGGCGATGTAGAGGGTCAGGATGGTGTTTTTCTGGCCCATGCACTGGGAGCATTCGCGTTTCAGCCCCCTGCCCCCCAGCTTGTAGCCCGCCACAAAACCGGTAATACACACAACCAGCGACCCCACCACCAGAGGCAGCATATCCCACCAGCTCACTTCCATTTCCAGGACGCGCTGGGTGCCCACACCGGCAATGATGGTCAGGTTCATAATCCAGATACCCAGCGAAACATCGCGCAGCCTGGCAGTCCAGCCTTTGCTGGGGGGATACACCCGGCGCAGGAAGACTGCAACCAGAGCCGGAATACCCAGCACCGTGGCCAGCTGCAGGGCGACTTCGGCAGCCAGTTCAGTATAGCAGAATCCCTCAACCTGCACCACCAGCGGCATGAGCAGCGGCGTGACCAGGGCGAACACAAACTGGCTGAGCACCAGGGCTGTGGTAGTGAACTCAACATCACCTTTCAGCAGGTTCACAATCACAGGTGCGGCAATGGCCACCGGGGCAATGCCGCAGAAGAAAAGAGATTCCGCCAGCACCGGGTACCCCGCAGCGCGCGCCAGCCCCCAGAATGCCAGGCCAATCACCTGTATCCCCAGCAGCACCCACAAATGCATACGCTGCGGCTTCAATCGAGCCGTTTCAATCCCCACAAAGGTGATGCTCAGCATCAGTGCCACGCTGATAGGCAGCCATGCCCCGAGCGGAGCCAGCTGCGCATGAAAGAGGCCTCCCACCAGGAAGGCCACAATCATGGAAATACTGCGGATGTGTCGTTTCATCAGGTATCCTGCTTATCCTCAGCCTTGCGCAGCTCAATCACCGCAGTTGTTGCGTCATCCGTCTTAGGTTTCGGGTAGGCAATGCGGTTGTGGTGCATCGTGCGGATGGTGGCAAAGAACGATTCCTTCAACTTCTCAATCTCACCCAGGGTGAGGGAGCAATCCTGCAAATGCCCGTCCAGAATACGGCCCTTGAAGATACCGTTAATCATATTGCGGATATCATCCTCCGTGGGGTGCTGCAGGGAGCGAGTGGCGCTTTCTACGGCATCAGCCATGCTCACAATGCCGGATTCGCGGGTCTGCGGAATCGGTCCCTTGTAGGTATAGATAGCCTTGTCCACCTCCTCCGGGCAGGTGTCAATGAGACCTTCTTCGAACTTGGCTTTTTCTTCTTCATACATATCCAGCGCCTTGCGGTAGAAGAAATAGGCGGTTGATACCCCGTGATGCTCACGGATGACATTGACGATGCGGTTGTTCAGGCCGTACGACTGCGCCAGCTCCACACCCTCTGTCACATGGCCGGTGATGATGCGGGCGCTGGCTTCCGGGGTCAGGTCGGCATGCGGGGTGTTATTCTGGTCGGCAATATTTTCGGCGAAATACTGCGGGTTGGCTATTTTGCCGATATCGTGGTACAGACCACACACGCCGGCACGCGTCACGTCCGCCCCGATGGCCTCTGCCCCGGCTTCTGATAAACGCTGCACCACCAGACTGTGGTGGAAAGTGCCGGGAGCCACAATCTGCAGCTTACGCAGCAAGGGGTGGTTCATATCGGCCCATTCCAGCCAGGTGATCGGCGTGGAAATATTGAAGATGCGCTCCAGCGCAGGCATCATGCCGCCCACCAGGGCCGCCAGCACAAAGTTGACACCCACCGTCACAGCAAGTTCCACGGCGAATCCACCCACATTGAATCCACCCTTGAACCCGCGGAGTTCAATGGCACTCCCCGTTCCGGCGGCATCCAGACTCAGGAGCAGGTAGACTGAAGTAAAGGCAATCGCACTGGCCACAAAACCTGCGCGAAGAATCTGCTCGCGCTTATGCACGCGGCCGGAAACCAGTGCGCAGACCGTACCGGTCACGAAACACACAGCGCTGTAGTTGAGAATCACCGCGGCATCGGTTCCATCCGGGAACATGGCAACGCCGAAAATCGTGCAGCAGAGCGCTGTAAAGGCCCCCAGACGGCGTCCTATCATCACCGCCAGCACCGTAGGAGCCAGCGCATAGGGCAGCCAGAGCAGCACCTGTCCCTGTTGATTGAAACCCGGTATCACCCCTTTGAGGGCGCACACGCCGGTCATAATCAACAGCTGGGCTACCACCATACTTACCAGCAGGAAAGTGCGGCGCACCGTCAATTGCTGTGGGAGACGGGATAATCCGGCCAGCAGAAGCAGACCAAGCGAGGTAAGAACAATCCAGATAACGCGGAAAGCCGCGTTCCATACATCCGCCGCGACAGAGCATGCAATAAAGCACACCGCCACAATTCCCAGCAATGATATGCCGGACATAATCTGGGCTCCACCCTTGAAGCGGGTGCCAGGGTCATCACCAGGACGGGATAATTGATTTAACAAACGAGTCATATAAATAGAAAGCCCGATACTCAGAGCATCATATCTGCTCTGGCGTGCATCTTACCAGAAAGCACTTTCCTTGGCAAGACAGGAAAAGGAGCATGTACAAATTACAAAGGTTGAATGGAGAAATCCCGCTCGCTTCCGGCTCGCCATTTCCAAACGACTGCGGCGAAGCTGCAGGGAACTTTTTTTAATTGCCTTTGTACATTTAAGGGATGAACTTCCATGTACCGCTCTGCACCATGGTGTCAAAGGAATTCTGGGAATCCACCTCGCCGCGTTCCTTAGCCATGCGCAGGTAGACCTTTGCCCGGGTGGGGTCGGAAGGTTTGGATGCATTCCCCAGCTGGGCAATCACCGCCATGAGCGTGTAGCATTGCGGAACCCCGGCAGAAGCTGCTGCGGTGAGATAGCGTACAGCCTTACCCATATCGGCAGGCACGCCTACTCCGTTGAAATGCAGATCAGCCAGTGCCATATTGGCAAACGGAACCCCTGCATCCACCAGCTGGGTCAGGATTTGCACACCTCGTGCAGCATCTGCCGTACACCCCCGGCCATGTGCCAGACAATAGGCGTACGCCACCCCGCCACGAGGGTCTCCGGCATCTGCCGCCAGGCGATACAATTCAAATACTCGCTCTGCAGGGTATTTCTCCGGCTGCTTATGAAATTCACCGGCCAGAGGAATCATTGCAGGACTATACCCCAGCAGTGCCGCGCGCTGGAACAGGCGAATGGCGGCATCCGCATCCTGTTTTATCTGTTCCTTGAGTCCATCGGGCAGCGGTGTGCCAGGCAACATGA
>JAFXDR010000182.1 GCA_017521145.1 Akkermansia sp. | reverse complement strand
TATAAATTTGCGAAAATGCATTTTTTATGACACCAAGTATTCTTAGGCTGATATTTAATGACTTAACTTCATTGTATCGAGCCAAACCGAAAATAAACACCAGCAAATCTGAAACAGACCCGCATGGCCGCGGAATATTCAAAATCGTCTTTACATATCACATTAGCCGTTATATAAAGAATGAGCCATGGAAAAAGATAAACTTCGCCATGCCACAATTGCTCTTTCTGTGCAGCTTGTTCAACTTTACGACCAGATAGAGCGCCGGGCTTTCCTTAAAAACCAGCTTGCCCGGGCAGGCACAAGCATTGGTGCCAATTTGTTCGAAGCCCGGTACGCAGAGAGTCCCGACGACTTTGTTCACAAATTGCGTCTATCCCTCAAGGAATGCCATGAATGCGAATATTGGCTGGTTGTGCTGGCGTCTGCCTGTCCGGAGCTGGCGGGCACCGTTGAAACATTAAGACGTGACGCAGGGGCTATTCGCCGTATGCTGATAGCTTCTATCAACACCCGCTTAAAAACAATGGGTGAGAAATAGCCCGCGGCCATGCGGCCGCGCAGGAAAGTGAGTTTCACTTGCATTGCCCGCCTGAACGGCGGGCATCGGAATTGGGACCGGGAGGCCCCAATGAAATCCTGCGGTCTGAATCCAGCCTGCGGCTGGTCTGAATTGCGGGCTGGCGCCCGCAGTGATTAATAATCAAAACTATCCGGCTGGATGAGGTCTTCGGCGGCGATGTAGGGAATCAGCACCGTATCCGGATGCCCGAAGCGGGGGGGCATGTTGTCTTCAGTGATGAGAGTGTTGCCCGGGGGCAGGGGGAAGGCGTGCGGTGCGTGGGTGCTCAGCGCGGCTGAGGGGGTGATGATGATGGTCTTGGCGGCGCTTTCGGCGGCGGTGCGGGCCCAGGCGGCGCGGATGGGGCTGTTGTAGGCAGCTACATCGCTGCGTACGGCGGGCGGGCAGAGGATGCACACATCCGGGCGCAGTTCGTTGCGCAGGGATTCGCGGGCGGCTTCGTTGTGGAAGATGCCGCTTTCCTTATCCAGCTCACCGCCGGGGCAGATGATTTGCTGCGGCAGGGACGGGGCAGAGAGCTGGCTGAGAATCTTCAGCGAGGGGGTGATGAGCGTGCAGCGCAGCCCGGCAAGCTGGCTGACCAGCACCAGGGTGAGGGTATCGGCATCCAGATACACCCGCATGCCTTCCTCGATAAAGCGTAAGGCGTGCTGCACCAGCTGGCAGTCCGGGCGTTCGGAAGAGTCGCTGCCGTTGAGAGGCAGGATGTATTCTGCGCCACCGTGGGTGCGTTTCAGCAGCCCCTGGTTCTGCATGGCTACCAGGTCGGTGCGGATGGTTTCATCGGTCACGCCCAGCTCGCGGGCCAGGGTGGCGGAGTGGAGGCTGCCTTGCTGTTGTAACAGACGCAGGATGTAGGCGCGTCTTTCCTTGGCTACGTACATAAAGGGAATCCGGGTGGTTAGTGTTGGAAAGTGGAGGCGAAGTCATCCAGCTTGCTGATAAGCAGGGCTGCGGCTTCGCGGAAGATGGCGGCAATGCCGGGGTTTACCTTGCTGCAGTGGCTGCACAGTTCGCTGATGTGGCGGTGCACAATCTGCACGCGGCGGCAGGCCAGATCCACCGGGAAGGATGATTGGCGGGTCAGCAGGATGGTGGCGAGAATATAGGAAACTACCCCGGCGTAGCGCTTCACGAATTCCTCCGCTTCCGGTTTGCCGATGTTCTCACGCACCATCATGTGCTTCTGCACCAGCACCGTGAGGCGGGAGGTTTCCTGGAACAGGGGGTGGTGCATGGCTTTCTTTACGGCCTGGGCATGCTCCGGCAGTACAAAGTCCAGTACGTCCCACTCACGCTCAGCGTCATCTGCCGGGGGCATGTGGGCTTCGTCTTCCGCAGCCATCTGGTTGAGCAGATCGGTGCGGTCCATCACGTAGGCTTCCGACATCTGCCCGTTGATTTCATGGCAGTATTTACTGCGGATGGTGGGGTGAATGGCCATGTAGGCCTCGGCGCGGTTCAGGCGGGTATCCCAGGAGCAGCTGGGCAGCTTTTCCTCCTGAATCAGCTGGATAGCCGGCCCCTGGAACCTGGCCACATTGTACGCCACGTGGTCACGCAGGGCTTCCATGTTCAGGAAGGCCTGGGTGTTGGCTTCCTGCCAGCTCATTTCCCACTGGGGCAGGGAGAGCTCGTAGTCAAAATCGGCGGTTTCGATGAGCAGGCGGGTATCGCGCTGCACAAAGAGCTCGATGGAGAGCTGGTTGGTCCAGGCGCGGCGGTTGTCCTGCTCCGGCACACGGCGGGAGAGGGTGATATCGCCCGCCTGCACCATACCTTGCGAATGACCACGGATGCGGGCGAGCACCGGGTGTTCCTCCCGCTGGGCGGTGGCCGGCTGCCGGTTGGTGAAAGCCACGCGGCAGCCGGCAATGTCGCGCAGGCAGTTGCCTTCCAGAATAAAGTCGATGGCTTCACCCCCATCGATACCCCACAGGGTGAGGTGCACCACCCCCCGCGTGGTGTTGTCAATAACACCATGTGTGATAAGGGGTGTGATGAGGGCGAGCATAGAGACGGGGGACTGGGAAAGAGGGTTATCTGCTGCTGGGTGCGGGCAGGCTGGCGGCCAGCGCTTCCACGGCTTCCGGGGCGTTCATGAGCTCTACCACGGCATCCCACTTGCCTTGCATGAGCGCCTGGCGCGGTTCTGCGGGCATGGTAACGGGGAAGCGGGCGGTGGCGCAGCTCAGCGTCATGGTTTCCAGGTCTAGCGTCCACTGGGTATCGGGAGCAGTGGTGGTGATTTCCATGGCGCGGGCAATATCCTCCCGGCTGGCGCGCACGCAGGGCAGGCCGATGCCGCTGCTGTTACCGAAGAAAATTTCGGCAAAGGTTTCTGCCACGATGGCCTGGATGCCGCTGCGTTTGATAGCCTGCGGGGCGTGTTCGCGGGAGGAGCCGCAGCCGAAGTTCTCGCCACCCAGGATGATGGTGGCACCGGCATGCTGCGGGGCATCGATGGGGTGGCCCTTGGAGGAACCGTCGGCGTTGAAACGCTCATCGTAGAACATGGTGCCGGCCAGTTCATCAAAAGTGATGCACTTGAGGAAACGGGCAGGGATGATGCGGTCGGTATCCATATCCGCCCCGGCTACGGGAACGGCCTTGCCGCTGATGCTGGTAATCTTGGTAAGAGGCATGGTGTGAAAAAGGGGTGGGGATTAGTGGATATCGAAGATTTCGCGGGCATCGGCCACGCTGCCGGTGATGGCGGCTGCTGCTGCCATGATGGGGCTCATGAGCAGGGTGCGGCCGGTGGGGCTGCCCTGGCGCCCTTTGAAGTTGCGGTTGCTGGTGCTGGCGCAGATCTGGTCGCCCACCAGCTTATCCGGGTTCATGGCCAGGCACATGGAGCAGCCGGGCAGGCGCCACTCAAAGCCTGCTTCGCGGAAAATCTGCGCAATGCCTTCCTGTTCGCACTGCAGGGCGGTCATCTGTGAACCGGGTACAGCCAGAGCCTTGATGCCCGGCTTCACCTTGCGCCCTTTCAGGTAGGGGGCCACGGCGCGGAAGTCGGTAATGTGGCCGTTGGTGCAGGAACCAATGAATACCACATCCACCGGCAGACCCTTGATCGGCTGCCCGGGGGTGAGCTTCATGTATTCCAGTGCGGTGGTGCAGGCCTTGCGGCTTTCGTCATCGTGCGCCTCTTCCGGGCCAGGCACCGTGCCGGAGATGCCGATGTTCATATCCGGAGAAATACCCCAGGTCACCGTGGGTTCGATTTCTTCTGCGGGGATGATGACCACATCATCGTACACGGCATCGGCATCGGAGGCAAAGCTCTTCCAGCGGGCCACGGCGGCATCCCATTCGGCTCCCCTGGGGGCATAGGGGCGTCCTTTCAGGTATTCGAAGGTGGTTTCATCCGGGTTGATGTAGCCGCAGCGGGCGGCGCCCTCGATAGCCAGGTTGCACAGGGTCAGGCGGCCATCCATATCCATGGATTCAATTGCGCTGCCACCGAATTCATACGCATAGCCCAGGCCGCCGTTGGCTCCCAGCTTGCCGATGATGTGCAGCGCTACGTCCTTGGCAGTCACGCCGGGGCGCAGGGTGCCTTCCACGCGTACATTGCGCACTTTCAGCGGGCTCATGGCCAGGGTCTGGGTGGCCAGCACATCACGCACCTGGGTGGTGCCGATGCCCATGGCAATGCTGCCTACGGCACCGTGGGTGGCGGTGTGCGAATCGCCGCACACGATGGTCATGCCCGGCTGGGTGATGCCCAGCTCCGGCCCTACCATGTGCACAATGCCCTGGCGGCCGCTGGCGAGGTCGAACAGGCGGATATTGTTTTCCGCGCAGTTGCGGCGCAATTCGTTGAGCATGGCTGCGGCGCGCGGGTCAGCAAAGGGTTCGCACTGGTTATCGGTGGGGATGATGTGATCCACCGTGGCAAAAAGGCGCTCCGGGTGCAGTACGGGAAGTCCCAGTTCGCGCAGCATGGCAAAGGCCTGCGGCGAGGTGACTTCGTGCAGGTACATGGTGGCTATGAATAACTGCGTGCGCCCATCCGGCAGAATGCCTGCCGTATGCGCGTCCCATACTTTTTGGTATAATGTCTTACCCATGGTTGTGCTTATCTGGCACTGTAGCACATGTGCGCGTGCGCGTCAAGGGTGCAAGACACGCAGAAATGCCGCTATGACACGCACTTTTGGAATGCAGAACCCCCGGGAATGCAGATTTCAGAATGCAGAATGCAGAATGTGAAATTTGCATGCTGCCTCCCGGCAGCATGGAGGGATTAAAACAAGCGCTGAGATGAATCTCAGCGCTTGTTCCTGGTTACCCTGTGCGCAGCACAGCGAATCTCACACATTCAAAATCAAAATTTCTACATTCAGAATTCAAGAACCGGCTCCTGCGGGGCAGAAGCCGGTTCCGGAAGATTGGACTGGTGGTATCTTTACTCGCCCAGCACTTCAGCGCGCTCTTCGAGCAGCTCCTTGCAGGAGGCATCAATCTTGGCGCGGGAGAATTCGTCGATGGGCAGTCCCTCAACGATGCTGTAGGTGCCATCTGCATTGGTGCGGGTGGGCTGGGAGCAGATGATGCCGGCGGGCAGGCCGTACTTGGTGCCATCGGTGAAGGAGGCCACGGAGAACCAGTCGCCTTCGGCGGTGGGGGTGGTCAGGTTCTTCACGGTCATCAGGGCGGCGTTGGCTGCGGAGGCAGCGGAGGAAAGGCCGCGGGCCTGGATGATGGCGGCACCGCGCTGCTGCACGGTCTTGATGAAGTCGGTCTTGAGCCAGTCGATGTCGGAGATGACCTCGGTCACGGGCTTGCCGCCGATCTTGGCGTTGGTGAAGTCCGGGTACTGGGTGGCGGAGTGGTTGCCCCAGATGGTCATGTTGGTCACCTCGGTCACGTGCACACCTGCCTTGGCAGCCAGCTGGCTCTTGGCGCGGTATTCATCGAGCTGGGTCATGGCAAAGAAGTTTTCCTTGGGCATGCCCGTAGCGTTGTGCAGAGCGATGAGGCAGTTGGTGTTGCAGGGGTTGCCCACCACGAACACACGGCAACCGGGGGCTGCATTCTCGGCAATGGCCTTGCCCTGACCCACGAACACCTTGCCGTTGATGGAGAGCAGGTCCTTGCGCTCCATACCGGCCTTGCGGGGTACAGAACCTACCAGCATGCACCAGTCGGCATCCTTGAAAGCCACAGCGGGGTCATCGGTAGCTACGATTTCCTTCACCAGCGGGAAGGCGCAGTCCTCGAGCTCCATCACCACGCCCTGGAGCTTCTCCAGACAGGGGGTGATTTCGAGGAGCTTCAGGATAACGGGCTGATCAGCACCCAGCATTTCACCAGCTGCAATGCGGAACAGAAGGGAATAGGAAATGTTGCCGGCGGCGCCGGTCACGGTCACAGTTACGGGTTTCTTCATAACGCGGGATATTTTAAGCTATGCGCAATCAGAGTCAATCCTAAAGTGCGCGGCGGTGGATGCCAGTGTCATTTTTTTCCGGGAAATTGATGAAATGATGCAAAAAGGTGTTGACGAAGCGGAGTGATGCTGCTATTGTTGGCGGCACACAGCATTTGGAGCGGTGGCTGAGAGGCTGAAAGCACCCGTTTGCTAAATGGACGTACTGCGTTAAACAGTACCGGGGGTTCGAATCCCCCCCGCTCCGCTGATGGAAGGCACCAACGCAAGCAAGTGTTGGTGCCTTTCTGCTTTCTACCACCATGAAACTCGACCATGCCAGAACTCAGGATGAGCGGCTGCGGCTTACGGATAACGAGCTGCGCCGCAATCTCTTTGCCTGTTCCCCGCTGAATCTGCCGCGCGTGGCCTTGTATGCGCTGTATTTTGTGCTGATGCCGGCGGCTATTCTGGGGCCTGTTCTGGGGATTGTGGGCACGGCGGTGCTGGCGGCGGTGGCGGCATACCTGTGGCTGTGGTCCACCCCGCAGGCGCTCGATTCATATCTCTGGTTCTGGCTGGTGTGGGCACTGGTGGATTGGGGGCTGCTGCTCCTGTTCCGCTTTGTTGTGGCGCTGTGCCGATTCCGCCAGTTCAAGGTGTTTCTGCCAGCAGAGGAAACAGTTGATGCGGATTTGCACCCCGGTTCCTCCCTGACTCTGGAGCTGGAGGAAAACCAGCTGCATCCGCTGGTGGTGCAGGTTCCTGCCTGCGGGGTCTATGTGCTCAGGGTGACGGTGGCAGATGCCGATTCCCGGGTTGCCTTGTGTTTCGATGGCTGCGCGTGCATGGAAGAGCACGAGGTGGTGCCCGGCCTGGCTCATGCCCACGCTGCCGCCTACCGCCTGGAACCCGGCTGCCACCGCCTCAGCGTACAGGTGCAGGGGATGGCCGCCCTCCTCCAGCTAAGCTTCTCCTGATTCTTTCCAATAGCCAATCGTCAATTGTCAATCGTCAATTGTCAATCGTCAATTCTGTTGATTCGCCTTGCCCGTCTGGCGAAAATATGCTACCGTTTTCCGCGTGAAGATTGATGCCCACACCACCCAGGAGCAGCTGCTGAAGCTCAGCGAACAGGTGCTCCGGCGCGATTTGCTGCAGAGCACGCCGCTGAATCTGCGCTTTTTCCTGCGTTATCTGATTCTCTTCATCCTGTTTCCCGGTATGGTGTTCGGCTTCAAGGCCGGCATGGGTATCACACTGGCGTTTTGTGCGGTTCTGGTGGGCATTCTGTTCTGGGGGAGTGAGGCGGCATCTGCCCTGGCCATCTACAGCTGGTTGAGCGCGGGGTTGCTGGTTCTGCTCTTGGTCACCATCGGGGTAATCCGCAAGGCCTGGCGAGAGCGCGAGCTGCGCCGCAGATATCGCCCCGCTACCCCCGGGTTGCGTCATGCTCAGCGCGCTCCGAAGAATTATGCCCTGCGCTGGCGTAAATCTGATACGGAGGGCTATTTATCCACCAGTCTGGTGCTCCAGGTGCCGCAGCGGGGGATATATGCCGTGCTGCTCACGCTGAAGCAATATGAGGGCGCTCAGCTCATCACCCAGGGCAGGCAGGGTACTTCCCTGGTTCATGCCGGTGGCGGTAAGGGGCAGGATTTCAATGCGCTGGCGCTCTACCGGCTCGAGCCCGGCCTGCATGAACTGGTATGGGCCATCCCCGCCGCTGCCGGAGCCCCGGAAGCGGAGGCTTCCCTGCTCAATGCCTGAGTATTTCAGGTGGAGAAAGGGGGGATTGTTGCGTGCGTAAAGGCAATTTTTCGTATGCTTCAATAATTTTTCTGCGTTTTTATCTTGCAATACCTTACGGACATGTTAAGATGAAGACCTATGAACAAGACTCAACTCGTTGACTGCATTCAGGCTAAACTCGGTGAAGGCGCAACCAAGAAGTGCGCAGAGACGGCTCTCAACGCTGTGCTCGGTGCTATCAAGGATGCTGTAGCCACTGACAAGGTTCAGCTGGTGGGCTTCGGTACCTTTGAGATGAAGACGCGTGCTGCCCGCACTGGTCGCAATCCGCAGACCGGCGCAGCCATGAAGATTGCAGCCTCTCAGACTCTCTCCTTCAAGCCCTCCTCTGTGTTCAAGTCTGCTGTGCCTGCCAAGAAGACTTGCAAGAAGGGTGGCTGCAAGAAGAAGTAAGCCTTTTTTCAGATTGTCTTTCATCAGTCCTGCTTCCCGGGCTCCGTCTCCCCCGGGCTGCGGGGCTTTTTTTGTGCCGGGGGATGAATCTCCGAGTTCAAACGGGTATTTTTCATGCCGGGCGAGACTTTGTGATTTACATCGCGCGCGTAATGTGGTAAACATATCGCGC
The DNA here is from genome assembly GCA_017521145.1 of Akkermansia sp. Taxonomy (GTDB): domain Bacteria; phylum Verrucomicrobiota; class Verrucomicrobiia; order Verrucomicrobiales; family Akkermansiaceae; genus Akkermansia. The sequence goes on along the minus strand of JAFXDR010000182.1, from coordinate 86 downwards.
TATGGACTTAGAGCAACGCGAAATTAGCGCAGAAACGATTTCCCCGTATTTCGAGCAATACTTCGGACACAAACCCACCGTTGTAG
>JAFXDR010000181.1 GCA_017521145.1 Akkermansia sp. | reverse complement strand
GGAGAAGACGAATTGCCGAAAATCCTCGATACTCTTTCTGCAGGCGGCTTTACCCAGCAACTCCTGCTGCTGCGCCTCTTCCTGCTCAACAAGGATGACATCCACTTCGAGTTCGCTCCCGGCGTATTGGAGGAGGGCGACCGCTCCGAAGCCGCATACCGCCGCTACCGGGAGCGATTTGATGCCTATTTCCGAGAAAGCACCGCGCTATACGATGCTCTGGAGCATCTCGAAACCCAGGCCATCGCCCTGCCTGCTAACGATGCTACCGGCAGCACCACGCTGCTGTACGAGACAGCGGATGAATGCCGCATGTACCTGTAGAGTCAGGCGGAATTCATCTCGATTTTTTCGTACGTACTAACAGAATTTTCTCCTTGACTCCGGGAGAGAAAGTGATAGTCTAAGAGTAATCGCGATGAAATCTCTCCTTTCTACAATCAAGCTTGGTCTGGTGGCGCTGATGAGCGGCGTGGCGTGTGCTTCTGAGGAAGGCGGCCACCATGGTCTTTCTACCGATGCCCCGGTGCTGTGGAATATCGATTTACCTTTCTGGCCGGGGCATTCCCTGCCCATCACGAACTCCATGGTCATGATGACCATCGCTGTGGTGCTACTCACCGTCATCCTGAGACTTGCCACCCGCAAGATGCAGCGCGTGCCCAGCGGCCTGCAGAACTTTGTGGAGTGGATTTTCGAGCTGCTGTACAACTTTGTGGAAGGGCTCATCGGCAAGAAACTGGCCAGCAAGTATATCTGGTACTTTGCTACCGTTTTCCTGCTCATCCTTACCAGCAACTACATGGGACTCATCCCCGGTGTGGGTGAAATCACCATCAACGGCCACCCCATCTTCCGCGGCGCCAATGCCGATCTGAACATCACGCTTTTCCTGGGTCTGTTCTACACCGTGCTGTGGTTTGTGTGGAGCATCCGCGAACAAGGCATCAAGCACTTCCTGGGCCACATCTTCGGGCCGAAAGGCGGACTCACCGGCATGCTGAAGAATCTGCTGCTGCCCGTCTTCTTCTTCGTGGGTCTGATTGAACTGCTTTCCATCGCCATCCGCCCCGTGGCTCTGGCAGCCCGTCTTTTCGGCAACATCTTCGCCGGCGAGGCTATTCTGGAGCAGATGAGCATCGTGAGCGGCAGCATACTGGGCAATGCCGCAGCCATGCTTCCCTTCATGTGTCTGGAAATTCTGGTAGGCTTTGTACAGGCTCTGGTATTCCTGATGCTTACAGCAATTTTCCTGAAGACTCAGGTAGGAGGCGACGAAGAACACGCCCACTGAAGACAATTTTCCCGCAGTTGATCATGTAGCAAATCGTGAGGCTGCGGGTTTCTCGAATAAACAACAAACAATAGAAAACCAACAACAATGATGCTCCCCGCTCTTGCCACCGCCGCCATCAAGTCCGGCATGGCTGTTATCGGTGCCGGTCTCGGCATTGGTCTCATCGGTATGAAGGCCGCTGAATCCACCGGTCGCAACCCCGGTGCTTCCGGTCAGGTACTGACCATCTCCATCATTCTGGCCGCCCTCGTGGAAGGTGTGGCCTTCGTGGCCATCTTCATGGGCTAAGCCACAGGCTACGCCCGCGGGCATGCCGGGCCATTCAAACAAACGGCATGCCCCTTCCCCTTTCCCCCTCTCAAATCAATCCTCCGTTTTTAACAAAAACAACTCACAACCATGTTCAACCCGATTCTTGCCGCCGATCCTCAGGAGCTGGTCACCAACTTCGGCCTGCATACCGATGCGTTCATTGCCCACCTCATCGCTTTCTGCATCCTGGCCGCCATTGTGGTGTGCTTCGGCATCAAGCCCATCTTCAAGCAGCTTGAGGAGCGCCGCCAGCGCATCCAGGAGGGCGAGGAAATGCACGCCCGCAGCCAGCAGGAACTGGCGGATGTGAAAGTGACTGGCGAGAAGATTCTGGACGAAGCCCGCGAATCCGGCAAGAAGGAAGTGGAACAGGCCCGCCAGACCGCAGCACGCCTGCAGGCAGACCTTTCTGCCAAGGCCAGCGCCGAAGCTCAGGCTGTCATCGAAAACGCCCACAAGCAGGCCGAAATGGATACCCAGCGCGAAAAAGATGCGCTGAAAGGTGAGTTTGCCCGTCTTGTGGCCGAGGCCACCAGCCGCGTGACCGGCAAGGTACTGAGCGATGCCGACCACCGCGCCATCAACGAGGAAGCCATCCGTTCCCTTTAATCTGCAGAATCAGCCATGAAAATCAGTAAAGAAGTACAGGCCCAGGCGCGCCGCCTCATGCGGTTGTGCATCGGTGCCGACGGGCTGATGAATGAAGCCACGATCCACCAGGTGGCAGATAAGATTGCCGCCGACAAGCCGCGCAACTATCTTGCTCTTCTCACCGCCTTCACCGAACTGGTGCGTCTGAACCGCGCCGCACACACCGCCACCATCACCAGCGCCGTGCCGCTGACCGAGGCTGAGCAGGCCGCCATCGAAGCCAGATTAAACGCCCGCCAGACCGGTCTGAACTACGAATGGCAGGTGGATTCTTCCCTTATCGCCGGG
>JAFXDR010000180.1 GCA_017521145.1 Akkermansia sp. | reverse complement strand
GACGGCGATATCGACGGCCTCATCCACATCTCCCAGCTTTCCGAGGAGCACGTGGAGCGCGTCAAGGACGTCATCAAGGTGGGCGACGAAATCAAGGCCCGCGTCATCAAGGTCGACAAGGTGGAGCGCCGCATTGGTCTTTCCATCAAGGCTGTGAACTACGATCCCGAGCAGCTGCGCCGCGAGACCGCCGCTTTCGAGACCGTTCGCGCCGGCGACATGGTGGGTCTGGAGCAGGCTTTCAACCTGGCTGCCCTGCAGTCCGAGGAGTGGAGCCCCTCCGAACAGAACTAAGCAACTGCTTAGCACCTGAAAACTTCAAAACCGCTGCGGGCAACCGCAGCGGTTTTTGCGTGAAATGGTGAAAGGGCGGAACAGAGACGGGAAACTTACTTTTCCTGTTCGCGGATATAGGCAATCTCTTTCTTGAGAATACCGCCCACGCGGTGCTTGGCCAGGTAGACCTGGGCCATGCTTACGCCAAGCCTTTTGCGTACCTCGGTGGCACTCATGCCTTGCAGCACGTTGCAATCAAAAATCTGGAACTGGCGCGGGGAGACGCGCATCTTGACGCGTTCCAGGGCGGCTTTCATCACATTCTGCTGCCATTCGCGCTCCCAGAGCTCGGTGAAATTGTTGTTCGAGGTATCGGGCACATTTTCCACCGGTTCGCGGGTGGTGGCTGTTTCGCCAGTGCTGGTGGCGGGCAGGGGGGCTTTGCCGCGCTGGCGGAACTGGTCGTTGATGCGCCAGCGGGTCACATTCCAGAGCCACATCTTGAAGGAGCCTCGCTCAGGGTCATAGCTGCCTTTGAGACTCTGCTTGGCAATGGTGAGCACTGTTTCCTGCACCACATCCCAGGCTTCGTCTTCCCGCAACCCGGCTTTGAGTGCTACGGAATAGATGAGTCGCCAGTATGTGCGGTAGAATTCATCCCAGCTGCGCTGGTCTTTCCAGTCGCCCAGGCGCATGATGAGACTACGCCGCGTGCGGGCAGCAAGCTTTTCCAGCTCGCTGTCGCTCGGGTTGTTGATGGGTTCGTCTGGCTGCACTCGCCTGCCATAGTATCAGAAAAAAACAAGAACGCAAGCCATAAAATCACTGGATTTCCTGACAGACTCTCCATGAGACTTCAGCATATCAGCAACTTTGTGTGGCAACATGCTTGACCTCAGGGGGGGGACTCGTCTATAATGCTGCTATCATGTTTCTGGCGGCTACCATACAGACCAAGATTCTTAATTTTCTGCCTCTGGTATTTACCTATGTATTTTTCGGGCTTGCCCTGATTAGCGCCTTGCGCGGTATGCGCATGCTTTCCAAGCGCTACCGGATGAAACATGAAGGCTTGCACGCCAGCTGTGTGGTCTGCCATAAGAAGATGGATGGCACGGCTTCGTATTTCCCGGTCTTTTCCTATACTGGAGCCAATGGGCAGCTCTTCGATATCATGGGGGAAGAACCGTATGAGTCAGAAGCGGAGGCGCTGAAGGCACACCGTCCCCCGGTGTATGCTGATGAACGCCCCGATGCCGCGCAGGAGCTGAGCTCCGGGCTCATGTTTGTGCGGCCCTTGCTGCTGATGCTTCTTGGCTGTGTTTTCCTGGGCTGCATGGTGCTGGCTATGTCCCTGTTGCCTGAGTAAGTGAATCCTTTATGAATCATCTCCCCGAGGGTTATTCCATGAGACTGGCAACGGCAGCTGATTATGCTGCCGTACGTGCTTTCTATAATCAGCTTATCGATGATATGGAGAATCTGCCATATCATCCCATGTGGGATAAGGAGGGGCACCCCTCCGATGCCTACCTGCAGAGCGCCATGGCGGGCGGCGAGCTCTGGCTTGCCGAACATGCCGGGCAGGTAGTCGCGGCACTCATTGTGAATCAGGCTGCGAATGAAGGCTACCTTTCTGTGCCGTGGAAGGTGCAGGCTGCCCCCGGTGAGTATACAATCCTGCATGCTTTCGGGGTGGATATCCGCCACCAGGGGCGCGGGCTCGGCTCTGCCATGATGCGTTGCGTCATTGACCGTGAGCGTGCCGCCGGGAGAAAAGCCATCCGTCTCGATCTGATTGATTTCAACCTGCCAACGCAGAAAGCTTACCTCAGAATGGGGTTCCAGAAATGCGCCGAGGTCAGGTTATATTACCCGGAAGTGGGCTGGCAGCTTTTCCATATGTTTGAATTAGCGCTTTGAGCGTTGAGATAAAGAAAGGCGCACCTGCTTCCGCAGATGCGCTTTTTATCAATCACTCAATCTCATGAAATGCTTTACAGGGCCGGCTTCTTCGGGGTCGGCTTCTCATCCGTTCCCTTGAAAGTGGTGTTCGGCAGCCAGGTCTGGTTGCGACCCAGGAAGGCAATCTTGCCGCGCACGATGAGCTTCTTGCCCTCGCGCCAGATTTCGCAACCGTATACTTTACCCTTCTGCGGGTCAAGAATCTCGCCGCCGCTGTAGGTGTCGCCGTCCTTTTCCAGATCCCAGATGATGGTCAGCCCCTTGATGGCGGGACTGCCTTTAATCCTGGCCTTGGCTCCGGGGTTCTTCAGAAGCTCGACCACGCGTCCGTATATCTTACCCTGATATTCGTATATCTGCACCACGCTCTTGGCCTCTTTGGTCTCATCGTCAATGGTGGTCCAATAGCCGGTTACATTTGCAGTGGCCTGGGCTGCAAGTGCACACAGGCTCATCGCTGCTGTCAGAAGAAGTTTTTTCATAGCTTGTTTCTTTTCTATTGTGTGTGATACATCCATCATCTAACGAAAGCTAGAGTATGGTCTATGTGTAGACTACTCCGATTTCACCAAAAGGTCAAGTATAATTTTTTGTTACAAGCGCAAGACCTCACGTGTCCCAAATCTTTGGGACACGTGGCGTTTCCTGAGGTCGTTTACTGAGTTTTTTTCTGCTGCTTCTTCCAGAAGGAGCACCGCTTCATCCGGGTTGGTTGTGTCAGGGTCAATGTCTGCAGATGTCTTTTACTTGTTAGTGGCCTTGAATGCCGGGTCTTCGGAAAGCTTCTTGATTTCATTGAGCATTTCGGGGGTGCATTTACTGGTATCCGAAAGGCTGGAATGATATATAAGCCCCAGGGCTCTGGCATCTTTCCGGGCAATGGCCCACTCGAAATACGTGCGCCAATCCCAGGCAGAGAGGACAGGCTCGAGCGTGCTGGCCGACATCAGTTCCTCGATTTTTGCGTAATCGTCCTTCATCAGGGCAAGCATGAGGGGGTGAACTGTCTCTTCCTTGAACGAGGATTGAGACAGAACATAGTCTATGGTTTCTTTGTCCTGGTTTCCAAAAAGGCAGTCTATGATTGTACTTCCATGATCCGCTTCCGCAGATATATCGGCTCCCTTTTCGATAAGCAATTTGAATGCCTTCATATTCCTGGAATTGTAGGCAATCATGAGCATGTTTTCTGCAACGCCGTTGAAACTACCGGCTGTCTGCACATCTGGATCAAGCCCGGCATCAAGCAGAATTTTCAGACATTCATGGTGGTGGGTTGCAATGGCATAGGCAAGGACAGGTGCGAGACTTCGCATTTCTCCATCCAAAGCTTTTTTGTCTGCAGATTCCAAGGCTTTCTTCAGTTGCTTTACATTGTTGTTGATAACCGCGTAGTAGGCTTCCTGTAGTTCCGTTTTGACTTCTTTCAGGAAAGTTCTCATTATCGTGCGGCTGTGGTAGGTGTGAAGCTCGGCATGGGATAATTCATTAAAAACCTCTTTCCATAATGGCCATTTTTCCGGGGTGTCCCACTTAAAGGTCGGGGTGTAGAGAGTAATGCGGAATTCCGCTGCTGATTCCGCACGTGACAACTGCGAATAGTCATTATTCTCGCTCCTGGTGTGCCCCATGTAGGTTGCATTTTTTTCGAGATGAGAGAGCAGGGCGTTTTTGTCAGCCGCCTTGGCTTTTTCTGCGCTCTTTTCATGGTTGTATAAAGCCATGATGGTACTTTTCCTGCCAAGGATGGCTGCCAGACAGACTGGCAGCGTTCCGCTGGTGCCGCGTGCAAAAGGGTTGGCACCGGAATCGAGCAGAGCCTTAATCTGAGCATCATCCCCCTTGATGATAGCCACCTCCAGTGGGGACCAGTTTTTCGCATTGCTGGCGGGCAGCGCAATCAGTTTGCGCGCCACTCGTTCATTACTGAGCAGAAGAGCAACGGTGAGCGGTGTGTATTCCTGCTTGAGTTGCTCCTTTGCCGCGTCAGACAGGTACTCGCCTGCCAGTTCGGGTAACTTCTCCCACGTGCGCGGCGTGCTGGCATCGACCCCGGCTGCAAGCAGAAGGCTGAAATGGCCGTATTCTTCCGGCGTGGTTACGGCCGCCTGAAATGCGGATTCGTATTTATCCGGTGTGATACCTTTTTTCTTGAGCAAGGCTTTTGCCTTTTCTGCCGTGAGAGCGGGGCTCTTGGCTTTCTTCTTCCCCTTGACTGCAGATTTGGCGGTTTTTTTTCCTTTAGCTGCAGGTGCAGCCTGGGCATCGGGTATCATGCTACCGAACAGGGCGGCCACCAGGGCGGATGCGAGGAGAAGTTTTTTCATAACGCTGCCATTGTAACGTATTTTTACGTGAAGTAAAGAACATAAAGGCACAATAGCTGCAGAATTGCATGCGCCGGGAACAATGATGAGGGGAATAGGGCTTGCCTGTAAATAAGGTATAAGCTAGAATGAGCGGCAGCATGGCAGGATTCAGTGAGATTACAAACGTGCAGGATGCTCTCAAGGCCTATTTTGGTTTTGATGCGCTGCGCCCCGGGCAGGAGGAGGTGGTGCAGGCCGTGATGGAGGGGCAGGATGCCATGGGAATCATGCCTACTGGTGGCGGCAAGTCTCTCTGCTACCAGCTGCCTGCGTTGTGTCGTCCCGGGTTGACTGTGGTGGTTTCGCCGCTGATTGCGCTGATGAAGGACCAGGTGGATGCCCTGCAGGCACGGGGTATCCCGGCTGCGGCGGTGAACTCCGCCCTTGGGGCAGAGGAATACCGCCAGGTGATGCTGGCTTTGCGAGGCGGGGAATTGAAAATCCTGTATGTGGCACCGGAGCGCTTTGCGCAGGAGAGCTTCATGAACCTGCTGGGGAATCTGCAGGTGGCTTTGCTGGCAATTGATGAAGCGCATTGCCTGAGCCAGTGGGGCCACGATTTCCGCCCGGATTATCTGCGGCTGGGGCGTGTGCGCGAGCAGCTGGGCTGGCCGCAGACCATTGCGCTGACGGCCACGGCCACCGCCCACGTGCGCGAGGATATCCTCAGGACGCTTCAGTTGCGGGAGCCGGCTGTAGTCATCAGCGGGTTCGGGCGGGAGAATCTGGATTTTGCCATTACCCATTGTGAGAGCCGCAAGGCCAAGTTCGAGCGTATTGATAAGGTGATAGCCCGTTGGAAAAAGGGTATCATCTATTGCTCTACCCGCAAGAACGTGATGCTGGTGTTCGAGGAATTAACGGCCCGGCATGTGAATGCGGTTGCCTACCACGCAGGAATGACCGATGAGGAACGCGAATTTTCGCAGAATGCCTTTGTTTCCGGCAGGGCAGATATAGTGGTGGCAACCAACGCATTCGGCATGGGAATTGATCGTCCGGATGTGCGCTTTGTGGTGCATTTCGAGATTCCCGGCAGTGTGGAGGCGTATTACCAGGAAGCCGGGCGCGCCGGGCGAGACGGCGAGCCTGCTGCCTGTGAGTTGCTTTTCAACCATGCCGACCTCAAGACTCAGGAGTTCTTTTTTGAGGGCAGCAACCCGCCTTTGCCGGTTATCCGTTCGCTCTACAATATGCTGCGGTTCGAGTGCGACCCCGCTACGCACGAGCTGCATATCACCGTAGATGCCATGGCGGAGCGTCTGGGTAAGGACGTAAACCCCATGGCGGTGGGTACGGCGCTTTCATGCCTGATTCACGCCGGGGCAATTCAGCGTTTCGATGTGCCGGGGCAGTTGACCAAGGGCACTCGCCTGCTCAAGCCGGAGCAGAACTTCGAGTGCCTGGATATTGACCGCAATGGGCTGGAGGAGAAAGCCCGCCGCGACCACCTCAAGATTGAGGCCATGACCCGCTTTGCCTATTCCATGGGTTGCCGCCAGCAGTGGATTCTGGATTATTTCGGTGAACCGGATGCAGAGCCCTGCGGGCATTGCGATGTGTGCGCCGCCGCTGGTGATGAGGAGCGTGAGGAAGTGCGCGGTGATGACCTCTTGACGGTGCGCAAGGCTCTGGCCGGGGTGGCGCGTGCCTCGAAGCGCGGCCCGGGCGGCGAGTGGGTGGCTATTTACGGCCGGGGCAAGATTATGGATATGCTGCGCGGGGCTAAGAATGCCTCCATGCACCAGTTCCTGACTTCTCTTTCCACATACGGGATTCTGAAGAATCTGACCGATGCGAAGATGAAAGCGCTCTTCCGCGCCATGCATGAGGCGGGCCTGCTGCAGAGCACAGGTGGTGATATGCCGCTCATTACCCTTACCCCGCAGGGCGAGGAGGTGATGCAGAGCCGCGCTGTGCCGCGCCTTTCCCGTCGTGGCTGGTGCAGCGTGCCCCGTTCAAAACAGCCCCGCCTGGCGCGTGATAAGTCGCGCTCTCTGCTCGAGAGCATGGGGCTGGGGCGCATGGATAAGGAGCTTTACGAGCATCTGGCTGAGCTGCGCCGTGATCTGGCAGAGGAATATGGCATGCCCGCCTACCGGGTGATGCACAATGAAACCTTGCGCGCCCTGGCTACGGTGAAACCCACTACCATGGAAGCGGCCATGCGCCTGAAAGGCGTGGGCCCGTGGCTTCGCGCGCACGGTCTGCGCGCTTTTGTAGAGCTTATTCAGGATTACGAGGAATGCTGATCCGTTAATCGGCAATCCCCTTGTATTCATAGCCGGCCTGCTGCACGGTGGCGGCTAATATAGCCTGGTCTGCCGGGGCTGTGGTGGTCAGGGTGACGGTGGCCGATTTGTGGTCGGCTTTCACTTCTGCAATGCCGGGCAGGGCAGCCAGCGCCTGGGTGACGTGGCGTTCGCAGTGGGGGCACATCATGCCCTGTACGTTGATGGTGATGGTATTCATGGTGCTGGTGGTGGGGGTGGTCAGCTGGCAGTGGCGCAGGCGCAGGGCGTTGCAGACTACAAAGAGGCTGCTGAGACTCATGGCGGCGGCGGCAACACCGGGGCTGAGCTGCCAGCCGGTCAGCGGATAGTATAATCCGGCGGCCAGTGGTATGGTAAGTACGTTGTAGAAAAAAGCCCAGAACAGGTTCTGGCGGATGATGCGGATAACCGCGTGACTGAGCCGCAGCGCCGCTACGGCATCCATGAGCTCGCTGCGTACCAGGATGATGCCTGCGCTGTCAATCGCCACATCGGTGCCGGCTCCGATGGCGATACCTGCATCGGCCCGGGTCAGGGCAGGGGCATCGTTGATACCATCGCCCACCATGGCTACGCAATGCCCCTCGCTCTGCAAGCGGCGTACCATGGCTTCCTTATCCTGAGGGAGTGCAGCAGCGTGGTATTCCCCGATTCCGGTTGCGGCGGCGACCTGTTGCACGGTTTCGGCCCGGTCACCACTCATCATGATGACACGCAGCCCCGCTTTATTCATGGCGGCTATTGCTGCTTCGCTATCTGGTTTGAGTGGGTCTGCCACGCAGATGGCTCCCATGTAGCGGCCGCCCGCTGCAAAATAAAGCGGGGTGGCCGTGCCGGGAATATGGGGCGGCAGGGCTATGCCATGTTCCTGCATGAGCGCAGCATTGCCGGCCAGGCATTGCTCCCCCTGAACGGTGGCGGTGATACCGCGTCCCGGGTGGTATTCCAGGGCTTCGGCAGGCTGGGCGGAATAGTTCGCGGCTGCTTTCCGGGCAGCCTGTGCAAGCGGGTGAGTGCTGCCTTGTTCCAGGGTGGCGGCCAGCTGCAGCAGCTCGGCCTGGGGGACTCCCTCTGCCGGGATGATGCTGACCACAATGGGCTGGCCGGTGGTGAGGGTGCCGGTCTTATCCAGAATGATGGCGGTGGCCCGGCGGGCTGTTTCCATGGTGGCACCATCGCGGAAGAGTATGCCGTTTTCTGCACCTTTCCCTGCACCCGCCATGATGGCAACCGGAGTGGCCAGTCCCAGTGCACAGGGGCAGGATACCACCAGCACCGCAATGGCGCAGCCCATGGCAAAGCTCAGGCTGGCACCGCTGAGCACCCAGAGCAGGGCGGTGATGATGGCTATGCCCACAACGATGGGTACAAAGATGCCGGAAATGCGGTCGGCCAGGCGTGCTATGGGCGCTTTGGCCGCAGCGGCTTCGCCTACCATGTGGATGATGCCGCTGAGAGCGGAATCCTGGCGAGTACAGAGAGCCGAGGCCTGCAGGGCTCCGTTGCCATTGATGGTTCCGGCGTAGATGCGGCTGCCGGGCTGTTTGAGCACAGGCATGCTTTCACCGGTAAGACTGGATTCATCAATACTGGTGCACCCCTGGGTCACGGTGGCATCTACCGGGATTCTGGCACCTGCGGCAATAATGAGCGTATCTCCCGGTTGTACTTCTTCTGCCGGCAGGTTGAGGGTGGCTGCCCCTCTCATTACCGTGGCGGTCTGGGGCAGCAGGCTCTTCAATTTCTCCAGCGCATCGCCGGTGTGAGCCGTGGCGCGGCTCTCCAGCCATTTGCCCAGCGTGATGAGGGTGAGAATCATGCCGGCAGATTCCAGATAGGCAACTCCGCTGTGCAGAAACAGGAAATCAGCCAGGGTATAGATGATGCCGGCGGCCGCGCCCAGCGCAATGAGCGTGTCCATGTTGGGTGCCCGGTGCAGCACTGCCTGTGTGCCGGAAATGAAGAACCTGCGGTTGAGCCACAAAATGGGCAGTAACAATGCTGATTGCAGATATAGCGAAAGATTGCCTTCCAGCAGATGGTGCAGCAGTACCATGGGCAGCAGGAACAGGGCAGAGATGGTCAGTCTCTGCTTCACTGCGTTTTCCGGGGTATTTCGCGGCGTTGCAGAAACAGCGGTGCTGGCTCCGTAGCCTGCATGCTCAACTGCGGCAATGATGTTCTGCTCGTTCTGCAGGGCTTCATCATACGTCACCCGCATGCTGCGTGTGAGCAGGTTCACCTGCACCTGAGATACGCCGTTCAGGCTTCCAACTACCTTTTCCACGCGTGCCGAGCAGGCGGCACAGCTCATGCCCGTGACAATGAACCCTTGTTCTTTCATGCCATGCAAACCAGGGGAAACTGAGCTGGTGCTATAGTCGTGAATGCGTTGTTATGCGCCCTCGGCCAGGACTTCGTCCATGGATTCGGAGCGAGAGCAGCTGGCTGCATCGCGTCCAGTCTGGTCTTTCTGGTAGGGGTTGGCTCCGTGCTGGATAAGCAGACGGGCTATGTTGCGGTTGTTGTTGATAACCGCATGCATGAGCGGCGATACGCCGGATTCGTCAGCCTTGTTGGGATTTGCCTGGAACTGGAGCAGAACCTCTGCGCATTTTTCCTTGTCGTTCAACACGGCTCCCACAAGCGGGGTGCGACCATCAATGTTGCGGTTGAAATCAAAACCGCCTTGCTGCTGCGCCAGAATGGCCAGCATTTCGTGCCGCCCGTTTTCTGCCGCACTGACAGCGGCCCGCAGCACAACATCCGGTGCCTGGGCTGCTTCCGGTTGGGCGAGCAGACCTCGCACAGCCAGTTTCTTGCCGAGTATGGCAGCCAGTTCCAGAAGGGAGCGCCCATCGTTATCGTAGAGCTCAAAAGGATTGATTCCTCCCTGCTGCCATTTGGTATTAAGTTCGTTGTAGCTGGCAATCTCTGCGCGGTAGTCCTTTTCCTGGCGCAGGGTGACCCACGCGCAGCTGCACAGGATAAGGTAGACCGTGCTCCATATAACTGTCATCAGTGCTTTGCGGTGTGCCATGGAGCGGGCAAGACTGAGCAGGCCGTTCACTACAAATCCTGTCACACAGAGTGTCAGCAGCCACACTTCTACTGCAGACGGGGTTTCAATACCCATGCTCACTTTCCATGAGAGCAGGGCAATGACAATCAGCAGCAACAGTGGGTTAGCGTAGTCTTTCATGATGGCGCGGGGGTGGTGTGTTCAGAATGAACTGAGTCAGGAATTTATGCTTTGCTTTCTTCAGCAGGCTTTTCTTCTGCCTTGGGCTCTTTCTCAGCCTTTGTTTCCTCGGGCTTGGGCGTTTCTGCCGGCTTTTCTTCAGCCTTGGGGGCTTCGGCCGGTTTTTCTTCGGTACCGGGCGCCTCTGCCTTGGGAGTCTCCGCAGGTTTCTCCTTTGTTTCAGGTGTCTCCGCCGGCTTTTCCTCAGCTTTGGGTGCTTCAGCAGTTGCTGCTGTCTTCAGCTTTTTAGGAGCAGTATCGCCCGTGGCAAGACGCAGGGTTTTCTGCTTCGGCTCAGCAGTTGCAGCAAGGGGCTTTGTCTTCTGTTTTGGTTCAATGGCGGGTTTTTCCTCAGCCTTGGGGGCGGGGGCTTCAGGCTTGGTTTCTGCTTTCTTTTCTTCCTTCTTCTCATCCTTTGCCTCGGGGGCCTTAGCAGCGGGCTTGTTGGTGATGAAGGTTTCAAAGAACGACATGAGCAGGGCGTAAATCAGGAAGAATGCACCGGGTACGGCTGCAATGACCCAGGGAGTGCCCAGAACCATGTTCAGAGCCTCGGGGGCTGCGGGATCGGCATCCCCGCTCCAGAGGTGCACGATGTAGGAGAAGAATTCACTGATGCCGTACCAGAGGGCATAGCTGATAACGGAGGTGATGGCCACGCGGACGCAGGCCGAGGCGCAGATCCAGCCTGCTACGAAAATGAGCAGGGTGAGAGCAATGGGCACCTGGTAGGTGAGGGCTGTTTCGCAGAACTGGCGGATGGCTTCGCTGTTGTAAATGGCGTGGGGCAGGGCAACGCCGGGGCCGAACATTCCGTAAGTGCCGCAGGCAAGCAGCACCAGGATGGAGGCGCAGAAAAGCACATTCCATACTGCTTCCAGAATGCGGGTGAAAGAGAGGATGCCCAGCAGCAGTATCACGACCAGAGAGATAGTGACTGCATTGATTCCCTGCAGGGTTCCGACCAGCACGTTCGGGTCGAAACCAGCATAGAAATCATTCAGGGAGATAGTGGGAGAAACCTGCAGATAGTACGCGAGAGCAAGGAGCACGATGATGCTGAACACCACGCGGAAGAGAATAGCCATTACTTTCATGACCTGATTATTCTATGCAAATGCCCCCCTTGCGTCAAGGGAAAACGGTTCCATCCCCTTTATTATTTACACAGAAGACCGCCAGAGGGGGCTCTGGCGGTCTGGAAGAGGGAATGAGCGGTCCGTTTATTCAGGCAGGCATTCGCCTTCTACAATCTGCTCCAGTGTCTGGCGGCGGCGGATGATGCTCCATTTGTCGCCATCCACCAGCACTTCGGCTGCCAGCGGGCGGGAATTGTAGGTACTGGACATGCTGAATCCATAGGCCCCGGCACTCATTTCGGCCAGTACCTCACCGGGCTTCACATCAGCAATGCGGCGGTTCTGCGCCTGGAAGTCACCGGATTCGCAGATGGGGCCCACGATATCCGCCACGATTTCATCGCCGCTGTGTTCCTTTACCGGCCAGATTTCGTGATAGCCTTCGTAAAGGGCAGGGCGGATAATGTCGTTCATGCCGGCATCAATCATCTTGAAGGTCTTGGCTTCGCCTTTCTTCTCGTAGATGCAGGTGGTGAGCATGGCGGCTGCATTGCCTGTCAGTCGGCGGCCGGGTTCCACCAGAATTTTGATGCCGAGCGGCTTGAGCATCGGGATAAGGGCATCTGCATAGCTCTGGATGGTAATCTGTTCTGGATGTGAGTCCCACCATTCCGGCTTGCCGGATGCAAGGCAGCCATCGTACACAATACCAATGCCGCCGCCAATGGACCAGAATTCTATGCCGTAGAGAGCAATGAATTTCTGGACGATGGGAAGCACTTTCTGGACGGCTGCGGCAAAGGGCTGCACCTCGGTCAGCTGGGAGCCGATGTGCATCTGCAGCCCTTTGATGTGCAGGTTGGGCATTTCCGCCGCAATGGTGGCGTAGAGTTCTTCAATGCGGGTGATATCAACACCGAATTTGTTTTCGGAGGTGCCGGTGGTGATGTATTTGTGCGTGTGGGCATCCACGTGCGGGTTGACGCGCACGGCGACCGGGGCTTTGATCCCCATTTCTCCTGCAATGCGGTTGATTTCACGCAGCTCGTTTTCGCTTTCGCAGTTGAAGCAGTATACTTTCTGCTCCAGAGCGTAGCGGATTTCCGGTTCGGTTTTGGCCACTCCGGCATAGGTGCAGAGGGTGGGGTCGCCCCCGGCGTTGATGACGCGCCAGAGTTCGCCAGCGGAGACGATATCGAATCCCGCGCCCTGCTGCGCCATGAGATTGAGGATGGCTTTATTGGAGCATGCCTTCACGGCATAGGCCACGTGGGCATCAATCGGGGCTAAGGCTCTGCGGAATTCCTCCAGGTCATCCGTAATAGTCTTCCTGCTGTACACAAAGACCGGGGTGCCGATGGCGGCGGCAATGTCTGCCAGGTTGACATCCTCGCAGTAGAGGGATCCATTCTTGTAGGCAAAGGTGTGCATGGTTTAATTCTGGGCTTTGTTCTTGAGCTTGGTAACGTGGGGTGGCAGTTCGTCAGAGATGATGGTGGCTACCCAGGAAAGGTCGCGGGAGTTTTCCAGAGCCAGCTTGATGAGCACCATGATGGGCACGGCCAGCAGCATGCCGCAGGGCCCCCATACCCAGCCCCAGAACAGCACGGCCAGCAGCACCACTGAGGTGGCAATGCCGAATTGCTTACCCAGGAAGATGGGCTCAATACCATTACCAATGGCAAAGTTGATGGCGATATAGCAGAGGGTGATGATGGCGGCATCTCCCCAGCCGCCCATGAGCAGTGCCATGATGATGGGGGGAATGGCTGCCACGATGGAGCCGATGGTGGGTATGTAGTTAAGCACATAGGCCACTACGCCCCACAGGAAAGCGAAGGGAACTTCCATGGCCGCGCAGGCCCACCAGGCCAGGGCGCCGGTGCAGGCACTGGCGATAGTCTTGATGAGCAGGTAACGCTGAATGCCACTCAGGGCAACGGTGAAGTCTTCCTTGCCCTTGGAGCTGCTGGGCAGTTTGTGCAGGTTCTTCTTGAAGAGCTTGGCTTCGCCGAGCATGAAGGTCATGAGCACGAGTACCAGGGTGCAGGTGGTGATGAAGGAGATGGCCTGCCCGGAGATAGCCTGTATCAGGCTGACCAGCTGCTGGGTATCAAACAGATCCTGCGGGGAGTGTACCAGGGCTCGTGCCTGCTCCTCCAGCCCGAAATTGCCCAGCCAGTCCATGAGCTCATTGTATTTTTCCACCATGCGGCGGGTGAATTCTCCCTGAAGGGTGGCTTTCATATCTGCCGCCAGGAAATTGATGATGCTGGCTACGCCGAACAGGATGCCGCCATCTGCCAGCACTGTAAAGGCAACTGCCAGCCAGTGCGGGAAACGCAGGTATCTGCTGAGCAGCTTGGTGATGGAGTAGCTGATGATGGCCAGGAAACTGGCCATGAGAATGGGTAACAGCACGCTGCGGGCTGCCTGCAGACCCAGAATCACGATGACAAACGCTGCAGCGGTGAGCAGGAAACGGGCTCCTTCTCCAAAATAGGGCGGACGCTCTTTAGATGCTTCTTGTGGCTCAGACATAGGTTTGCCGCCATTCTACACATGCGCGCGCGCTATTTCAAGCGGAATCGCGATTATGGCAAAAAAATAACCCGGGCAAAGTTCAGGCATCCGGTGCGGTGTCCGGCCAGTCGTGGCGGGGGTAGCGCCCGGCCAGGTCTTTCTTCATCTGAGGGTAGCCATTGCGCCAGAATGAGCTTAAATCGCTGGTAATCTGGTAGGGCCGCTGGTTGGGTGCCAGAATTTCCACCAGGCATCTGACTCGCCCTTCGGCTATGGTAGGGGTCTGCGGTACTCCGAAGAGTAACTGGCATTTGAGCCCGAAGGTGGGGGTGCCGTCCTCGCGGTACAGCAGCCTGACTTCCCGCCCGTTTGCCAGTTTAATGGCTTTCGGCGCATAGCGGTTCAGGCATTCGCGCTGCCAGGGCGAGAGCCATTCTCCCAGGATGGGCAGTACCGGGCGGTTCTGGATTTCCTTGTAACTGACCGCTCCTTCACAAATCATGGTGATGGCTACGAGCCGGTCTTCTTCGCCGAATTCCGGCAGCTCCAGTTCAGGCATGGCCTGGCGCAGGCAGGTGAGCCGGTTAATCCACTGCAGCACATGGCCGTCCCAGCCTTCCAGTCGCAGGTTTCCGCGCACAACTTGTTCTGCCAGCAGGGGCGCGGCATCATCCGGTGCTGCGTCTCCGGTTTCTTTTTCGGCAATGACTAAATCCCGGTAGAGGATGCGGTGGTGACTAAATACGCGTTTGCGTGCCGGGTCATACACGGCAATGTCATCTTCTGTGGTGGGTAGAGCCTCCGGGGTGAGAATGGTGCATTTGCTCAGGCGTGTTTCTACGCTCTTACCGCCTATCTCTGTGATTTCTGCGGCTAAGAATACAGCTGCGTTTCTGGCTACGGAATCACTGGGTGTACTGCCACCTCTTCGCTGGCAGAGTCGGGCTGTGCTGGTGGCTGATTGGTTTCGGGCTGCCACGTGGCGGGGGAAGCTGTGCAGCAGGCCGGCCACTATACCATGCCGGTGGGTGTTAAAATCCGGTTCACCGGGGGTGTTCCGGAGTATCTGGCGGAAGGATTTCGAGATTTCTCTGGCCGCACGGGCCATGATGCCCAGTTTATTGCAGGCAGCGGGGTCGTAGTGCAGTTGCCCGGCAGCCTGTACAGCCCGCCATTCAGCCTGGAAATCGGTGTAATCGTCCTCATGGCGCAGGCTGGCGGCAAGCCCGCTGTTCAGGGCAATATCTTCGCCCTGCAGGAGCGCCGCAACGGCTGCCATTTCGACCTCGCACCCGTATTCTTCACCGGCTACCAGCAGACGTGCCAGTACCGGGGGCAGGGGGTATTGCAGCATCTGGTGGCCGGTGGGGGTGAGCCCGTTCTTATCGGCAGCGCCCAGGTCTTCCAGCAGTTGCCAGGCGCGAGCGGTTTCTGCCTCGGTGGGGGCATCCGGCCAGGGGAATCGGCGGATGTCGCTCAGCCCCTTACACTCCCAGGCCAGCAGATTCAGGAATGCCTGCGAAATATCGGCCCGGTGTACTTCCGGTGCCGGAAAGGGGGCGCGGCGACGCTGTTCGGCCTCGCTCCACAGGCGGATGCAGCGGCCGGGGCCCAGTCGGCCTGCACGGCCGGTTCGCTGCTCTGCCTGGGCTTGTGAAATGGGAACGATGTGCAGGGTGGAGATGCCACGCAGCGGATCCCAGCGGGATTCGCGCGCCGTGCCGCTGTCTACCACGGAGCGCACGCCTTCGATGGTGAGGGAGGTTTCGGCAATATTGGTGGAAACAATCACCCGTGGCCTGCTGCCGCATTCCACTGCGAGTGCCTGCGCTTCCGGGGTGAGCTGCCCGTGCAGGGCGAAGACATCACGCCCCTTCATCCACCCTACCTGCTCGAGTATTTCCACGGTGCGGCGTATTTCGTACGCACCGGGCAGGAAGACGAGCACATCACCGCAATCACTCTGTTCTATCAGCTGCCGCACGGCTGCGGCGCATTGCTCCCACACCGGGGGTGCCTGTACGTAGCCGAATTTGTTGCGCACCGGAACGGGGGGCATGTAGCTGACTTCCACCGGGTAGAGCCGCCCTTCTGCCCGCAGCACCGTGGCCTGAGGCAGGTAGTCCTGCAATTTGTCCAGTTCCAGCGTGGCCGACATGACAAATACGCCGATTTCCGGGCGGCTGCTGCGCTGCAGTTCCAGCACCCGGGCCAGGCATAAATCCCCGCTCAGCCGGCGCTCATGTACTTCATCGAAAACGACGGCCGAGACCCCGCGCAATTCCGGGTCTTCGGTGAGCCGGCGCTCCAGAATGCCATCCGTCACAAAAAGAATGCGGGTGGCAGCACTGCGCTGCGAATCAAAACGCACTGTATAGCCCACTTCCTGACCCAGTCTGCACGGGAATTGCCGCGCCACATAACCCGCCAGCAGCCGTGCCGCCAGACGCCGGGGCTGCACCACGACTATGGTGCCTTTTTCACCCCAGCCTGCCTCAAGCAGCATGCCGGGTACCCGGGTGGATTTGCCGCTGCCGGTCGGTGCGCTGAGCAGCACGCAGAACCCCGGTTGCCGCACGGCTTCCAGTATATCATTCCGAATGTGCTCAATTGGTAGCATGTGCGCGCATTGTATACCAGGCCTGCCTGCGAAGTCAAGCTCCGTTGCCTTGCTCATGTGGCTCAGGGAATATGGGAAAATAGCCCTGAATGATATAAAGGCATAGTGTCCTGTGTGAAAATTCGTAGTGGTGTATCACCCGCCCCTCCATCGGCATTAGGAGTCCATTCCCGGTTCTATCGGCGTAAGACGCTGATTTTCAAATCAACAATCGTCAATTGTCAACCGTAAATCCACGTGTTCCAAAACGTTGTGACACTTGTGGCTGCCTTGTCATAAAGCGTCGAAAATTCTTTTCAATGCCCTCCCTTTTTACTAGAATATACGGTATGAAAGATGATGCATTGCGGTACCCGGGTTCCCGCCGTATCTATGTGGCCGGAACCATCCATCCGGAGTTGAAGGTTGCCATGCGCGAGGTGGAGCAGCACGATTCCGTTTTCCCGGATGGAAGCACGGAAAAGAATGCCCCGGTCAGAATTTATGATTGCTCCGGTCCCTGGGGAGATGCCGATTATCGCGGTACGGTGGAGCAGGGGCTCCCGGCGTTGCGTGCTGCCTGGATTGCCGCCCGCAAGGATGTGGAGAAAGACGCGGATGGTTCCCTGAAGGCTGCCGATCTTGCGCATCCGCCCACCCAGCGCGAATATGCTTTGCGCGGTATTATTACACCGGAGATGGAGTATGTGGCCATTCGCGAGAATCTGGGGCGCATGCAAGCGTATCAGTCTGTGTGTGATGCATTTTCTCAGCAATCGCTCTGCCCGGCAGATGAGGTAGGCACGGGCATGCCGCGCCCGAGCGAGCTGGAAAAGCAGCCCGGCTTTTCCCCGGAAAGCATGACCCTGCGCGCCGACCTGGCGTACCAGCACCCGGCAGAACCGCGTCCCGGGAACCGCATCCCGGCATTCTATACTCCCGAATTTGTGCGCCAGGAAATTGCCGCAGGCCGTGCGCTCATTCCGGCCAATATCAATCACCCGGAGGCTGAGCCCATGATTATCGGGCGTAATTTCCTGTGCAAGATTAACGCCAATATCGGTAATTCGGCTATTTCTTCCGGCATTGAGGAAGAAGTGGAAAAACTGCGCTGGGCGATTCATTGGGGCAGCGATACGGTGATGGATCTTTCCACGGGCAAGGATATTCACAAAACCCGCGAATGGATTCTGCGCAACAGCCCGGTGCCCATCGGCACGGTGCCGATTTATCAGGCCCTGGAGAAATGCAGTGGCCGGGTGGAGCACCTCAGCTGGCCCATCTTCCGCGATACGCTCATTGAGCAGGCAAAGCAGGGGGTGGATTATGTGACGGTGCATGCTGCTCTGCTGCAGCGCTTTGTGCCGCACACTGCCCGCCGGGCCACAGGTGTTGTATCTCGCGGCGGCAGCATCATTGCCAAGTGGATGATGCTGCACCAGGAGGAAAACTTCCTCTACACCCACTGGGATGAGGTGTGCGATATTCTGGCCACCTACGATGTTGCCATTTCCATAGGCGATGGTCTGCGCCCCGGTTCGATTGCTGATGCGAATGACTTTGCCCAGCTGGCGGAGCTGGAGGTGCAGGGGGAACTGACCCGCCGCGCCTGGGATAAGGGGGTGCAGGTCATGAACGAAGGTCCCGGCCATGTGCCGCTGCACCTCGTGCCGGAGAATATGCGCAAGCAGCTGGAGTGGTGCTATGAGGCCCCGTTCTACACCCTGGGGCCGCTGGCCACGGATATCGCCCCGGGCTATGACCATATCACCGGTGCTCTGGGTGGCGCACAGATTGCCCAGCGCGGTTGTGCCATGCTCTGTTATGTCACCCGCAAGGAACACCTCGGCCTGCCGGATAGGGAAGATGTGCGCGAGGGCGTGGTTACCTACAAGATTGCAGCGCACGCAGCAGACCTGGCCAAGGGACACCCCGGTGCCCAGCTGCGGGATAATGCGCTGGCTAAGGCCCGCTTCGAATTCCGCTGGGAAGACCAGTTCAACCTCTCGCTCGACCCGCACCGCGCCCGGGAATACCACGATATCACGCTGCCGCATGCCAATGCCAAATCGGCACACTTCTGCTCCATGTGCGGGCCGGATTTCTGCGCCATGAAACTGACCCAGGAGATACGCGCACGCGAAAATGCTGAAAAAACCAGCAATTCGGGGCTTGCAGAGAAGTGCTGATTGTGGTATAAAGTATCAGTTACCTATGCCGAGAACAGCGGTCATCAGCGATATTCACGCCAACCTGCACGCACTTTACGCCGTCATGGCAGATTACCAGTGCGAGCAGTGCACGGATGTTGTGTGTCTGGGAGACGTGGTGGGTTACAACGCTTATCCTCAGGAATGCGTGAACGAAATCCGCGCCATCGGTTGCCCGGTGGTGAAGGGGAATCACGATGAGGAAGTATGCCGGGAGGATCAGACTCGCATGAACCCCATCGCCCGCCAGGCCATGGATTGGACCCGCTCCCGGCTCGATGAGGACAGCCTTACCTGGCTGCGGCGTCTGCCGTTGCAGCGTATCGAACGCTCCAAGTTCGTGATGGTGCACTCCAGTCTGGATCAGCCCATGGCGTGGAACTACATCCTCAATGCCAATGATGCCGCCGGCAACTTCAACCGCCAGTTTCTGCCGGTCTGCTTCCATGGGCATACTCACCAGCCCCGCGTCTTTGCCTGGGATGGTCATCGTTCCATCGAAATGGCCGAATACTGGCAACAGCTCATCCAGGAGGGTGAGGCTGTGGTGCAGCTCCAGCCCGGCTTAAAATATTTCATCAATGTGGGTTCCGTGGGCCAGCCCCGCGATGGCGATCCCCGTGCCTGCTATGGTATCTATGATTCCGATGCCGCCACCGTCACCCTGCGTCGCATTGAATACGATGTGGCCGCTGCCCAGCAGGCCGTGCTGGCTGTAGGGTTGCCGGAATACCTCGCAGAGCGTCTCGGTTCCGGTCAGTAATACTCCTCCCGTTCTTCTGAAACTCTCCCTCTTCTTCTACCTCCGATGTCCTTTATCAGCCGCACATTCCCCGCTCTCATCCTGCTGGCTCTCGGTGTATTGCTCACCATGTACCTGGTGCCCATTGAGCTCGAACAGATGAAGTGGGAAATTCCCGGACGGTTGGAGACATACCCCGTCGCAGAGCTCTGCCGCCCCGGTTTTCTGGCTGCGCTGTGCTTTCTGCCGTTTGCCGGGGCTGTGCTCTATGGCTTCATGGGAACCATGGATCGCTACATGACCCGCAATTTCATCTCGTACTTCCTCATGTGTACGATGATTCTGCTGCTCATCTACATCCTGGCAGACTTTACGGACAACATGGAGCGCTTCCGCACCCGCTTTGAGGATCCGGTATCGCAAGCTCTTCATTTCTACGGTACCCAGCTTCCCATGTTCCTGTACCAGATTCTGCCCTACACCCTGCTGATGGGGACACTCTGGTGCCTGAGCAAGCTCTGCGGCGGCAGCGAGATTGTGGGTATGATGCAGTCGGGCCGCTCGCTGCTGCGTCTCTGCCGCCCCATCTTCATCATGGGTACTCTTGTGGCGCTGGGCTATGGCATCTGCGGCTACCACTGGGCACCCAGCGGTTCTCTTTACCGCGAAATGGTGATGAAGCGCAACACCAACCCCGATGGCTCTCCCCGTTCGATTGTCTACCGCAGCGATGCCACTTCCCGCATCTGGCGCATTGTGACCCCGGCGCTTGTCACCAGCCCGGGCGACCCCATGGTGGGCGTGACCATTGACCAGTTTGATTCCAAGGTGCGTGGCCGCCAGCTCAAGCAATACCGCGCAGACCGCGCCACCTGGAACAAGGAGGATTCTACCTGGACCCTGGAGAATGTCTACATCCGCGAGATGGCAGCACCGGGCGTACGCCCCAAGGACGACGTGCATGAGGATGTCGTCACCCTGCCTTTTGAGGAAAAACCCTATCAGATTATCAGCCCTGGTCACAACGACCGCGTGGATGCCATGAGCACAGCCGGCATGTATGAATACCTTGCCAGTGGAGCCGGTTCCAGGGAAGACCGCCGGCGCCTGCGCACGGAATGGCATGTGCGTCTTGCGCGCATCGTGTCCTGCATGGTACTGGTGCTGCTGGCCATTCCGAGCTCGGTCACTTTCCAGCGCCGCGGTACCATGAAAGGTATTGGCATTGCCGTGCTGCTGGCGGCACTCATGCTGTTCTTCTACCGCGTGTTCCCCTCGCTGGGCGAAGCCGGTGTGCTCAAGCCCTGGCTCAGTGCCTGGATTCCGAATATCCTCTACATCTTCGTCGCCATCTACCTTTTTGTGAAGAATCTGGCGCACCGTTCTGTGCTCGAATGGATGCGCGCCAAGCTCAAGGGCGAACCCTGATTTCATTCATGCAACGCCCCAAAGGCATTATCTTTGATTTCGATGGCGTGCTGGTAGATACCGAATGGGCTATCTACCAATCGTGGGTGCAGCTTTATGCCCGCGAGGGGCAGGAAATCTCCATTGCCACCTACTCCCCCTGCCTGGGGGCGGGTTACTCGCATTGGGACCCCGCCGCGCATCTGGAGAAGCTTACCGGCCGCAAATACGACTGGGACAAGGAAACCCCGGCGCGTCAGGCGGTGCTCGAGGCAGATCTGGAACGCTCCGGGCTCATGGAAGGCGCACTTGAATTGCTTGACTGGTGCGCCGGGCAGGGTATCGGACTCACCGTGGCCTCCTCATCCTCCCGCCGCTGGGTGCAGGGCTGGCTGGAGCGCCTGGGCATTTACCACCGCTTTGCCGGTGTGTTCACCAGGACAGATGGCTACCCTGTTAAACCCAATCCGGCGCTCTTTGAAGCCGCGCAGCAATGCCTGGGGCTGGGAAAAGCAGAGTGCCTCATCATTGAAGATTCGGAGAACGGGACCATCGCCGCACAGAATGCCGGAATCCCCTGCGTGGCCATTCCCAACCGCATGACCGAAAACAGCGATTTTTCCCGCGCTGCATATCGCTGTGCCTCCTTGGCTGCTCTTTTGGAGCACCTGCGTGCCGCGCACTAACTGCCACTGAATCAGCCACTTTTGTTTCAAGGGAAAAAAATTAGCAAAAATTTATAAATTTTGGCTTGCATTGCAGGCGGAGTTGGTGTAAACTTCTCCCGCACCCCGTCCAGTACGGGCTTGCAGAATGGCTCGGTAGCTCAGTTGGTAGAGCAGCGGATTGAAAATCCGCGTGTCGGCGGTTCGATCCCGTCCCGAGCCATTATTTTTTTACCCTGATTTTCCGACTTTTTGCTCTTCATCACGGGGCGTAGCTCAGCCTGGTAGAGCGCCAGCTTTGGGAGCTGGATGTCGCAGGTTCGAATCCTGTCGCCCCGAGCCTTTTTCTCCTTGTCCGATGTTCTGCTTTTTTTCATAGAGTAACATGGGCTTCTTCCTTCTGATTAGTAGAGGAATCAATAATTTGTTTCACATCTGATTAAAAACTCTTGCTTTTTGCTCAGATGTGAGACATAATCATGCATCATGAACGAAAGATGGGGTCAAGCCCAAATAATGTGGAATTCGAATTTTCATATCACAATGTGACCACATTCCATTAACACTCTTAAGCGGTAGTTCTGAAAGTTACGATAGCCATAGGCTCGGCGTTGAATTAATTTCATTTTTCTGTGGAAGCCTTCAGTTATTCCGTTGCTCTTTGTAAAGCGCCACATGCGGATGATAGGCTCAAACCATTGACGTATTGTTCGCCCCAGTTTTTTGAATGTCTCCGGTGCTTCATGAAGCATCTGCCACACCATTTCCTTGAGTCTTTTCAGCAGCGGTATGCAATTAACTCGCTTTCTTTCCTTTATGCTCAATAATGTACATAACTCTTCCTTGAAATCGTAGGCGGTCTGAATGGCTGGATGCCCACTGAATTCCTTTTCCAGTAGCAGCCTTTGTGCAGGTCTCAGGTTGACCCCCTTTGTACGCAGGGCACAGGTAATGCCCCGCTTCCATTTTATCTCGGGATCGACGGCCTTGCAGAACTCATGGAACGTATCAATAATGAGCCGTATTACATGAAATCGGTCTGCCACT
>JAFXDR010000022.1 GCA_017521145.1 Akkermansia sp. | reverse complement strand
CATGTCCCCATGCGTCAGCATGGGGATTTCTTACATCGGCAACGCCGATGTATTTCATGCGGCTTCGCCGCATTTCATACCGCAGGAACTGCGGTATTTCGTGCACCGAAGGTGCAATTCATTGAGCCCCGCAAAGCGGGGCGACTGCTTCGCAGACCGAGGAATGAGAAATAAACAATAATATAGAATATTAAGCTTAAGTGCTTATTACTGTTCTCGTCCAGTGTGATTCAAGGCTCCAATCAGCAGTCGGTCGCTACGCTCCCTCAATGAAATACTCGCTGCGCGAGTATGAAATCCGCCGTACCGGCGGAAGAAACCACTACTTTGCAGTGGATGAATTCCTTTGCTGCGCAAAGGACGAAATACCTGCGCTTCGCACAGGTACAAATTTGAAGGGCTATTGCCCTTCAAATTCCCATTTGACAAGCCGGGCAAAACCCGCTAAACTTCGCGCATGCTGACAGACATACAGGACAATCTGCTGCTGGGCGGGGTGCTTTCCCTGCTGGCTGGTCTAAGCACGGGTATCGGTGCGGCGCTGGCGCTTTTCGTGAAGCGCACCGATACGCGGATGCTCACCTTTGCCCTGGGCGCCAGCGCGGGGGTGATGGTGTATATCTCCTTCATGGAACTCATGCCTGCAGCAGGTGAGATGCTGGCAGAGAATGCCAAATGGGGCACCACCCTGGCCTTTTTCGGCGGCATGGCGCTGGCCTGCCTCATTGACAGAATAATTCCCGAAGACGAAAATCCGCACGAGGTTCCCTCCCCCGGGTGTATGGACTGTGTGCAGCCTACGGGTGAGTTTTCGGGCAATGCCAAGCTTCGCCGCTCTGCCCTGCTCTTCACCCTGGCCATTGCCATTCACAACTTCCCGGAAGGCATTGCCACGGTGGCATCCGCCTTTGACAACACCGGCATTGCCACCTCGGTGGCGCTGGCCGTGGCCATCCACAACATACCCGAAGGCATCGCCGTGGTGCTGCCGCTGCTTTACGGCACCGGCAACCGCCGCAAGGCTTTCGGCTGGGCGCTGCTCTCCGGTCTGGCGGAGCCGCTGGGTGCCCTGGTGGGCATGCTCATTCTGCTGCCCTTCCTGAGTCCTACCCTGCTGGCCGTGCTCTTTGCTGTGGTGGCGGGCATCATGGTCTACATTTCCTTTGACGAGCTCCTCCCCATGGCCGAGCGCTGGGGGCACCACCACCTGAGCATCTACGGCGTGGCCACGGGCATGCTCATTATGGCACTGGTGCTGTAGTTTTCTTCCGGATCAAGCCCAGGACGAGCAACACCCCCAGTGTTGCCAGAAAGATAAGTTCTCCCGTCGTCTCCCCTCCGGACATCCCCGCCCGGTTTCCGGCTGCCGAACAGACCTCTGCCATCAGCAGACCGACCAGAGCCACTGCAGCCAGGCAGAAGCCGGGCACCCGGTACTGGATTGCAGCAGATATCCGCCGCAGCAGCCAGACCGCCCCCAGAAACAACAGGTATGCATACGCCAGGCCCGGCAACGAGCCCCATACATGAGTCCACACCTTCCCCGGAGGCAGTAACCACCACTGGCGCAGGTACACCAGACGGCCGGCTTCGGCATCGTGCACCAGCGTATCTCCCACCTGCCTGCCCAGATAGCTGCGCAGCTCGCCATCCGGCACGGCGGCGTACGCCAGCTCCTGCATCCCTGCGTCAGGCAGGCTGATATGGCATGTATCCTCCCCCACCCGATAAGGCTCCAGCGCCGCCGGCATACATTCAGGATTAAAAGAAACCGGCGTAGAGTTCCACAAATCCAAAGCCTGCTCACCGATGATGCGGTACGGCCCCATCCGGAACTCAGGAGCCACCCAATCCCGGCGCATGCTGAAGCCATCCACCTTCTCCGGGCAATACTTCGCTTTCTCGCCGACCTGCTTCCAGAAGCGCTGCAGCACAGCACCCCGGACACGCACCCCGAATTCACCATCCTCCAGCATCGTGTCACAACGCACAGGGGTCTTCATAATCTCCACCATCTCCCCCTCCAGCGACGGGTCTATCTCCCCCGGATTTTCCAATACCGTCACACGGTCTGCGGCCGCATGCAGCACCACAGGCAGCACTTCGTACTTCACCGTCTCAAACAACACTCCGGCACCTGTGCCGAACAGCAACAGAGCCAGAGCAGACACCAGAATGCCCGATATACACCGGATGATACGCCTCACCATATGCAATGAGCATTATACAGACACAATCCGGCGATGCAAGCCCGAAAATCCCC
Organism: Akkermansia sp.; assembly: GCA_017521145.1. GTDB lineage: Bacteria > Verrucomicrobiota > Verrucomicrobiia > Verrucomicrobiales > Akkermansiaceae > Akkermansia. The sequence continues at coordinate 489 of JAFXDR010000022.1, read as the reverse complement.
CTGCTATTGACTTGCAAAAGGGCGCTGGAAATGCTAGAGTACTGCGAACACCGCCGATATGGATAAGCCCGAGCCAAACGTACTTGAAATCTCGAAGCTCTGCATGCACTTTCCCGTGCGTGGTGGCGTGTTTGGTCGCCGCATGGGCACACTGAAAGCGGTGGACGATGTATCGCTGCATATTGCACCGGGTGAAACCCTGGGGCTGGTGGGAGAAAGCGGCTGCGGCAAAAGCACCATAGGCCGCTGCATTGTGCGCCTGCTCGATCCCACGTCCGGCACTATCAGAGTGATGGGCAAGGATATCACCCACCGCTCGCAGTGGCGTCTGCGCAGCATGCGCAACAAAGTACAGATGGTTTTCCAGGACCCGGCAGGTTCACTGAATCCGCGCATGACCGTGCGCCATATCATCACCGAACCGCTCATCATCCAGGGCATGGGCACACGCGCCAGCCGCAAACGCAGGGTCGATACCCTGCTGGAGCT
>JAFXDR010000179.1 GCA_017521145.1 Akkermansia sp. | reverse complement strand
GGTGGCATATTCTGCCCAGGCGGCATAGCGGCGCTCACCCTCCGGGTCGGGGATGATGGTGAGGGCCGGGCAGGTATACGCCAGCAGGAGCAGCAGGAAAATCAGTTTCATATGAGTCAGTCTTTGTTCCGGGGTTGGCGCAGCACTTTGTACATGGCTTTGCCCAGCGAGGCGCGGTGGCTGAGCTTCACGTCCGTATCATAGGCCCAGATCATCACGCCGCCGAACTTCTCCTGCCTGGCCCAGCGGCATTTTTCTGCAATGAGGGCGGGACCGTTGAAGGAATGCATGGGTCCGGGGCTGCCATCGGCATTCTTCGCCTGGAACTGGTTTTCGGTGGGCTTGATGCGGGGGTACCAGCTGAGGATCTGGGAATAGCCGTGCTGCACGGTCAGTTTGCCTTGTTCGTTGCTGTAGAAGGGCAGACCGATGACCACGCGGGGCTTCGGCATGCGGAAATCATTCAGACATTTGCTGGCATCGCCCTGGAAACGTCCCATCGAGGCGTGCTGCGGCCCGATATCGTCGTACGACATGGTCATGAGGAAATCCAGCTGGTCGGTCACCATGAAGGTGGGCACCTTGTAGGTGACGGAGGCGGCAATGCTCAGCGAGAAGCCGGAGCCCGCGAGTTCCTCGCGCAAATCGGCTATAAAGAGCCCGAAATGGGTCCACTGCTCGTTGGTGTCCGGGTATTCCCAGTCGATATCGATGCCATCGTACCCGCGCTCGATGGCCCAGGTGGCCATGTTGCGGGCCAGCCGGCGGCGGGTGGCGGGGTCGGCCACGGCGGTGGTCATGGGGTCATCCATGTGGGCAAAGCCCGCCAGCAGCAGGGATTTCGCCTTGCCTTCCTTGTGCAGGCGTTTGATTTCCGCCAGTGCGCCGTCGGCAATCTCTGCGGGTTCCACTCCTTCACCCGCCCATTGGTACACCACATCGCCCTGCGCGGAGACGGTATAGGCAAAATGCACCAGGTCGGTGAAGAGGTTGAAGTGCTCCGGCGTGAGGTGCACGGCTTCCGTGGCATTGCCCCAGCCCTTCACCCAGCGCGGGCGGTAGTAGGGCACGATGCGGTAGGGGAAGGGATAGATGCGCCCCACAACGCGCTTTTTGAGCGCCTTGGCGCGTTTCAGCTTCGGCTTCACAGTGCTGCCATCCGCCAGGGTCACCTTGGTGCAGAGCGCGTCAATGAGGTTGCCGCGCTTTGCCCCGCGCGATAAATCGTAACTCAACCAGTAATAGACCGGTTCCGACCCGATTTCAATGGACGTTTCAAAGAAGAATTTGCCTTTTTTATCCGGTTTGGTCTTGTCTTTCTCCTGCACCAGGCGGTCGGTGTTCAGGGTGTAGCCGTTCCAGTTGCCGGAGGTGGAGAGGCGCGCCAGCTGGATATCGGACGTCTGGGTGGTTTTGCCATCACTGAAATCGAGTCTGGTAATCTTTTCACCCGGCTCACCGGTGATTTTGAGCTGCAGGATACCCTGCTGCTTCAGCTCCGGGTAGAACACGCCGTGTGTGTGCCGCATCTCCACCGTCACTGCCTGTGCCAGTTGCAACATGCCGGTTGCCAGTATCAGCAAAAGCCTTCTCATGCTCCCTACTATAGCAGAATCAATTTCCGGTGCCAAGTAAGAACTTGATGTCGAATGGCGCCGGTGCTATACTTGTGCGCATGGCAAAGCAGGGGCAGAAAAAGAAAGTGCGGGAGGCCGGGCTGAAGAAGGGCTCTGCCAGTCCCGGGGCATTGGCTGCGGCTGCGGAGTTCCTGCATCGAGTTGAGCGTTCACGGAAGAAATACAAGCCGGATTTAATGCCGCTGACCCCCTTGCAGGAAAGGCTGGTGGAGGAGATTGAGGAGGCTTTTGCCGGGGTGCAGTGCCTGAATGAACCCTATGTGCTGATTTGCGGAGAAGCGATGGATGACTACCTGAGCAAGGAAGTGCTGGATGTGCTGGCTGCCCGCGAGGAGAGGAATGACTGGCACGCCATCCCCGATGATTTGCTTTTTGCCTGCTCGATATCCTTGTGCTTCGTCGGCCCGGAGGCGTACCGTTTCCTGATTCCCCGTTTCATGATTGGAGCCCTGCGCGGTGTGGTGGAAATATACCCCGGTCTGAGTCCCAAAAGTGAGCTGGAGGAATACATCCGCCAGAAGAAGAGCCTCCTCAACGAAGCCCAGCAGCAGTGCCTTTCTGATTTCCTGAGTCTGCAGAGCGTGGATGAGGAAACCGGCGAGTTCTATGGGCGCAACCAGTTCCTGCCTTGGGAGCTGGATGAATACCGCGCCCACTATGCTGATAAGCTGCTGCCCCGCGAATACGGCGCTATGCTGATGAAACGCTATGCCGAGCGCGTAGGTCTTAAAGAATGACAGGGGATTGAAAATTGAAGAAATTCCGATTAGATTTCAGTGACGCCGTTAATGATTCCAACGCGTATTTTGAGTTTTTAGCAAATTTTGCATACAAAATTCAGAATTTCTTGATTAAGTATGCAAAATTTGCTATTTGCCGGGAAAATGCATACGTTGATGCACCGCGCATGGAAGAACCGTGTAAAAGGACGCGATTGGTACGATTTTGAATGGTACGTTCGCAAGGGGGTGCAACTGGATTTTGCTCATTTCTGTGAACGTGCATACGAATCCGGCTCCGAGCCGCGC
>JAFXDR010000178.1 GCA_017521145.1 Akkermansia sp. | reverse complement strand
GCTCCCGCAGCCGATTTCATCATCGCCAAGGGAGCTAAGGAGCAACTCTTCACCGATATCGCCAACGGCATTTCCCGCCAGAGTCTCAGCCCGGATGTGCTCATCTGGATCTGCAAGGAACGCAATGGCCTTGCCGCCGAAGTGGTGAACAAGAACCTCATGCCCCTGGGTGCTGCCATTATAAGTGCCATTGAGCGCGACAGCTCCGAAGGCGGCCCGAACCGCGCCCTGCGTCTGCGCAACATGCTGCTGGACGACAAGGACCTGGCTCCGGATCTCGTGAAAGGTCTTTCTGAACTGGAAGCCCGCCCCTTCGCCAAGTCCCTGTACGATTCCTCCGTGCTTCCGGATCTGGACCGCAACCTGCTGCTGGCCAACATGATGAAGGTACACCCCTCCCTGCAGGAGATTGCCCTCACCCGCCGCACCGGCAAGGAGAAGCAGAGCATGTTCGTATCCCTGCGTTCCTACGCCGCCCGCAAGGCCGAGCTCGAGGATATCATCAACGTGCGCATTCCCAAGAACAAGCACGACCTCGAAATCACCCGTGCCGAAGGCGACCTCCGCGAAAACGGCGGTTACCAGGATGCCAAGGCCACGCAGCGCGTGCTGCTCCGCCGCAGCGAGGAACTTTCCCGCCTGCTGGCTCAGGCCGACCCCACCGATTTCGGCAATGTGGATTGCAGCGTGACCGGCATGGGCACTCAGGTGACCTTCACCGCGCCCAAGAACCGCACCGTGGTCTACACCATTCTGGGCGCCTGGGACTCCGTGCCGGAGGAAAACATCGTGGCCTACAGCTCCAAGCTGGGTGCCAAGCTCATCGGCCACTCCGTGGGCGACAAGCTGCGCCTGCCGCTTGAAATGGGCGGCACCGCGGTGATGATGACGATTTCTGCCATTGCCCCGGCTCCCAAGGAGCTCATCTACCCGGATGGCGAAGTGCCGCAGAACTAATCTGCCTCACGAGTTGATTTTCTTCAATCCTCACCCCGCAGCGCTCAAGTGGCGCTGCGGGGTTTCTCGTACCGTTCCTCCAGCGCATCTGCCGCAGAAAATCCCATAATGGGAGCCAGAAAACGAGCGGAAGGAGCAACAAGCGCAGCATTGTACTCAGCCACAGCCCGGTTAAAGAGCGTGGTCATCTGCTCCTGCTGGTAGAGAGAAATCTCCATGTTGCTGCACAGGTGCTGCAACGAAGCATGCGAGCGCATGACAGGAGATGCCGCAACCACATGCATCGATTCCTCCACCGCGTGACGCAGCAACTGCTCTGCCCCACCCACAAAGCCATGCACTTTGCCCCACCGAGGCTCCAGCGCCAGTGCCAGCGTGCGTTCCGAATCCTCTCTCATGCGGCGTAAATCGCGCGGCAAGGGGTCGCCCTGCGGCATGAGCATGGAAAAAAGAGCCGTGAAATCAGCCAGACATTCATTGCGCTGCCGGGTGACTTTGCGCCACTGGCACCAGCAGTTGCACACCACACCACGCAAATGGTCCAGGTTGTTATAAACGCCCACCATCCAGGCAATAAGCGCCACCAGCAGCGCAAACGACACAAGATAAGTCATGCCTGCATTCTGCCCGCAGCGGCGCAGGTTAGCAAGCCATTAGCTCCAATTATTAGAGCACAGCATGACGCAGGCGAAGAGCCTGGCAGAGCTCTGCCACATCGTGCACACGGTGCATATCTGCCCCACGGTCAGCAGCCAGCAGGCTCATTACCACCGTGGGTAAAGCCGAGGTTCGAGGCAACTCTGCATCTCCCAGCAGCACCCCCATGAAGCGCTTGCGGGAAAGCGCCATGAGCATGGGCAGATTGTGAATGCGCAGGCTTTCCAGCTCGCGGATGAGGCTCACATTATGCTCCACGGTCTTGCCAAAGCCAATACCGGGGTCCAGGCAGATGCGCTCCAGCGCAATGCCAGCAGCCACCGCCTCTGCCACCCGCAGTTCAAAGAACGCCCGTACCTCTGCCACCACATCATCATAATGCGGGGCATCCTGCATGGTGCCGGGAGTTCCCTGCATGTGCATGATGATGACCCCGCAGGGCAATTCTGCACATACCTGGCGCATGGCGGGATCTGCCAGTCCGGTAATATCATTCACCACATCGGCTCCGGCCAGCAGGGCTTCGCGCGCCACAGCCGCATGCCGGGTATCTATAGAGAGACGTGCAGACGGGAACACTGCACGCAGCGCCTGCACCACCGGCACTACGCGGCGTAATTCCTCCTGCACCGCCACCTCAGCCGCACCGGGACGGGTGGACTCCCCGCCGATATCAATCATATCTGCCCCGGCTGCCAGCATATGGCGAGCATGCTCCACGGCGGCTTCCACCTGAGTATAACGCCCGCCGTCGGAGAACGAATCCGGGGTCACATTCAGAATCCCCATGACCGCACCTGCATGCGGGAGCTGCCAGCATTCACGGGCCAATTGCCAGCGGCGGGGTTCTGTGGGCGCAGGGTTCATTTATTCCAGAGTATCGTGGTGCGACACTGCATGCTGGGGCTTGGATGCCATATCCAGCGCACGGTCTGCCACGCGGGAGGGACTCTCATCGAATCGGTAGGCAAGGCAATCCGGGCAGGTGGGCGATGCCTTGTCCACAATGGCTCCGCAGACCTCGCACAACTTGTAATTGGTGGGGTCATTCACCACTGTGGTGGCAATTTCCTTGTAATCCTGGCGCATAGGGAAAGAGAACTTCAGGTCAGCTGGGGGAAAGACAGGCGGAGCACCGGCTTGAACCGATACTCCGCCATGCTCAAAAACGGAAAACCTGAAAGGTAACTCAGGCGATGGTGGCCAGGGCCTTCGCAGCCTTGCTCTTGTAGTTAGCGGCGCGGTTGGCCGGCACGGTGCCCTTCTTGGCAGCCTTGTCGATGGCGGAAGCGAAGTTGTTGTAAGCAACAGCGGCGGCGGCAGCATCCTTGGTCTCCACGGCCTCAGCAACCTTCTTGCGGAGGGTGCGGACGCGGGACATGATGGAGCGGTTGATAGCGGTGCGCTTGATGGTCTGGCGGATACGCTTCTTTGCGGACTGTGTGTGTGCCATAATGTTCTATGAAATGATAATGTGGTTTTTCGTTTTGGTGGGGAGAGTTTACTCACTTCCGGCAAAATGTCAAGAGAATTGAAACGAAATGGCGTATTTTTTCGTCATTTATGGCAGTGACAGCCCGGATACTGCCTCACTTTCGGCTCGCCAAAGCAGCAGGAAGCCGCTATAATGCGCGCGTGAGCAGAAAGATACAGGTGTATACAGGTGGTTCGGTGGGATGCAACGGCTATCTCATCGAAGCTGCAGATGGCTATGTGGCGGTAGATGCCCCCATGGGCATGGCCGACTGGGTGCTCCGCCAGCTGCCGGAAGGAACCCGGCTCACGCACCTCCTGCTCACGCACCAGCATTTTGATCATGTGGAGGGAGCTGCTGAACTGCAGAAACGCACAGGCTGCCAGATTCATGCCGTGGCACCGTACAGCAGAAAATTAACGCTGGAGGAAGCTGCAGGAGCCTGGGGGCTGCCCCCTGTGGAACCCTACACGGTGGATGATGTGCTGGGCACCGCCCCGCGCCAGGCAGACTGGGGTGGCTTGCAGTGGCAGGTATTCCCGATTGCCGGCCACGCCACGGATGGCGCAGCCTACTATCTGCCGGGGGATGATGAAGTATTCGTGGGCGATATCCTCTTTGCCGGCAGTGTGGGGCGCACCGATTTTCCCGGCGGCAGCATGAATGCCCTGGTACGCGGCATCCGTGAGCACCTCATGCCCCTGCCCCCGCACACCACGGTCAACAGCGGGCACGGCCCCGCCACCTCCATTGGCGAAGAGCAGCTCAACAACCCCTACATCTGCTGATTTACCCCGCCCCCTATGACTGATTCCCTTACACAACAACCGACACCAGACACCAAGATGACATTCGAAGAGCTGGGGCTTTCTGCCCCCATTCTGGAAGCCGTGAAGGACTGCGGCTACGAAACCCCGACCCCGATTCAGGAACAGGCCATCCCCCAGATCATGCAGGGCAAGGATGTAATCGGCGCCTCCCAGACAGGCACGGGTAAATCTGCCGCCTTTGCCCTGCCCCTGCTCAACAGCATCACCCACACCGGGCAGCCCCAGGTGCTGGTGCTCGAACCCACCCGCGAACTGGCCGACCAGCTTGCCGAATCTTTCCGCACCTATGCCAGGCATACCGATATCAAGGTTGGCCTGCTCTACGGCGGTGTGGGCTACGGTGCCCAGACCGAGGAGCTCAAGAAGGGCGTCGACGTTGTGGTGGCAACCCCCGGCCGCCTCATCGACCACTTCTACCGCGGCAACATGAAGTTCAAGGCCGTGAAAACCCTGGTGCTGGACGAAGTGGACCGCATGACCGATATGGGTTTCCTGCCCATTGTGCGAAAAATCGTGAACCTGTGCCCCTGGGAGGGCCGCCAGACCCTCTTCTTCTCGGCCACCATGCCGCAGATTCTGCAGGGCTTTGCCAAGTGGTGCCTGACCGACCCGGTAGAGATTGCCATTGCCCGCCGCGAGGTAGCCAGCACCATTTCCCACGCGTTCTACCCGGTAGGCCTCGACCAGCGCGATGAGCTGCTGCTCGCCCTCATCAAGGCCACGGATTTCCAGAACCTCATGATTTTCACCCGCACCCGCAAGGAGGCCGACAGCGTGGGCAACATGCTGGCCAATGCCGGCTGGAAGGACGAAGTGACCGTGATGCACTCCGATATTGCCCAGAAAGACCGCATGGCAGCACTCAAGGGGTTCAAGGAGGACAAATTCCGCATCCTGGTGGCCACGGACGTAGCCGCCCGCGGCATTGACATCAACGGCGTGACCCACGTCATCAACTACCGCGTGCCCGAAAACCCGGAGGACTACGTGCACCGCATCGGTCGCACCGGGCGTGCCGAAGCCTCCGGCGATGCCTTCACCCTGCTCACCGCCGATGAAGTCGACTTTGCCAGGAGCGTGGAAATCTTCATCAACCGCAAGATAGCGCGGCGCAAGCTGGACGGCTTCAACTACGCCTACACCGCCCTGCTCGAAGACGGCCCGGTACGCCCGGTGCGCAAGCCGCGCCCCGCTGCACCCAAGCGCCGCCGCCGCTAAGAACCGGAGCCGCCATTCATGCGAGTCGTCAGCATAGACCCCGCCATCCGCAACACCGGCTATGCGGTTATCGAGGGCGATTTCCGCGCGCCCCGCGCGCTGGAATACGGCACGCTTTCCCTGCCCGCCAGACTCAGCCAGAGCCAGTGTCTGCTGGCTATTCACGAGCATATATGCGCCCTGATTGAAAAATGGCAGCCCGATGAGCTGGCCATCGAAGGCATCATCTACGTGCAGAGCCACCGCACGGCCATCACCATGGGCTCTGCCCGCGGTGCCACGGTGCTGGCCGCCGCCCGCCACGGGTTGCCCATCATGGAATACCCGCCCACCTGCGTGAAGCTGGCCACCGTAGGCCGCGGCGGTGCCGGCAAACAGCAGGTGGCCTTCATGATGCGCGCCCTGCTCTCACTCACCGAGACCCCGGCACCCGATGCCGCCGATGCCCTCGCCATCGGCTACACCCACCTGGCAGCAGCCGACCCCATCCGCGCCCACCTCTTCAGAGAGAGGAAATATATTTAACCAGGCGACTCGTAGCGGGTACGCAGTCTATCATGCAGGAAATGAAGGAGCAAGAAAAAATCTCCCAGGGCAATCAATTCCCGGATCTTCTCCGGCTCCTGGTAATGATGGAACAGGACGGCGCCGTTATATGACGGATAGCCGTCCCAGTGACAATAAATGACATCCAGACTTCCATCTTCGTTCCGGATGCCGATGTGCGATCTTGTACTCATCGTTTGGTCATTGTTGGGGTTGTGTGTTGGAATACTCACACATTCAATGCATTAGGAGAGAGCGAAATACCCCGCTCATGCATATATAGCCCCCGGAATGATTGTTTTTCACCAGCATTCAGGAAAAAGTTGTTTTCATGGTCATGGTGTCATTGGGGTGAACAAGTAAGTCGTTGCCCCCTTCGAAGCAACGGCTTTTGAAATAATGGCAGCTTGTACTTACTTGCGTCTGCGACGTAAGGCCAGGCCTGCTAAGGTCAGTAGCCCCAGCGTAGTAGTCGTAGGCTCAGGTACATGCACCACCATCAAACTTCCGACATCCGGGACATAGTTGAAGTAATACTGCTCATAGCCTACCAAATTACTGAATACATCGCCCACCCATACACGGCTGGATGCTTCGCTGTTGACCGTTACTGGCAGCACTAGACTCTCTATTCCGGTAAACAAAGTCACGCTTTCATTCCAGCCATGCATTTCATCCAGAATCGCCATCAGGTGCTCGCCCATCTCCACCTTGCCGCCGAAGGTCAGCGCACCATTAATGGTCACCGCCCCGGCATCCAGGCTCATCATATCCAGCGAGGCACCATCTGCCAGGGTCAAGCTGGCATTCAGCGTGGAACTGCCCGCCAGCAGGGCTGTGCCCTGCACCGTCAGTTCTGCAGCATCAGCCCCCAGTGTTTCATGCAGACTCAGCGAGGCCGCCTGCTCCAGCTTGAACAAGCTGTCAGCCATCATATTCACCTTGCCGATAATCGAGCCATGGCCCGCCACTTCCAGCTTTGTTCCGGCATTGAAGGTCAGGTCATACCCGCTGTGGCTCAGCGTAGCGTTCTGCACTCGCACCGTGGCGGCAGAGCCTTCCATGGCGGTGATACCCTGCCCCTGATAGATGGCTCCCTCCTCCACGCGCAGTCGACCGCCGTAGAGATTGGTCATTGCACAGACCTCCGTTGTGCGGGAATTGAGAATTTCCTCTGCCGTAGCTACACGCCCAGCACCATCTGCTTCCAGCAAGTCATTCAAGTGTTGTTCCGTATCTGCACCGGTAAAGATGATATCACCCTGCTGCCTGATGGTGACATAGGAGCCGTTTTCTGCCTGATAGGCATAATCCTGATTCAGATTCACCGTAGCATCGGAGCCGATATAGACAGAATCGTAGAACGTGATACTCTTCCCCGCTGCGGCAGAAAGAGATATCTCACCACCATTACCATCGTATGCATAAATACTGCGCAGGCGGTAGGTATTGCCACTCACCTCGGCATTCTTGTAGAATTCCACTGAATCATTGTTCCGGATACTCAGGTCGCCTTGTGTATAAATCGCGCCGCCGTAGGCGTATCTGCCAGACGCCGTATTCCCGCTGAAGCTCACGCTCCCGTTATCGCTCAGCGTGATGGTGCTGGAAGAATCCCCATAAATCGCGCCGCCGTAGGCGTATCTGCCAGATGCCGTATTCCCGCTGAAGGTCACATCTCCGTTCCCTGTC
>JAFXDR010000177.1 GCA_017521145.1 Akkermansia sp. | reverse complement strand
GGTGCGCCAGCAGCTGGGTGGCACCGCCACCCCCATGGCCGCCCAGCTGGCACTGGATGCCGTGCTGCGCGGTATCCGCAGCGGCCTGCTGGAAGATGGCGTAGTGAAGCTGGCCCGTTTCGGCACGTTTCAGATGAAAACCCGCGCTCCCCGGCGTCTCTTGCTTCCTGGCACACAACAAACCATTCAACTTCCCGAACGAAAAGTCGTTACATTCACTTCCCGATAAAAAATCGAAGTATCATATCCTGCCGTAAACTTCCAGCTTGCCACATGCCTGCAAATCTGGTAGTATATACGGAAATTTATGAATTCCGCAGCGCAGGAACAAAACCAGGCAAAACTGGAAGAACTCGAAGCCCAGGCTACCGAACTGGAAAGCCAGCTTTCCGGAGTACGGCAGGAAATCGCAGGGCTTCACGCCATCATGCACGAAGGACAGGCTCCCGCCACCGGGCAGGATGTTCCCCTTGCCCCGGCGTGGGATGCCCCGCTTGCCATTTCCATGCCGCCTACCCAGCAGCAGATTGAAGATGAAAATGTAGATGCCGGACAGGTTTATCCCCAATCGCTACAGCCCTACCACGCATTGCGTGCCAAATGGGGATTGGGCAGCGGGCTGGAGAATGCCCTCACGCCGGATATCGTCATCCCCGATTTAGGGGAAGAAGAAGACGTTGCTACCGATTTACGACTCTTCGGCCTGCTGACTGATGGCCGCGCATGGGAGCAGCGCATCCCCTTTGACGACATTGCGCAGGACAATGGCGTGACACTGGGGCGCGACCCGGGTGCTGTCAACTACGCGGTGGATGATGCCAGCATCTCCCGTTCCCACGTACAGCTGCGGCTGGATGAATACGGACTCATTGTCAGCGATCTTGGCTCCACCAATGGCACAGCGGTCAACGGCGTAGCGCTGACTGCCTATGATAACAGCCGCCCCCTGCAGGATGGCGATACTCTCACCATAGGCTGTGTTGATTTCCAGGTAGAATTCATTTAACCATTTTCTTTATGATAAAACACCAACTCTGCCTAGCCGCCGCACTCCTGAGCGCATTTCCGCTTTTTACCAGAGCTGATGACGACACCCGGCACCCCGGCCAGAATTACCTCTGGTACAAGCAGCCAGCCGTAATACAACCAGCCAACCTGCCATGGGAGGATGAGGAGAGTGAATCCGGCAATCTGCCTGGCAAGGACAGGCATGATACGTGGGAAGCGCAGAGCCTCCCCATCGGCAACGGGCGCGTGGGCGGCACCATTTTCGGCGGCGATAAGCGCGAACGCATCAACCTGAACGAAGTCAGCCTGTGGTCCGGCGGTCCCAATCTGCCGGGTAACGGCAGCGGCTATGTCTACGGGCCTCTGGCCAATAAGGATCAGTTCGGTTCCTACCAGCCTTTCGGCAATCTGTACATTGATTTCGAGCTGGAGGGCGACTCTGAAGACTACTACCGTTCCCTGGATTTGCGGGATGGTATTGCGCGGGTATCCTTCACGAACGGTGGAGTCCGACACCTCCGCGAAAGCTTTGTGAGTGAGCCGGATAATGTGCTGGTCTATATGGCCCGGACCGATAATGAAAAGGGCGTGAATGCCAAAATTGCCATCACCCCCTACCACTCGGTTTCCTATTCATCGCAGAAGAACGGCATCACCATGAGCGGCACTCTCGCCAACGGCGAGAAGTTTGAAGGCTGTATCGTTGTCAAAGCCAAGGGAGGAGAAGTCAAAGTCAAAGGCAGGAGCGGAGATGTCATCATTTCCTCCTATCAGGATCCGGGCAAAAGATCCATGAGCCCCATATACGAAACAGCCAACATGCCCTATATCGAGGTTAAGGGTGCAGATGAAATGGAGGTCTACGTATCCCTTGCCACGGACTACAAAATGGATTTTGCCAGCAACTGGAAAGGCACTGCACCGGCCAAAACCAACAAGAAGATTCTCAGCGGTATTGCAGAGAAAAGCTATACCGATATCCGCAATGACCACATTGCCCACTACAAGAGCCTGTTCAACCGCCTGAGCATCTCCCTGGGCAAGACATCCGAATCGCGTACCGAGTGCCCCACGGATGAACGCATCCGGCAATATGATGGTGATGACCCGGAACTGGAAGCAACCATCTATCAATATGGGCGATATGTACTCATCGCAGGCTCCCGCCCCGGGAATCTGCCCGTGAATCTGCAAGGTATCTGGAATGACAAGGTTCGCGCAGCCTGGGCCTGCGACTACCACAACAACATCAATCTGCAGATGTGCTACTGGGGCGCAGAAGTGGGCAACCTCTCCGAATGCCACAAGCCTTTCATCAATTTCATGAAGGCCATGGAGGAACCGCTCACCGACATGACGCGGAAAAACTATGGAGCCTCTATCAAGGGATGGACCACGCGCATCTCCCAGAACCCCTGGGGTGGCGGCGGCTGGACAGAATGGAATCCGCCTGCAAATGCCTGGTATGCCCTGCATCTATGGGATCATTACAGCTTTACCCGCGACAAGAATTACCTGAGGAAAACAGCCTATCCCCTGCTCAAGAACATTTGTGCATTCTGGGAGACCCGCTTGAAGAAACTGGGCGCAGGAGGCAAAGGTCTTGTTTCCGAAGGCAAGGAAGTAGATGTAACACAATATCCCGAACTCAGGGATATCAAGGAAGGAGCCCTCGTTTCCCCGAACAGCTGGTCCCATGAGCACGGTCCCCATGAAGACGGTGTGATGCACGACCAGCAGCTCATCTGGGAACTTTTTGACAACACGGCAAAAGCAGCCAGGGTACTGGGAACAGATGGAGCATGGGCTAAGAAAATACTGGCACTGCGCGACCGCCTGGTTCCCAACCGGGTGGCAGATGGAGGATACCTGCAGGAATGGATTATTGACCACAAGCAAGATGGCTTGCTGCGTGGCCACCGCCACACCTCACATCTCATCGGGGTCTTCCCCGGATCCTCCATTTCCATGGCAAAGACTCCGGAGCTGGCAAAGGCCGCCGCAAAAAGCCTGGAACTGCGTGGCACCACCGGCGACTGCCGCCGCAGCTGGACCTGGCCGTGGCGCACCGCGCTCTGGTCTCGTTTCGGCAACACCGGGCAAGCCTACGAAATGGTGCAAAGCTATATCCGCTACAACGTACTGGATAATCTGTTTGGCAGCCACCCGCCCATGCAGATGGATGGCACCTATGGCATGACAGCCGGCATGAGCGAAATGCTCGTGCAGAGCCACGCCGGACAGATTGAACTGCTGCCCACTCTGCCGGAGGCATGGTCGGACGGCTATGTAAAAGGCATCCGCGCCCGTGGAGATATCACCATTGATATGGAATGGAAGGGCGGCAAGGTGACCCGGTACAAGCTTTCCTCCGGTTCCAATACCGAGCCCGTCACCGTGGTTGTCAATGGCAAAAAGACAAAGGTGACCCCCAGCAAGGAAAAATCTGCGGACGGTGACGAGGACGACGACAAGAAGAAAAAGAAGAAGAAAGGCAAGAAGAAGAAGAAAAAGAAGAAAAAAGCCAGAAAAAGCGCTTGATTTTACACAGCAGCACCGCCCTGTACCGGGGGTGCTGCTTTTTTATGCGGCAGCATCAACCGGGAACCCGCTTTATGCTTGCATCAGCAGGGGCAAATTGATAGGATACCCACATGCTTTTTGAGAGGGAAACAGTGACACCACAAGGCCGGCTGGCCGCCATGGAAGAACTGTTTGCCCGCGTGGCCAGACGCAGCGAAATTCCCCACTCACCGGGACATGTGCCGGTCGATGCACTGGAAGCTTTCGGTGACCTGGAAACACCGCTGCGCTATATGCTGGAAGCCGCCGCTGCCGGTTGCAAGGATCGCACGCGACTGGCGCAGCTCCGCAAGGTGGAAAAATGCCTCAACACCCTGCCGGATGCAGTGATGACCAGTCTCTCTGCCGGACCGGAGGAAAACTGGCTGTGCATGTTCCGCCACCTGTTGCAGCTGCATACCCTGCTGACGGATGCCGGCATAGGCACCGATGCGGCAGAATATTCCACCCTGCTGCAGAAAATGGTGCAGCTGGCCGAAAAGGTATCGCAGGCAGCCGCGGTGGAAATCAGCCCGGCCTCCATGTTCACGCTCCTGCTCATGCAGGTGGAGATGCAGCGCATCAACCCGCCGCGCCGCAAGCGCAAGCCCGCCCGCAAACGCCGCAAGACCAAGGCGAAGAAGACAAGCTCCAAAGAAAAAGCGTAACGCCCGCGGTAGATTTATGGCTCAGGGAGAGCTTCCTCTGGCTGCGGCTCATGGAAGTCACATTTTTCGAGGTAGTAGGCAGCAGATTTATTGCCTTGTTCCGCAGCTTTCTGCCACCATTCGCGGGCGGCGGCGCGGTTCACCTCCACCCCGGCACTGCCTGTATAGAGCATCAAGCCCAGGCGCAACTGTGCGCGGGAATCCCCCGCTGCGGCGGCACTCTCCACCTCAGCCCGCATGCGGGCCAGCCGCTCGCGCACCACTTCGGCAGCGGGTTCCGGTTTCTCCTTCTTCACGGCAGGCTCACTGCGCCTGAAAGTGAGGCCGCCGGTACGCAAGACAAAGGGAAGCAACGCACTTACCCAGAATGCGGCCATCAGCAAACCAACCCAGGCCGGCATCTTCTTGCGGGCAGGCAGAATCGTGAAGCGGCGGCGCGGTGCCGGGCGTTCCCTGCGGTCGCGCCGGCGATTCATGCGGAAGCGCACCGTGCGCTTCATGGCAGCCAGCTCCGGGGCATCGGCATAGCGCTCCAGACGCTCACGAGCCTCATCATACAAGCGGCGCTCACGTTCATCGCTCAATATCCGGTAAGCCTCTGCCACCAGTTTGAAGCGGTCTTCAGCCTCGGCATCCCCCACATTGCGATCCGGATGATACCTCTTGGCCTGGCGGTAATACGCCAGCTTAAGCTCCGCCTGAGAAACGGTGCTCTCTACCTCCAGAATCGCGTAATAATCCGGCTGAGGCATGAGGGGAATCAACCTTTCCATTCGCGGGCAAACGCCAGCATATTGTGTCTGGGCTGCCAGCCAAGCTGATGCAGCCGGGCACAGCAGACCTGCATATCAGATACCCCCCGGTGAGAGGGGGCACTCTCCCCTGCCGCCATCCCTATATGGAACAGCGACTCAAAATAGGCATAAATAGCACCCTTGGTAAAGTTTTCACCGCTCACATTGTACACCCCATGGGATAACCACGGCTGCACAGCCAGCAGCAGCAGGGCACTTACTGCGTCATCCCGGTGCAGGTAATTCATGAAGCGCCCGGGGGTTCCCGGCAAGCAAGGCAAACCTTCCCTGTACCGCCGCAGCAGCTCACAGCGGCCTGGGCCGTACAGCGGCACCAGGCGGGCTACCACGCCGCCCTGCTCCAGCACAGCCTGCTCTGCCTGCAACAGCACGCGGGCGCGTTCCGAATCTGCCCGTGCCGGGCTTTCCTCGGTCACGACTTCGCCAGTGCGGCCACCGTACACCGATGTGGATGAGCAGAACACCACGCGGCAGCCCCGCAGCAGTGCTGCCAGATTCTCCACAGGAGCCAGATAAGCCTGCCGGTAATCATCTGGTGAGCCGCCGTGCGTGGCAGTGCAACAGAAAACGATATCGGGCTGCAGGCGCTGCCGGGCGTGTTCCAGAAGCGTTTTATCCGCCGCAGAGCCACGGAGTGAAGCCACGGCGTGCGGGTCAATGGTGAGCACTCGTGCTCCGGCATTCCGGCAGGCTTCTGCCAGAGCAGAGCCCAGGAAGCCCGCACCAATCACCCACACGCTGTGCCCGGCCAGCTTCATGCACGGTGTTTCCAGATAAGCTCTGCCAACTCCAGATCCCCCGGCAAAGTAATCTTCATATTCACGCTGCCCTGCACCAGGCGGGTCGGTATTCCGAGCGCTTCCACGGCAGAGACCTCATCAGTCACCACAAGCCCCTGCTCTTTCACCTGCACATAGGCACGCTGCAGCAGCTCCAAACGGAAAATCTGCGGTGTTTCCATACCCCACAGGCAATCGCGGCTCACTTTTTCCGGCAGCGAAAGCCCCTGGGCATCGGCTCGTTTGAGCGTATCCACCACCGGGTGGGCACACGCGGCAGCACCGCATTCCCCGGCCGCGGCCAGGCAGGCGCGGATTCCCTCCGGGGTAATCAGCGGGCGGGCGCCATCGTGCACGGCCACCATGCGGGTTCCGCCAGGCAGTGCGGCCAGCCCGGCGGCTACGGAATCCTGCCGCTCAGCCCCGCCATCCACCCGGCTCACAGGAACCGGAAAGGTAGCCGCAGCAAGCCCGGTTTCCTCCCAGCGGCTCTGCGGGCAGACCACCACCACAGCTGCAGCACCGGCCGCTACAAAAGCATCCACACTGCGGCGCAGCACCGGCACACCTGCCAGCGGGGCGGCCAGTTTATCAAACCCGGCGCGGCGCGAACTGCCCGCCGCCACTATCACGGCACAGAACATGGCAATGAGGCATCAGTTCAGGCGGGATCCCACCAGCTGAGAAAGCAGCTTGCCGGGAGCCCGGCCCTCGGTGCGAGCCTGCATTTCCTTCATCACGCGGCCCATATCCTTCTTGCTGGAGGCTCCCAGCTCAGCAATCACGGCTTCCAGCAGGGGCAGGATTTCTGCCTCGGTCATCTCACTGGGCAGCAGAGCGGCCAGAATTTTAATCTCCGCCTGTTCCTTTTCCACCTGCTCCGTGCGGCCGGCCTGGGCATAAAGGGCAATGGCATCCTCGCGCTGCTTAATCTGCTTACGGACGACATTCTGTTCCTCGGCTGCAGTGAGTTCAGCCGTCACGCTGCCCTTGGTCAGACGGGCATTCTGCAGCGCTGCCTTAAGCCCGCGCAGAGCCCCCAGCGCCACAGTATCCTTGGCGCGCATAGCTGTCTTCATCCCCTCTGTAATCTGGTCATTCATAGCACTCATAGTACTTTCATTAAACACGCTCCCGCGCGCATGCGCAAGACTGAAATGCCACCATGACGCTGATTTCAACCCGTAGTTCTGCATCGGAACACACGCTGCAAGCTTGACTCGCGAAACTCTGCCTGATATAAACTTTCTTTGAACGTGCGGCGAATTTCTGCATCTACTAACAGATAAACATATCATTTCAGTATGAAATACCTTTCACTCCTCCCCATCATCCTGCTCGGCATGAGTGTGCCGGTACTCTGCGCCCAGGAAGCCACTCCCGGAACGGCAGCCACACAGGCCGCAACCCCGGTGCCGGAACTGCAGGAAGACCCGCAGATTACGGAAGGCAAGCTGGAAAACGGGGTGCGATACATTATCCGCCCCACGGCAGAGCCACAGGGCCGCGCCAGTGTGCGGCTGTATGTGAATGCTGGGTCGCTGGATGAGCAGGAGCACGAAAAAGGCATTTCCCACCTCATTGAACACCTGGTATTCAATGGCTCCCGCAACTTCAAGCGTGGCGAGCTCATTCCGACCATGCAGCAGCTGGGCCTGGGATTCGGCGGTGATGCCAATGCCTACACCAGCCTGCTGGAAACGGTATACATGCTGGATTTACCCAACCTGAAAGAAGAGACGGTGAACTTTGCCTTCACCATCATGCGCGACTTTGCGGACGGTGCCACCCTGGAAGACAGTGCCATTGACCACGAACGCGGCATTGTGAAAAGCGAACTCCACGCCCGCGATTCTGCCAGCTACCGCGCCATGATTGCCATGCTGCGCCACACGGCTCCGGGAACCCGACTGGCCGATTACCTGCCCATCGGCACGGAAGAAGTCATCATGGGCGCACCTTATGAAGTCTTCCGCAACTACTATAAAACCCACTATGTGCCGCGCAACATGACAGTGGTGGTCACGGGCGATTTCGAGCCCGCCACTGCCAGGCAGTGGGTGGAAAAACATTTCGCCAGCATGGTGGACACAACGCCCGCTGCCCGCATTGCCCCCGGCACCCCTGATAACCTGGGCCCGGCCGATACCGTGGTGGAAAACCCGGAAAACGCACTGATGAACCTCACCATCACGGTTTCTAATCCCTGGGTGCAAAAACTGGACACCGCAGCCCAGCGCATGGAAGACCTTCCCCTGGAACTGGCCTGCGCCATGCTCAACCGCCGCCTGAGCCACCTGGCACGCGAGGCCGATTCAGCCTACCAGCATGCCGGTGTTTCCAAATCAGGCCTTTTCACTGCTGCTGATTTGTTCAGCATGGGCATTACCTCTGCGCCGGAGAAGTGGCAGGCCGCCATGGAAAGCGCCTTGCTCGAACTGCGCCGCGCCTGCCAGTATGGCTTCAGCCCGGCAGAGCTGGCAGAAATCACTGCCCGCATCCGCGCTACCTACACCCGAGCCCAGAGCACCTGGGACACGGCAAACGCCGCCAGCATGGCCGACAGAATCATCGATTCCCTCTCAGAGAAAACAAAGAATCTCACCCCGGCAGAGGAACAGCGCGTATTTGAAGCCGGACTGGCCCGCATTGCACAGAACCCGGATGTGTGCCGCGAGGCTCTCGCCAAAGCATTTGATGCAGCCCGGGCCAAATTGATGCTCAGTGGAGCCAGGGTGCAAGGCATCAGCGGGAGCGACCTGCGCAGCACATACGACAAAGTGATGCAGCAGAAAGTCACCCCGCCCGTCATGGAAGAGCTGCCGCCCTTTGCCTATGAGCATATCGGCACCCCCGGCAGTATTGAACAGCAAGCCATCATCGAAGACCAGGGTATCACCACCCTCACACTTTCCAATGGGGTGCGGGTCAACCTGAAACCGGTGGATTTCAGCAAGGGCAATATCAGTGTGAAGGCCTATATCGATGGCGGTTCGCTGCGCCTTACCCACACCCCCGGTCTTGCCACACTCGCCAGCCACGTCATGAACCAGGGCGGGCTGGAAGCCCACGAACTCACCGAGCTGGAAAAGATTCTCGCCGGCCGCAATGTTGGCATGAGCTTCGGCATGGGGGCTGACCGTTTCTGCGTGAGCGGCAACACCATTGCCGCCGATTTTGAGATGCAATGCAAGCTGCTGGCCGCCATGATTCTGCACCCCGGGTTCCGCAACGATGGCGAAATCCAGCTGCGCCGCCAGCTTTCCTCCATATACAACCGCTACGAGACCACACCGAATGGAGCCTACTCCATGCAGGCACCCAAGCTCATGTACGGCAACGATGCCCGATTCACGACACCGGAGCGGGCCCAGCTTGAATCCTGCACCACCGGGCAGGTGAAAGCCGCCCTTTCCCCGTGGCTGCAGAATGCCGCCATGGAAGTGAGCATCGTGGGTGATTTCAAGGTGGACGAAGTGATCCCCGTCATCCGGAAGACCTTTGGTGCCATGCCTGCCCGCCAGCGCGATTTCACCGCGCTCAGCGAGGCAGAGACCCGGGTGACCAACACCAAGTGGGGGCAGCGGGAATTCCTGCCCTACACCACGGAGCTCGATAAGACTATCGTGACCCAGGTGCGCCCCTGTGGCGATGGCATGGACCAGCGCCGCAACCGCCGACTGGCTGTGCTCACTTCCATTGCCCGCGAAAAACTCTTCGATGGCATTCGCGCCCAGCTGGGCGAAACCTATTCCCCCAGCGTACGCCTCGCTACCAATCCCTCGCTGAGCAACGCCGCCACCATCTCGACCGCCAGTGCCGGCGTGGTCAGCAACCGGGTGAAGGTGAACACCGCCATGGATGCCATTCTCCTGGAGCTGGGACAGGGAAAGATTACCCAGGCCGATCTCGATTGCGCCCTGCGCCCCTACATTGCCCGCACGCAGAAGAGCCTGCGCACCACCGCCTACTGGGAAAGTGCCCTGGCCCGCCTGCAGAGCGACCCGCGCCAGCTGCCTCTCATCCGCGATAATGTGGAAGATGTAAAGAGCATCACCCTGGAAGAAATCCAGCAGCTCGCCCGCGAGGTATTCGGGGCTCAGAATGAGGTGAACTACTTCTTCACCATGCCGGAAAGCGCGGTGAAACCCAAAGCCCCCGAGCCTCCCCCGGCAGAGGGGTATACAATCATTTCTTCTGAAAACACCATGGCCGACCCCGACTGGGCAGAAGTGGCCATGGCGCTAAAAAAAAAATACCCACATGCTGAAATCTGCACCCTGGCAGAGTTGAACGAAGAAAGCATTGCTACGGCTCTGCGCAGCCACCAGGCCCGATATGCGGCCTGCGTGCTGCGCCCGGAGGAGGTGGACCGCCCCCTGGTCAATGACCTGCACCGCGCTGCCCGCCGGGTGGATGACGACCCATGGGGTGACTGTATCTGGGGCATCATCACCGGTCACAGCGCCAGCGATGCCCGCCGTATCGCCGAGGCCGGTTCCAGGCTCACCATCAAGCGGCTGCTGGCCACCACCAATGTAGACCACAACCGCTTTGAGCACAGCTGCTGCATCACCGATTGGACGGACGCCCCGGTGCGTGAGCAGAGCGGCTACACAGAACCCACCTCGACCATCTACCCTGTTGACCCGGAAAATGACCAGCTGCTGAGCATTTTCACCCAGCAGCTTGCCACGCAGAAACCACAGCTGGTCATCACCTCCAGCCACGCCACGCAATTTAATCTTGAAATGCCCTTCAGTCGCGGGCTCATCTTCTCCTACAACAACCAATTCCACGAACTTCCCGGGCACAAGCTGAAGCAGTTCAGCAAACCACTCAAGGATGCCACCCGGGGGGATTACGCCGCCATTAGTGAAATGGCAAGCCAGAGTACACCGGTAGCGGCCGATGGCGAACCGCGCGTATGGCTGGCGGCAGGCAACTGCCTGTTCGGCAACGCGCAGCGCAGCCCGCACAGCATGGCGGCAACTGCCCTCTCGGCCTATTCCTGCAACCAGGTGGTGGGCTACACCGTCACTACCTGGTATGGCGCAGCCGGCTGGGGTACGCTGGGTACCTTTTTCGGCAATACAAATGGCACCTCACTGGCAGAAGCCTGGTTCCTGAACAACCAGTTCCTGCTGCACCGCACACAGCAACTCCACCCCGCACTTCTGAACGTACGCTTTAATGGCCAGAGATTCAAGCCGGTTGAGCTCATTCCTCAAATCTTCGAACACCGCATTGAGGTGCCCGAGGACTCGATCAAGGACATGCTGGGGCTGGTGCATGACCGCGATGTGCTTGCCTTCTTCGGAGACCCTGCCTGGCGGGCAGAACTCGATACCACCCACGCCCAATCCCCTTACTCCATCACCTGGAAAAGCCCTGAACAGTTCACCATCACCGCCAACTACGACACCAGGGACCGCTGTGCTGTATGGTTCCCCACTGCAGAAACAGGCCGCAACGCCACTGGCTGCACAGCCCCTGGTGCCATCTTCACAAACGACTTTATCCTCTTCCCCACACTGGAGCTCAAAAAAGGCGAATCGCTCACGGTTGAAGTGAAATAAACCGGGATTCACCAGTGGGCAGCGGTGCCATGGGCGTTTCCCGGCTGCTCAGCTCCAGCCGCGGTGCCAGCACGCCATCCGGCTTGCCAAAGAAACCACCAAAGGCACGCACCCCCAGGTACCCGGCATACTTGCCCGAGCAGCCGAATTGCTCGCAGGCACGCAGGAACACATCATCTGCCATCTCCCGGGAAACCGGGGCATCTGCCTGCCGCGCATAATACAAGGCATCGTGCAGTAAACTAGGCACCAATTCGGCGGGCACCGTGTTGCCGAAACTGATGCCATCCCACACAAAGCCTCGGTGAATATAGAGGGTATCCCCCCTGGCTTCCATGATGATACGGTGCGGCGGTTCCGGGTGGCGCAGCTTCCAATAGCCCAGTTGCATGGCCGGATCGTGCCAGGCAATGGAATAAAGCGTGCGCAGACAGAAATGTGGCGCATATTCCGGCATATACGTGTACCAGCCGCCGGCGTCCTGCCCCATGCGCACCACCTCCGGCGAAAGCTGCTTCACATTCACCAGATTCACTACCTGGCGGCAGGAAAACGCAAGCACCAGCGGTAGCAGCAACACTCCCCTGCCCATCTTCATCACCCATGCCATGCCCTATTCTACCCCAGCGGCTTATGCTGTGTCAATCCCGCTGATTGTAAAATCCGCTTTGCTGAGCCAGGTCCGATGTGTGAACCAGCGCAGCTGCGCAAAAAGAAAACTCCGGAAAGTCCGCAGGGAACTTTCCGGAGTTGTAAAAGCTGGCTCTATGGAGTCAGCTGGTGCGGGTCTTAGCCCTTGCAGCAGCAGCAAATGCTGTCGCCCAGCTTCTTCATAGCCTCGGCAGCGCGGTTGGAGTAACCCCATTCGTTGTCGTACCAGCCGCAAACCTTCACCATGTTGCCGCCCACCACATAGGTGAAGCCGGCGTCGAAGATGCAGGAGTGGGGGTTGGACACGATGTCCTGAAGCACGAGAGCCTCTTCG
>JAFXDR010000176.1 GCA_017521145.1 Akkermansia sp. | reverse complement strand
GTCGTGGAATACCACATTGTTGAGTGTGGTGTCTTCAGCCCGGTAGAGCAGCATGCCGGGGTGCGGGCGGTAGTAGCTGCGAAGAACGAGGGTTTGCCCGGGTGAAAGGCCTTTTCGGCTTGCATCTTCGGCATAACGAACCAGATTGCCCGGCAGTTGCTCGGCCCGGGCATACCACGCCATGTCTCCGGAGCGGCCTGTAGGCACCATGCGACCGTCTGCTTCAAAAGCGAGTGCACATTGCACGGAATCTCTCCGCCCGTTGTTGGTCAGAAAGAACCGGCCATTTTCGACAGCGTACCGGCTTGCCGGGCTGAGCTGCAGCGTAGTCTTGCCATCTTTGATTTCAACAATGCGGCCCTCGGCAGAGAATGGTTCGGCAAAATCGATGCTGAAATCATTCAGTGTCACATTCTCACAGTCCTGCAAAACCACGGGCAACATCATGCCATGGAAGATGAATTTTGACCCGTTGGCGCAGAATTCGATATCCTTTAATCCCACCAGGGGGATGGCAACGGCATGCTGCGGTTGCTGGTCATGGTTGGATATATAGAATTGCATGCGCCTGGCACTGGCTGCGTAGAAGTGGTATTCGCCAGCGGGCAGGTTGATGCGGCTTGCCTGTTGCTGCCGGGCTGCATCTATCAGGAAACACATTGCCTGGCTGCAGTCTTTGCCGCCGGGCAGCACCCCGTAATCTGATGCATTGAGTTCTGCTGCCATGACGGAGGAAACCGCCATTGTGGAGACAATGACGGTGTGTTGTAAAAATCGGGTTGGTGCAGAGAAGTTCATGCCATGCAGACAGAGCCTTCTTTCATGAGCGCCTCCAGAGTGATGCCCATGAGATAATCCTTAATGACATTGTGCAGACCTTCCCACACCGGAATGGTGAGACAGCTCTGGCGGATAGGGCACTCATTCTCATCCATAGAGAGACAGTGCACCGGGGCAAGCCCGCCTTCTGCCGTGCTGAGTATTTCATAGATGGGGTATTCAGACGGCTTCCGTGTCAGGGTGTAGCCGCCGGCTTTGCCGCGCATGCTCTGCACCAGGTTGTCGCGCAGGAGCAGTGACATGATGCTTTCCATGTATTTGGGCGTGATATTCTGACGCTCGGAGATTTCACGAAGAGCCACGGGGCCCTGGTCACGGTGTTGTGCCAGATCCAGCATAATGCGAAGGGCGTAACGACCCTTTGTAGAGATTCTCATCATAGGCGTGTGTATTCTATAGTAACTGTCTCTGTGCTGTCAAGTTAAAATCGATACTTTTATTGTAGGATAATATCTGGAAAGTAAAAAACGCTGCATCTGGCAGGATGCAGCGTTAAAAACGAGATAAGGAACAGGAAATTTATGCCAGAGCTTCTGTAACTCTTGCCAGTGTGTCGCGGAGCTCGACATCGACCCGGAGCTTTTCCTCAATGGTACGCATGGCGTGCAGCACGGTGCCGTGGTCGCGCCCGCCGAAGGCCGCACCGATGTCCTGGAGAGAGCAGGAGGTATGCTGGCGAGCCAGGAACATGGCAATCTGGCGGGGGTGGGCAATAGCGGCGGTGCGGCGGCGGCCGTTGATATCATCCACGCGCAGGCCGAATTCACTTGCCACCCGCTGCTGGATATCGGCAATGGAAATGCCGGACGAAGCTCGCTTGTTCATGAGATCGGCGAGGTTTTCGCGAAGGAAGGCGATAGAGGGGCAGCCGTTGCTGAAAGAGGCAAAGGTGCTGGTGCGGATGAGGGCTCCTTCCAATGCGCGCACAGACTGGGTGACGTTGCGTGCGAGGAATTGCACCACGTCATCACTGAGCAGATTCTGCTTCCATTTGAGCATCTTCTGGCGCAGAATGGCCATGCGCATCTCGTAGCAAGGGGCTGTGAGCTCTACGGTCATGCCCTGGGAGAAGCGGGTCTTGAGGCGCTCATCCATGCTTGTAATCTGACTGGCCGGGCAGTCGGCTGAAAGCACAATCTGCTTGCCGGATTCGAAGAGTGCGTTGAACGTGTGGAAGAATTCCTCCTGGGTCTTATCTGCGCGGGCCATGAACTGCACATCATCGATGAGCAGCACGTCCACCTTGCGGTATTTCCTGCGGAATACCTCGAGCGCATCTCCGCGCTTGCGGATGGCTTCGATATAGGCATTGGTGAATTGCTCGCTGGTGACGTAGAGCACCTGCACATTCTCCCGGCGGGTACGCAGGGCGTTGCCAATGGCATGCAGCAGGTGGGTCTTACCCATGCCGGAGTTTCCGTAGATAAAGAGCGGGTTGAAGACTCGCTCCTGAGAGTTGACCAGAGCCTGAGCCGCGGCGTATGCAAAATGGTTGCTGGAGCCTACTACGTAGTTCTCAAACGTGTAGTCTGCGTTCAGGTTGCTCTGCAGCTTGGTGCTGCGGGTGGTTCTGGTTGAGCGGCGGGGGACTGCTGCCTTGGGTTCCACCGGGGCAGGGGTGGCAATTTCCTCTTCCTGGCTTACCAGGGTAAGGGAGCCTGCTTCCACAAATTCCAGCTCACGGTGGGCTTTCAGCACGTTGGCTGCCGCTGTTTCTATATATTCACTGTAGTTGAGCTCAAGCCATGCCAGCATGAGCCCTTCGGGGTACTCGATGATAAGTCTGGTGCCGGTGTCTTCCACCAGGCGCAATCCGGAGATGAAATCGATGGCATACCCGTCCGCCTGCCCCTGCGTCCGCAAATCTTCCATGATCTGCGCCCAGAGTGCATCACTCGCCTGTTTTCCCTTTTCCATCGTTTTCCGTTCCGTCTCGTTTCGTAGGTTTCAGTTTTGTTGATTGCTGCCCCCGCTCGGGGAGTGCGGGGTGCAATATGCCACGACCTCCCATTTATAAAAAGAAATTTTTCCGCATGCGGTTCCGCTTTCCACCCTGAAAGCGGTGTTCCATGAGCGTTCCACAGTATTAATTTTTTTTTGCCATAAGCTATAGGGATTGTTAAGTTTTCTTGATATTTTTCTGAAGTGGGAGGAATGATGATGGATGCCTTGTAGAACGCAGGTGTCTAAATTGCATAACTAACTGTATATAAATATAGTGAAGTAATTATAAAGCTTTTGTAAAATAAAAAAGAGAGCTGTGAAACAGCTCTCTTTAGAGGCTTGAAACAAGGCTTTTAGGCAGAAAAATGCTGCCAGCCGGAGGCGATTTTCTGCCCCTCTTCAGCGGTCAGTCTGCCGATGTTATGCAGGGTGTCTGCAAACGTAGAATTAACAAGCTTTTTCACCCCCTCAGGAGGGAGGGCGAGGAGCAGTTCATAGTCCTCGCCGTGTGAAACAGCATCGTGTGTCGAAAAACCGGGTCGACACGGAAGCCGTGATTCGTCTATTTCGAATCCACAGCCGCTGGCTGCTGCCAGACGCGGCAGATCTGTGCCGAGACCATCTGAGAGATCCATCATGGCAGAGGGACGGATTCCGGCTTCCAGGAGCCCTCTGGCGAGCTCTACGCGGGGTTCAAAGTCCAGATGCCACCCGGTGGGAAAGGAGCCGCCCAGCACGCCTGTGACGAATAATTCATCACCGGGTGAACCGCCGGAGCGCAGAATAGCTTGTCCGTGCTCTACTCTGCCGGTGAGAGCCACGTTGATGACCAGCCCGTCGTGGGGGAGCCCGGAGGTTTCGCCTCCTGCCAGTGAGATTCCGAATTGTTGTGCAAGCGCGGCCATTCCCCTGTAAATACCCTCCAGCAGCTCCACAGGGCGGCCAGGGTGGCAAAGGATGGTGATGAGCGCATGCTCCGGCAAGCCGCCCATGGCGGCGATATCAGACACGGCGCGGGCAAGCGCCTTGCGACCGATTCGTTCGGGTTCCGTTTCCCGGGTAAAGTGCAGAGATTCCACCACCACATCGGTCTTGAGGAGGGTATCCCACTGGGCATTGCGTGCCACTACGGCACAGTCATCCCCCGGCCCGGTGAGGAGTTCCTCATTGGTTGTCAGGAAAGGGAGCAGGCGGGCCAGGGTGGCATTTTCGCCCAGTTCAGCAAGCGGAGTACTCATATGGGGAGCATTTCAGGGAAAAGGAGGATAACCAGGCTGCTGCATGCGTTGAATACTGTATGGATGGCGATAGGCAGCCAGAGGGAGCGGGCTTTCTCATAGGCTATGCACTGCACGATACCAAAAATGAAGAGCGGAATCAGCTGTAACAGGGAACCATGCACGGCAGCAAACAGAAGAGCAGATGCAAAAGTGGCAATCCAGCGGCCGTTCCATCGCTTCAGAATGTTGTAGACAAAGCCGCGGAAGCAGCATTCCTCAGTGACGGGAGCCACGATAATGGCCATGAAAGCCATGAGCCCGCGTTCGAAATTGCTGCCTTCAAGCATGCGCTGCACCACGTTCTGCACGGGTGGGCACTGGGTTGTTTCAGCCAGCCATTTGTTGAATTGGCTGGCTTCAAGAAGCCCGGAGGCTATCCAGATAGTGCAGAGAGCCGCCAGAACCCAGCTCATCTTTCGCCACAGGGAGCTATGGGGAAGTTCCCGGCGGGGGAGCGCGAAGTATGCAATCAGAAACGGAGTATACAGTGCAATCTGCAGAACTATGTTTTCAACCATCTCTGCGGGGCTCAGCTGTTCATCAGGCAATCTGACATCCTGAATGGAAGCCATGGCGAAAGTGAGTACAAAGAATGCGGTGTAGAAATAGGCAAAGATGTGCGGGAAGCTGCTACCCGGAAATTGCGGCACCGGGGGAATGG
Source organism: Akkermansia sp. (assembly GCA_017521145.1). Classification (GTDB taxonomy): domain Bacteria; phylum Verrucomicrobiota; class Verrucomicrobiia; order Verrucomicrobiales; family Akkermansiaceae; genus Akkermansia. Next base: position 13,720 of record JAFXDR010000176.1, on the reverse strand, counting down.
GATTTGTCCATTTTTGCCGGGCCAGACCGCACAGCGGGAGCACAAAGCAGGCCAGGGTACAGCCAAGGATAATCCAGATAATCAGTTCCTGATACAGAGGGAGCTCAGACATGGTAAAAGAATTCAGGGGTGATAGGCAACGGCTCCCTGATAGCCGGGCATGGGGGTAAAGAGCATGACTGCCGGGGCCCTGTCGAAAAGAGAGTGGATACGCCCGGAGTGGTAGACAAAGGGGTATTGGCGGGCATTCCACATAGTGTCTCCCGCTTGCTTGACCAGTGCCTCTGCGGCGCACCAGCAGGCGTAGAACTCGTCCGGTGGGCAATTCCGGGACAGGAAGCCACCGAGTTGTTCCGGCGCCATGAAACGGGCTGCCAGCGACTCAAAATGGCGTGGGCGTATGCGCTCCACATCCACCCCGATGGCAGTGTGATGGAAAGCCATACAGAGACAATCACCGGAATGGCTCAGGTTGAAGGGCTGCGCATTGCACTCCGGCTTGCCGTGCTGGTTGTATGTGATGGGAATTTCCTGTGCCGGGATACCGGTGCGGCGTTGCAGTTCCTGCCGTAACAGGCTGCGGATGCGGGCGTATTGTTCACCCCGCTGAGCTGCGACCCGCTGCTCATCTGCCGGGAGCAGAGAGGTATCTGGCGCGTAGCTGGATAGTTCAGCAAGGCTGTATACCTGGTAATCCATTCAGATAGTAATGATGCGGATGGTGTTGGAATCAGTATCGTACACTCCTATGGTAGGTGCTCCCTGGCGGCCGCATACCTCACCGGGATTGGCCAGCAGCGTAGTGCCCATCTGCCGGGATTCCGGGCAATGGGTGTGACCGTAGAAAACGGCATCGTACAGTCCGGTTTCCGCTGCTTTCATAGCCTGCCACGGCAGGTGAGTGAAGAAAATGTGGCGATTAGCCAGCAGAATATCTGCCTGCATGCCGTGCAGAGTGGTACCTGGCCATTGCTCAGCCATGCGCAGGAAAGTGTGCGTGTCGTATTCGTTATTGCCGAATACCAGGTCTATGCCATGGGGCCACTCCTCCCTCAATGTACGAAATGTACTGATGCCAGCCATGTCTCCCATGAATAAAAGGTGGGAGCAACCCCGTTCCTTGGCTGCATGAAGAGCAAGCAGCAGGTGGGTGGTGTGGTCGTGTATATCTGAAAGCAGGGCAACCAGCATAGTGAACTCAATACTGTTTTTCCATGGTGAATATGGGAGAGAGGCGCAAAGGCTTGTTCAGTTCATCGCCCCAGGCTGTTGCGGTCATGCCTCCGGTTTCTGAATCATACCAGATGAGCTGACCTTTTTTTGCTGGTTCAAAGAGTTTTGCTTCGCCCTTTTCATTGATATACCCGCAGAAACGGGGAGTCACTTTCATGAGTGCTCCCATGTTTTTCTTCAGTTCTTCCTGGAAGTTCAAGTTACGGTGCTGCGCGAACCATTTCGCGAACTTGCGTTCTGCTGCAGCATGCTTTGCTGAGTATTGCAGCCAGCAGTTGCCGTCCAGCCTGATATCGCAACTCTTGCGAAGTTTTTCAAATTCCTGCAGGGCCTGTCGTGTCTTTGGTGCATAGCGCATGCCGGTCAGCATGTTGTCCTGCCAGGCATGATTAGCCTTGATCGTGTAATGAAGCACATAGGCCCTTGCCAGTGCCGGTATACCCGGCCCCTCAACCTGGAATATATCAGTCAGCATTCTGGGGAGATTGACTGTACTGTAAAAACCAGTTCGATTACCCAGTCCAAGCTGTTTATGCAGGGGGCGGGGGTCAATCACGCGGGATACAACGGCATGCGGGTTATGCCATTCGACTGCTTTCTTGTTGTGTTTTTCCCGTTCCGGGTCATACATCGACCTCGGAAAACATGAACGCCCGTAGCGAACTTCCGGCATCACTTCGGATATGGCCCGTTCATTGGTGGCAGTGTCAATGTGCTCGTAAAGCAGTACACTGAGTGCGGTGTTTGCCAGCAATTCGTTCAGATGGAGCAACTGCTCTCTTGAGGCGGGGAAATCCGCACTGAATGAAGGTTCCCCTTCCAGAAGACTCTTCCTTGCGGCAAGCAGAAGCCCGGGCTTGACATTCTGCCCATATTCCTGCATACGCCCCCGTACATTATTGAGCGCAGGAAGTTTTTTTACAATACCCAGCATCTGGATAGCAAGGGTGTAGTGTTTCGGAACCCAGCTGTTGAGGCGCGAACGGTACGTCTCGTAATCATGAGCACCGGGCAAAAGCTGCAACAGATTCCTGAACTGATTGATTTCAGCCAGCACATGTTTGTTTTCCAGCTGTTCCAGCTGCGCTGGTATAATCAGATTCTTTGGGAGACTGAGGGCTTCTCCGGCATCTTCGTATATATTGATTCTCTTTTGCAGGAATTTCTGCCTCTGGGTTAATATGGCCAGGTCTTCTTCAATATTTCCTTTGAGTACGGGGGGCGTGGGCAGGGGGATGAGAAGTTCTTCGGAAAGGGTGAGCCTCTGCTGATTCAGCGCATCTTTTTCTGCATTACAGAGAGCTCCCCATCGTGCAAGATAAGGCCCGGCGTCCTGGCCGAGCGCCTTGATCTTGCGTTCAATGTTGGCCCGGCGGCGAACACCTTGCCCCACGACGGACTGCTCACCCCGTTCAATAATCTGCAGAATAGTATCCAGTTCCCGGGCCCGTTGCTCCTGGGCTCGCAGGTAGGCACGCATATTGTCTGCTTCAACGCCCACGCGGCGGTCCAGTGTGCGATTCAGCCCGGTATCGTGGATTTGAAGCAGGTTCAGTGCTGCCGAGCGGGAGATGTTGCCGGCGTTGGACAAATCCAGAGCTTCGGCTGCCGAGCGGGCGCGTTTCCACAGGAAGAAGACAACGCCTGCGGTAATCAGAAGCATGGCTATCACACCCCCCATGGCTATAAAAATCTTGCCCATGGGTTTACGCCGCCTCTGTAACTCACGGGTAATGCTGCTGCGTAGCTGGGTAAGGGCCTTTTTTTCCATTACTCTGAGCATGTGATCCTGGGCGCGTTGAAGAAAACGCACCCTGTTGCGCAGCTTCTTGATGCTGCTGCTGCGCATGGATGTCAGCATTTGCGGAGAAGATAGAAATTCTGATATGATGGATTGCAGCTCCTCATAATCCTTCACCTCAAAGGTAAATGGCTGATTGGTGAGGAAGCGGCTGTATTCCTCGCGGGCCTTAGTGTGGTTGGGATTGAGACGCAGTGTCTCCTCAAGCAATTCGCCTGCGGCAGCTCGCCTGCCACTGCTGGCAAGTTGTCGCAGCTTCTGCAGGACAGGGTCTGAACGTCGACGTCGGGCCATGTGAATTATTTGCCGGTTTGCAGGTGGAAATGCCAGTTCAGTTCGCCTTCAGCTCCTATGCTGAGCTTTTTGAGCACAAGCAGGTGCTTCTTTTTCTTGGCTTCTTCAAAATCTTTTATTTCCTGTTTGTATGCCTCTTTTAAGGAATCTGAAAGAACCCGGCACACATGCAGTGAGATATGCTGGGCGGAGGATGAATTGAGTAAGATCTTCTTTAAGTCATTTCTCATTCGCCCGGCAGAACCGGTGCGTGAACCTGCATCATCGGCAGAGAGAAGCAGAATAGGCGTGCTCCGCATGATTTTTTGCAGCTCTGCATTGAATTTACGATGCTCAAGCATGGCAATATATTCGTCGCACAACTTTTCACGCGTAGATCTCTTTAATTCCAGGTTGGATAATTTCTGCGCAATGAAGTACAAATGAGCCAGATTCAGATTTTTATCCTTTACGGAATTGTCGCCACAGCAGGGCGCATTGGCTATCTGCTCGAAGACATAATTCAGACGACCGGGAAAATTTGGCTTATACTCAATTTCGCAATCGAGGCGTTCGCCTCTGATGTCGGCTTTCTTCCACGTATAGGCGGTGGATTTGTCGGATGTTTCCTGAATATTGTTCGGGTGCCGTTCCAGAACAGTCGGGAGATTGATGGAAAACTGGATGTATTCGATCTGCTTGTTATCAAGCACCCATGGGAAGTTTCTGTTCTTTTTCTTAAAAGCGAGTCGGTATGCAGGGGAATTGGCAGAGGGTGAAGAAACAGAGAGTTTCTCCCGGGTTACATCGAACGAGACGTCTTCTGCCGATGGTAATGAGAATGGCTTTTCGGTTGGTATAGGTATAGCAATCCTGGGGGCTAATATGACATAGGTGAGAGAATTATTACCTCCCGGCACCGGGAAGGCAACCACCGCCTCTCCATCCTTGCATGTGATTTTCTGTAATTTGTTATTGCGTATGACCAGCGTTATTTCCGGCACATCAGACTTCTTTCCCTCCTTGTGTTCCGGCTTTACGCGGAATTCGCCCTCCTTATCCGTTGGTGAAATGTAGAGGTGGTACCCATCCTGTCCGAGTTTGATTGATTTTGCTGTTTGCAGCGTATCACCCTTGCGCATGAAAGAAACGCTGTATGTCCCCCCGTTGATGGTGAGGGGCAGCTTGCTGGTAAACAGCTGAGCCAGGATAGCAGGTATCTGCTGTCCACATATTGCCGGATGGGCTCCGATGACCTGGAGCTGAACATCTGCCACCGGTTCTTTCCGTTGTTCAGGTGTTTGTACGATATCGGCCGTGGCGAGTTCAGTGTGCGGAGCAGATGTTGTGTGACGGCCCGGTTCATATGACATGAAACGGCCTTCTGCAAAAAGAGAAAATAATTCCGGCTCATTCCTTTTCAGTGACAGCCACTCGTCCGCACTCTGGTAACTTATGCGTTCAAACCACTCATCTGGCGTAAGGATATGCACAACCTCAGACAGATACAGGCGTTCCAGAGCATTTACCGGCAACTGAAGCATACGCGCACACTCACAAATGCGCTTGAGTGCAGCGGCATGGTTGACCCCATCTTCAGAAACGTGGCTGAGCAAAACAGCACATTCCATGATGAGGGAGTCTTCGGGTGTTGTTTCTGGAACCAGCATGAGTTCATTCAGCGCCTGAACTGTAGAATCATGATTGTGTGGGGCTGTAATCAGAGCCGTCAGTTTATCAAGAGCTGAAGCTTCTGCATTGGTTGAGATGCTGCCAAGTGTATCGTCCAGATAATTATCCAGCATCTGGACCGGTTGACTGAGCCCGAGCCATATACCACAGGATAAGCCTGTCAGCAAGGCTGCTGCTCCAAATATTGCCAGAGGGAGAGCATAGGAGGTGCTGCGAGGCATGGCTACATCGTACAGCATCCAGTCAGGTTCTTCTGTGTAGTGGTAATGGGACGTGGTGCGCGGCAGAATCCGGGCCACGTTTTCGCGCACTGAAGCAGTATTCTGAACATCCAATTCCCGGGAATCCGATGCAGTGCTGTGGGAGCTCCTCCCATGGACCGGTTCCACAGCAAGCTCCATATCTGCAGTGATGCGCAGCACGGGATGCCCGGTGCGAATGGATCGGCGAACTAATGGTGAATTCTCTGCTACCACCATGCGCAGGGTTTCTGCAAAGCTGTCAGCGTCATCTGTTTCTGTCGTATACGTGCAGCCCCAGCCCAGACCGGGGGTGAGCCAATCACTTTCATGGAATAACCCCAGAACATCTATCGAGGGCGTGCCGCCCGGCACGCACACCATGCATTCGCGGTCGTAAGGAGGCGTGTAGAAAGCCCGGGCGTTGGATTTATGGCCAGTGAGGTGTTTCCAGGTAGGCTGGACAGATGCGTCCGGGAAATGTTCTGAGCGTAATGGAGGCTCACCAATAAGGAATCGGGGCTCGCCTTGCCACTTCTGAATCCAGAATCCCGAGCGGTGCAGTGCGAGGGAAACACCAGCAGGAGTAGGGCGTATTTCATTGGTCAGGAGTCTGGCAACCTCCTGTTGAGACAGTACCAGGTGATGTGCAGTATGGCAGGCACGCCCGCTATAATCAGCTCCCGCAGCCTGCACACACGTGAGAACATGCCAGGCACTGCTGCCAGTGTTGATAATGTGATAACTGAATTGTGGGCCTGTTGTGCAGTCCCCCCCTTCCGGTTCCCGCAAGATGCTCATTGCCGTCAGCCGGGTTATCAGTTGTTTCGGCATTTCCTCCGACCGAGCCACAGTGCCGTAGCCTGAAGCTGCGGAATCAAGCAAATGCGGATAGCTTGTGTGGATGAGCTGGAAAGACATAATCAGCTGTGAGAGCAGGGAATAAGAGAGGGAGCAGCGCAGTGCAAGGCCCAGAGTACGGGCTCTGCCACTCGTATGGGATGCACACTGCCATTGGCCGGGCCGATCAAGGTCGTGCCGCTGCGCTCATCCCGGAACTCGACGGGGGATTCACCCAGTGCGCTCGCTGCGAAATAGCGCACGTTTGAGGAAATGGCCTCGGCATTGGTGCAGATGTGGGGAGCAATATTGAAGATGAACTGGCGGAGTCGTGCGGAATTAATGTTGATGTGTTCAGGCATGAACATGCCATTGCGAATGGCTGGCAGCAGAGGTTCCGGCCCCAGCAGATGGCTCCATGTGTCACATTTGCCAATGATGATGGCCATGGGGATATCCAGTTTTTCCGAGGGCGGCAGGTTCAGACGTGTACGAAGTCTCATTTCCGATTCAGCCAGCAACATGGCCTGGCGTCCCGGTCGATACAGATTGCTGCGCAGTTGCGGGTCGTTACATTCCTGGAGCAACTGACGGAAGCCGGGGTTAGCCGTGGGATCGAAAAGGAAAAGGATGCCGGAGGCTACAGAAAGGTGCTGACTGCCCGGGGTAAGTACATCATTGTTTCCGGGTTGAAAATCCTCACCTGCATTATCGTACAGTACGACCGAGTGTGTCTCAGAGTCTTTATTCAGATTATATATAAAGGGACGGGGCATGTTTACATGCATTCCTTGTTTCCAGATTTTCTGGTACAGTCGGCCATGCATATGCGTCTTTGCCAGATATGCTTCCTGCGGCGTCTGGGCCGTAAACAAGCGCATACGCATCTCATTGAGCGGTTCGTTCGTAACAGGATCCGCATCACGGAAAGGCATGCCGAATTCCCGGGGAAAGAGGGTTTCCAGTTCGCGCACAAGAGCGGTGAGGAAATAGCTTTTACCTGCAGCCGGAACGCCGACAAGAGAAATGATATGCTGGCGGGTTTCTGTAAAGAATGGCGGCAGCTTGCGGTGGCAGTGCGGACAAGCATACTCGCTGCAGGAAACACCTCTGCTATCAAGGGGAAGCCCTGCAGGGCTATACGCCTGCGGTACAAACCTGAGCATGGCGGTTTCTCCCAGCTTGGGATCTCCGAGTAAATCCGGGTGGCTGGCAATGCTCATAACTTCCGCCGGGGAGAAGAGCTCCCAGCAATTGGGGCAGCGCAGCTCAGCGTTTTCCTGGTCTTCTGGTGTGGCTGTCTCCGGGGCAACCTCTCCTGTGCTGATGGCGTATTCTGCCACGCTAAGGATATCCCGCAGGTAGAAAGCGCAGTGGTCAAGCCCCTGGAAGGTAGCCAGCACATCCTCCGGCAACTCAGGCGCTACCATAGGCAGATCGCTCAGGGCATACGGGCCATACCATTCTGCCTGTGAGGGGTTGTAGATGAACCATACGTTGGCATCATATTGACTGAAATCCGGGCGAGTGGAATCATTTCCATACCAGCAGATAAAGCATCCGCAGCCGAGCACGAACAGATACATCTTCTCCGGGCGGATGATGACGTCTGTTTTCAATTGCACCCCGTTGAGTGAATATCCATTGATATGACCGTGGGGAAAGAAGCGGCAGACATCATCCCGTTGCGCAAATGAGCCGCCGTTTTCTGCCTTCATTTTAACCCGGAAAGTGTTCTTATCACCCGCACCAATGGTCATGAAGGTGCCGTCCGATGCGCGGAGTTTGGAAGCAATGCAGTCGTAGATGTAAAGTTGTTTATTCATGAACGGCTTTTACCTGTGCGCATTATATCCGCATGCGCGCGCGGAGTCAAGAAAAGAGCAGAGAGACCGTGACAGTTAAATATCCCTGTCATGATGGGTTGATGCCCTTATACGTTTGTGTTAGTATACCCCCATGCAAACTGCATACACAAAGGAAGAATTGCGTGCCATTCTGGCTCCGCGGCGTGGCCGGCGCATTGTGCTTGTTCCCACAATGGGGGCTTTGCATGAGGGCCATGCCTCGCTCCTGCGGCAGGCTCGTCTGCTGGCCGGTGATGATGGCTGTGTCGTTGCCAGTGTGTTTCTGAACCCTGTGCAGTTCGACAATGCCGGGGATCTGGCCACTTACCCCAAGACTCCGAAGCAGGATCTGGAGACCTGCGATAAATGCGGGGTGGATGTGGTTTTCATGCCCTCCCCGGACACTATGTATTGTGCCGACCGCTCTATCACGCTGGAGGAAACGCATCTTTCAACCGTGCTTTGCGGTGCGAGCCGCCCCGGGCATTTTGCGGGGGTCTGCCTGGTGGTCAATAAACTTTTCAACCTCGTGCAGCCGACAGATGCCATCTTTGGTAAGAAAGACTACCAGCAGCTGGCCATCTTGCGCCGTCTGGTGCGGGATCTGGACATCCCCGTGACGATTCATGGCGCAGAGATTGTACGCGGGGAGGATGGCCTGGCTTTATCCAGCCGCAATGTCCGCCTTACCCCGGAGCACCGCGCCGCGGCCCCGGGCATCCGCCGCAGTCTGCTGGCTGCTAAAGAAGCCTACGCTGCCGGAGATGAAACTTCCGCAATTTGTGAACGCGTGCGCCAGACACTGGAAGCGATTCCCGGTGTGCGATGCGACTATGTGGAACTGGTGGATGCTGTTACTCTGCACGAAGTGACAGACCCGCACCGTCTGGCACTGCTGGCCGTTGCCGCCTGGTTCGGAGATGTGCGTCTCATCGATAACATTGAACTTTCCCGCTCATGATTCAGGCATTTAACCTCCACCGTTCCTACCGCATCGCCAAGAAGCAGATTGAAGTGCTGCACGGTCTGGATTTACATATCCGCAAGGGCGAGAAAGTCTTTCTCTGCGGTCCCAGTGGAGCTGGGAAAACCACCCTCATGTATACCTTGGCTGGTCTGGAACCCCCGCAGCAGGGGAAGGTTGTCATTGATGGTGAGGATATCTACGCCCTTTCCCTGCGCCGTCGTGCCTTGTTCCGGAACAAAATGATGGGGTTCATCTTTCAGAACTATATGCTCATGCCTGAGCTCACCGCTCTGGAAAATGCATCGCTGGCCACGGCTGTTGCCGGTACAGAGGCCACGGAGCGCGTAAAATCCCTGCTGGAACGAGTGGGCCTGGCAGACCGCATGGACCATTTGCCCAATGAGCTTTCCGGCGGTGAGCAGCAGCGCGTTGCCATTGCGCGTGCTCTGGCTCACGACCCAGCCATTATCTTTGCCGATGAACCGACCGGAAATCTCGATTCCCGGAACGGCGGGCAGATTCTTGATTTGCTTTTCGGGCTGGCGGAAGAGGGCGGCAAAACGCTGGTTACTGTAACCCACGATTCCGATATTGCAGCCCGTGGTGACCGCACTCTTATTATCCGGGACGGTGTGGTTACCAACCAGGAATAAACCAGATTCTAAACAGTATAGAACAAGAGCGTTGCAGATGAAATAATCTGCAACGCTCTTGTATTAACATCGTATGACTACGGAATCAGGGGAGCTGCGTAGTAACCTTGCTCCAGTCGAGCAGGGTGAATCCGTGGCCATTGCTCAGCACCTTGCCATCCCGGGTCACAAAAATGACATTCGGAATACCACGGGGAACAGCAAATCCGGGCAGGGGGAGTTTGTCTGCATCTTCGAAGCTGCACATAATTCCCGGGAATCCGGCCTTGTAGTTCTGCAGGTATTTCCTGCCTGCCTCCAGTGTGCGGTCGAAGCACAGCAGGATGACTTCGCCTCCGGCAGCCTTGATAGCAGGGTATTCCGCCACCACCTTGGGCATGAGGGCGCGGCATGGCGGACACCATGATGCCGAGCTGAGGTAAATGTAGAACCTGGCATCAGCTGACGGGCGGGCACTGCTCAGATAGGTCAGTTCAGGAGTAGAAAGAGCTGCTGGAACTGTCGTGGACGTATCCTGAGCAACTGTGAATCCGCAGCAGAGGCAGGCAAGGGTGATCAATAATTTTTTCATAGATGAATCAGATTCGGATGATGTAGTCAGATTTACGCGGCTTGGGAGCCACGGTGCCGCCCTCGGCTTCGTAGCCCAGGATGCAGATAGCCAGTCCGGCCATATGGTCAGCGATACCCCATTCCTTTTTGAGCTCAATGCCTTCCGGAAGTTCAAACATCTGCTGCCCGCGGTTAATCCAGCAGGAGCCCAGACCCACAGCATGAGCAGCATTGAGCAGATTCGCCATCACCATGCAGGCATCTTCATGACCGGTTGTACTGGTGGTATCCTGGAACACTACAACCGCAGTGGGAGCGCCGTAGAAAGGGTCTCTGGTGGTGCCCATAATCCGGGCATTCAGTTCGGAAAGAGTTGCTACCAGCTCCGGTTTCTGCACTACAACCATGACCGGGCTCTGCTGGCCATGGCCGGTAGGGGCGTATGTGGCGGCTTCAAGCACGGCTTCAAGCTGCGGTTCGGCTACCTGCTTGCCTGTGTACTTGCGGCAGCTTCGGCGTTCTTTCAGGTCAATAAGGGTTTCTTTCATGCGCTTTATTCTTCTTCCGGTTCTTCTTCGGTCTCTGCATCCTCTGCAGGTTTGGCCTCTTTCTTTGTTGCTTTGGCTCCAACAGCAGTTGACCAGGAGTCCAGAATCTCAGCACCGCCGTTGGCGAGGACCTTGCCGGTTGTGTCTACAATGGTAATTTTGGGTGCTGAACCAGGGGTGTATCCGGGCAGCTGCTCAGGCAGCTTGTCCGTCTTTTTTACCATGGGGTATTTAACCTTGTTCTTTTTGAGGGTCTTCTCTGCCTCCTCATCACCAATGTCTGCATCACCGTTGAAGAGAATGGGATAGAGCTTCGCCATCTTGAAGTTACGTTCTTCCTCCTGCAGCTTCTGGAGCATGGCTTCGCCATCTTCAGTCATGACTGTGTACTGCACGTACATGTAATACTTACCATTGGCCTTGATGCGCCCGCACACGGTTTTCAGTTTCTTGACGGCATTGTTCACGGCTTTCTTATCAACCTTTTCATCCTTTTTGTCCTTTTTATCGCCGTCTTCCTTTTCTTCCTTTCCTTTCTTCCTGGCTTCGCGTTCCTTCTTGCGCTGTTCACGTTTTTCGGCAGCGGTCATCTTTTTTTCGCTTTTAGCCTGAGTAGGCACAGTGCCCCAGCAGAGTATGCCCAGGAGAAGGGAAAGATAGAGAAATGAATGTTTCATAACGGGGGTATTTTATCAATGAATCCTGTGAGCGTCAATGTTACTTTAGCATATGTGCAAAAAAAACACAGAGGAAGAAATATACCTGATACCCGCTTTTCTTGCTACATGAAAGAATAAGCATCAATATCCAGGGTAAGGGTGATTCCTTCTCCGCAATTCATAGCGGCGATTTCCCGCTGGCATACATCGGCCAGAATGCGTGCCCCGGGGGCTTTCAGGGTGCACTGGTAGCGGAACTGCCCGTATGCTTTCGCAAGTGGTGCCGGCAGAGGTTCGCTCACCTGCACCTGCGGGGGAAGCGCAGCAAGCAGCCGCTTGTGCAAGGTCTCCATGGCCAACGCGGCAAGCTCCTCCTGTTCGCTGCGTGCGGTTACCACAGCCATGTGGCAATAGGGCGGAAAGTTCATCTGCCGGCGCAGTTCCATTTCCGTTTCGGCAAAGCCATCTGTATCATGCCTGCGGGCAAACTGAATGGCGGCCGCCTGGGGATTGTAGGTCTGGATGATGACCTCGCCATCCAGGTCGCCTCGTCCGGCGCGCCCCGCTACCTGGGTCAGCAGCTGAAAGGTGCGCTCTGCGGCGCGGGGGTCGGGTATATTCAGTCCAAGGTCGGCATTCAGCACGCCTACGAGCGTGACCCCGGGAAAATCGAGTCCCTTGGATATCATCTGCGTACCCAGCAGAATATCGGTGCGGTGAGCCCGGAAATCTGCCAGAATATCCCGCAGGGCGTTTTTACGCGTCGTTACGTCGGCATCCACGCGTTGCAGCCGCGCCTGGGGGAAACAGCGGCGCAGCACTGCCTCCACTTTCTGTGTGCCGTAGCCTTCCAGGGATATGTTGGCCGTGTGGCAATCCGGGCAGCGGGCTGGCACCATCTGGCGGTATCCGCAGATGTGGCACACAAGGCGGTTTTCCGTGGCGTGATAGGTCATGGGCAGGGCGCAATGCTCGCAGTTGGCCGTATAGCCGCATTCCGGGCATTGCAGGGCGCGGGCAAAGCCGCGGCGGTTCAGCAGCAGGATAACCTGCTCACCCTTGGTAAGCCGCTCATCAATAGCCATGCGCAAACGCTCTGACAGGATGCCGAGGTTGCGTTTATCCTTCGCCTCGCTGCGCATATCGAGCACGCGGGTAAGGGGGAGGCGCTGGCCATCGGCCCGTTTATCCATACGCAGCATGGTGTATTTGCCTTGCTGCACATTGTAGAGCGATTCAAGCGAGGGTGTGGCTGAGCCCAGCAACACGGTAGCGCCCTCCAGTCTGCCGCGCAGCACCGCCAGGTCACGCCCGTGGTAGCGGGGACTGTTTTCCTGCTTGTAGGAAGAATCGTGCTCCTCGTCCACGATGATGAGCCCCAGATTCTGTACCGGGGCAAAGACTGCGGAGCGGGGGCCGATGGCAATGCGGGCCTTACCCCGGCGGATGGCGTGCCATTCATCGAAACGCTCGCCATCACTCATGGCGCTATGCAGAATCGCCACACTGCCGGGAGTATCGGCAAAACGACCCTTGAAACGCGCCATGGTCTGCGGTGTGAGCGAGATTTCCGGCACCAGAATCAACACGCCTTTTCCCTGCGCCATAACCCGCTGGGCGGCCTGGAGATACACCTCCGTTTTACCACTGCCGGTCACGCCCTGCAGGAGGATGGGAGCCGTGTTGCCTTTATCAAAGGCTTCGTTAATCTGTTTCAGTGCTGCCGCTTGTTCTTCATTGAGCTGGAGTGGCGTAGTCCTGGCAAATGTCTCACTGCCGGCCGGGTCGCGGTGCACTTGTTCCTCTTCAATGCGCACATAGCCCATTTTTTCGAGAGCCCGGCTGGGTGCCAGCGCCGGGGTGCCGCCCAGGTCGGCCAGCGTTTCCCGCTTGCTTTCACTGGCATGAAGATAGCGTAAAATAGCGGCCTGGCGGGGAGCCCTGCGGTTTATCTTGTTGAGAATATCATCATCCGGCCAATCCTGCAGCACCACCACCTTGCGGGTCTTCTCCTCATGGCGTTCCTGTCGCACTGGTTCCGGCACAATGCAGCGTATCATCTGCTCCACGGGCACAGCGTAGTAGCGAGCAGCCCACTCGGCCATATCCATGAGCGCCGGGGTCACGGTGGCTTCCTCGTTCAGCAGCCGGAGCAGGGGACGCAGGCGGCTGGCCCATTCCGAATCCGGTTGTACCAGTGCCAGCACGGTTCCCGTGGTAGTGCGATTGCGCAGCGGCAGCTCCACACGGCTTCCGCGTGTGACTCCCTGCATTCCTGCGGGGATAGCGTAATCCAGCACCATATCGTTCATGCCATCCACCAGTACTCTGGCGGCAGGTGGAGCTTCAGGCAGATCTGCGAAAAGTTCCTGCATGAACAAATGGCTTTTCTAATAAGAATCAGGCGGCATCAGCC
>JAFXDR010000175.1 GCA_017521145.1 Akkermansia sp. | reverse complement strand
TCTTGTTGTCCACGCGGTTGATTTCAGTGGGAATCTCCTCATCCGTGAGCTTTCCACCCTCTACCCAGATGACGAGAGCTCCTTCGGCATAAGCGCCATAGGTGGAAGTGGGGTCAATATTGCGCATCTCGGTGTAAAGTGCACGAAGACGTTCCTTGGAGGCAGGTTTGCGCCCCTCTCCGCCGCGGCGCAGATGCCCGGCATAAGCGGCCATCATCATCTGGCGCTGCAGTTTGGAATAACCACCCTGGGCCATCATCCTGCGCACGTGGGCATTAGCCTGGTCGTAGCTCTTGATCTGCAAGGCTTCCACCAGGGTTGTGGGGTCAAATTCCAGGCGGTTCTTCAATTCCGGATCGCTCTCTCCCCCCTTAGCATTCGTCAGCCCGCGCGGCATGCGGATATCATAATCCGAAGTTTCAAGAAGCAGATCTGCCCGTTTGTCTCCCTTTGCCTTACGGGCGCGGTCAAGCACCTTCTCCTGCTTGTAGTAGTTATCCAGATGCACTTTAAGAGCCGCCAGGGCCGTTTCCGGGTCTTTCATCTCCTCCGGCTTCTGCACCACAGCCCGCAGGTTTGCGGCAGAGTCTACCACCGCCAGGCAGGGGTAGCTCCAGATGCCACCGGGCAGACGCTTCCCACCCAGGCGCTTCTCCATGTCCTTCTTCTCCTTATCATTGGGCTGCTGGTAAATCGGCATCTCAAGGAAGGTAGCCTGGCGTATATACGGAGCAATCTTGTTCTTCTTGATGAATGCCTCGTACGTAGCCTGACTAACCTTATCATAGTTGGCTCCATAGATGAAGATGACGATAGGATGCTTGCCAGTCTTTGAAAGCGCATCGGGATAGGTACGGGCAATTGCCGCCCATGAGGGCACACTTACCAGCAAGCCAAGCACCAGTGCCTTGAAAATATTCTTAATCATATTTGTTCAGTAGTAGTTCTATTTAACGCTGGGGCTTGCCATACACGTAGAAGCCGGCAATGCCGGGTTCATACTTATCGCCTTCGCGCAGCATGCGGACATACTTGCCGGATGCACCAGAGGATTTGAAATCAAAGCGGATCATGTTGCCGGAGATTACGCCATCGGGGCGCACACGCTGCCAGTTCTGGCAGTCATCAGACACCTCAATGTAGAAGGGACGGTCATCCTTGACCTTCTTCTCATGTGTCACACAGACAATGCCGTTGATATCACTCTTCTTCTCCATACCGACGGTAAGGCCGGCCTTTCCTTCAAATTTACCCGGCATCGTGCCGCCAAAACGCTGAAGCACACCCCAATGCAGGCAGCAATTCTTCATATCACCAATGGTAGTGGCCGTATCAATCCAGCCCGTGGTAGAAACCACGCGACCTGCAAATCCTTTAATCTTGGGTGCTTTCTTCGGGAAATTCTTCTTGCATTTCTTATAAGCCAGCTTGCCGATAGCCTGGAATGTGCGTGTTTCCTTACCTTTGGCAGCAGCGTGAATAGCCTCGCCCAGAGTGGCCCAGGTCTCATCCAGCTGCTTTCTGGAGGTGCCGGTCCGGCTCATGGCCTGCACGAGCATATTGGTAAATTCCTCCTGAATCTTACCATCGCCCTCCGGCAGTTTGCCAATATAGCCCAGGCCCCAGGTCAGCACGGCACCGGAATAATCCGGACGACGCATCAGGACTCGCAAGGCCTCCCGCAGATACGATTTACGGTCTGCATCCGTGTTGCATGTAGCAATCTGGGCATCCAGCACACCCGAAATATCCCAGCGGTTTGCACCCCAGTCCTTGAAATGCGAGAACAGGCCGGAATACATTCTGTTCAGTTTGACCCGGTCCTTAATCAGCGGAGCCAGATTAGGATACACATAGCGCGCAAGCATGGTGGCAGCGGCATGGTAATGCTCCTTGCCCATGCCATCCATCACAGCATCATGCAGGGTCTGCCACTTCTCCTTATCATTGGGAGCCTTGATCTTCAGATAGGCCGCATAACGCTTTAATGCAGGCCAGTTATTCGGCTGATGTTTGGCAGAAATCTCATAGCAGTTGAACGCAGCCTTCATCTTTCGACGAGCCGTCAGGAAATCAGCCATGGCAACCATCTGGTCAGCCGTCAGCGTCTTATGGCGTTCCTCATACAGTTTCTGAGTCAGGTGAAGGAATCCCCATTCGTGCTCACCCCAGAATGTTTTATGCAGGCCTTTCTGCCAGTAAATTGAGTTACCCGCATACCACTTATTGCCCACACGCATAGCGTATGCACAGTGCCCCGGTTCACCCATGGTGGAAGCAGGCAGACCAGCCGCCAGAGCACTGAATGTAGCGTAGTGAGACAAAGCACCGCACACGCCGCCAATTTCGCGGTATGCCCAACCGGTAATAAAGTTCACGTGTTTCCAGATGGGAGCCAGATACTCAGCAGAGAACACGGAATCGCCCGCCACATTGCGGAGACGATACTCCAACTGCCCCTCTGCGCCCAGGTACTGTTCCATAGGCAGGCGTACATTGTCGCGGTGCCAGGTCAGGTTCTTGCGACTACCCCACTGTCCGGGTCCGTCACTCGGTTGCTTACAGCCGGTCACAAAGCGGGTTTCCCAATACTCGAGAGAATCGAACAACGTATTGAGCTTACCTTCCTTCCAGCTTTCATTGTAGTATTCGAAACGGGAGACCAGATCCTTCTCACTCCACCCTTCGCGGGCAAATTCCAGCGCAGCAGTCGTAGCAATCCGCCGCGTGGTGGGCACCTCCATTTCCTCAGCCCCTGCTTTTCCATACAGCGTTTCGAGATAAGACAGGGCTTTATCCATGTTCTTGGTGGGGCCCGAATAGAGAGTGTTGCTCATCCAGTTCAAATCACCTCCAAGATCTGCCAGCATCTCCTTGCCCTTGGGGCGTGATGCGACTGAACGGATTGCTTGCGAGCCGGCCTTGCGGATCAACGTAATGCGGGCTAAATCAAGACGGTTTGCGGGGTCTTGCAGGAACTTGATGACAGAGGCATCATCAAGACGTCCCAATTTCTGCAGAACCCTGTCTGCCAATGTGTAATATATCTTTTCAGGATCAGCCCAGTCTGCCGCCTTGAATTCGTCATTCTTGTATTCATCGGCTTCCTGTTTTGCAATCATTTCTTCCGTGCGGCGCATTTCTGCCAACGCAGAGGAAAAATCCGCATTCGTACGGGCTTCAGGAACCACATTCTGCTTGGGATCCACGGGCACATTCTCCTCATCAAAGCGCTCGTCTTCCTGCCCGGCAATGCGGCGGTCCGGAGTCGTATCTTCCGGCTCCTCCTCCCATGTGGCATCATTATCATCGACAAAGGCATCGTCGTTGCTCCAATCGTCAACATTCTGGTCTCGTACCAGAGTCGGTGCCTTTTTCACGACAACCTCTTTTTTTTCCACCTGACTGGGAAAGAAGAAAGGGAACGTTGCCACGCCGAAACAGAAACACAGAAACGAAAAGGTTAAAAGCTGAATGAGTCTTGCGGACATAGTGCTGATATGTAATGAACTGAAAACCTTAGCGGCTCTGCAATGCGTTGTATGTAGAACGGGCAGAGTGTCGGATTATGGAATCGGAATGCTCCATGAACGGCTCTACTGCCGGAAGAGCATCCCGGGTACCATGAGCCTCAAGATACTTCAGGATTCCGCCAGCCAAACGGATATCCGATGTTGCCTGCAAACGCTCAATCAGGGGTCTCTGAACCCTGTATCCCAGCAGTTTGAGCATGTCACCATAGGCTACAGGGTTTTCACACCACATATCCACAACCGGCTTGACCATTGCATCCGGAGCCTGCAGTATCAGATAGCGGGTCACGACAGGAGACACCTCGCGCTTCAATGCCCGGCGTACCTCGAAATATCTGAAGCAGTGCTCCGCTGCCTCTTTGTCACTGGGCAAACTGTATACAACCAGGGCTTCAACCAATTCCGAATAGGTATCCGGCTCAGTCAGCCACGGGTCACCCAGCACCTGCAGCAGGGTTTCCCGAATCTCTCCTCTCAGAATCTGCACGTTTGAATTTGCAAGCGAACGGGCAGACATGCGGACACGCATCGGGTCCAGACACTTCATCTCACTCAAATTCGCCGTTACATATGATGGATTCATGGGCGAGGTAAGGACATCCGGAGAATACTTGCTGACCAGATTCGCTTTGTCGGCATCGAAGCGGACCTCATAAACCCCCTTGGATGAAGCAGCGTAAGTCACCGTACCAAAGCGAGAAAGAAGATGTGATATATTCTGCCGGGCGCCCGATACATTAGTCACCACATAAAGGGCTCCGTTGGCACGCGTATGAGCGCGCGTGTACTCGGCCTGGAGCAATCGGGTCAGAGCATCGCGCACAATATCACGGGCTCGCCTATCCTGGTGGTCGATAAAGACCGCGTAATGAGTCACACGGTTCGATATGGAACGCAAGGAATAAAACACCTGCAAATCGGCATCGGTTAACACAGGGCCTGCGGTATCTTCTCCCGGGATTCTATTCTCGACTGGCTGGTGTTGCGCCTTGAGCTCAGCCTCGGCCTTTTTTGCTTCCTCCATGGCATATGCAAGCATGTTGGGCATAGTCCACCCCAACACCAGAATGATAAACGCCAGTGCAATCACCGTCTTCTTGTAATAAACAGATGCAGTAGCGACAAGACCAGCACTTACCACGCAGAAAATCATGGAAAACAAGCGCTGGGATTCTATATCCTCATTAACCAGGAAAGTTACCGCTCCATCTTTATCGCTAAGAATGAAAATGAGAGCACAAACAGCAAAAATCGCCAACCCGAGTATCAGACGCATCGTGCCCGCTATATTAAATGCATGCCCGGATGTATAGATTCCACCCATGGACTCCGCACGAGCCGTCTGGCGCTTGATAGAAGACTTATATTCTGCAATCAAGGCGGCATGCTCCTCTTCATTTAATTTAGGAGCAGGCGCTGCAAACTCAGACTTGAGACATTCCGGACAAACTGAAATATCTTCCTTTGTCGCATAAAACTTTTTATGGCATTTGCTGCACTCGATTTCCATTGCACAACTTTTATACCAGACAGGTACGCCCAATGCAAGCAAGAATAGCCATCATGCCTCACCATTCAGGCAAAAAGGAAAGGAAGAAACCTTAAAACGCGTAGCGCTCCGAGCTGGCAGGCAAAGACCCGGCCGGTACCGGGCGATAGAAATTGCCGTGCGGCTCAGCCTGCCGCTGCGGCATTGTATACGCATTGGGTATCTGGATAATGGTGGCGTTCTGCGCCCGGGTAATCATGATGCTGCTGCCATCAGCAGGCGCAAAATCCTGAATCACCCTTACGGAGGTATATTCCGGCAGGTCATTGGATAACGCAGGCATCTGCATGAGCGGTAATTTTCTGTCAACTACTACCGAGGCCGCAGTATCCACCGCCCCTTTCTCTGCCGGATACAAGGCAAATGCTACAGCGACTACGCCAAGCCCCAATGAGGATACGCCGAAAGCAAGACGCCCGCGGCCGAAATTATCCAGCAGCTGCACAATATGGGACAACAAATGCCGGCGCGCAGGGCAGCACACAGCCTCACGGTCCACACGTTCGTGAAATTCCTCCAGAAAGCGGCCTTCAAAATCAGCTTCTTCCACCCTTTCAACTTTCAGGGTAGCCAGCAGAGTTACCAGTTGTTCCTCTGACTCAAAGGGGGAGGTATGCGAAGTCCGGGCCATAACGCAAGATAACAGTTTCGTGAGAGATAACGTGTAG
>JAFXDR010000021.1 GCA_017521145.1 Akkermansia sp. | reverse complement strand
CTGCCGCTCATGAGCGCGGCGCGGGTGCCGGGTTGTTCCAGCAGCCAGTGTTTCATGTGAGCCAGAATGGGGAACTTGGCGAAGACCGGGCGCTCCAGATCGTTCACCAGTGTAATGTTATCGACCTTCTGCGGGCCGTAGCTGATGCCTTTGAGCCTGCGGCTGCAGGTGAGACCCTTGTAGGCACTGGGGGTGCTCACGGCAAAAGCGGGCTTGAGCAGTACAATGGGGCTGCTCCACCCGGCCAGCTCCGGCACCGGGGTCACGATTTCACCACGGCCGGTGCAGCGGCAGATGGTGGGGGTGAGGAAGTAGGGCACATCACTGCCCAGGGCAGCGGCCATAGTGCTGAGCTCTGCCTGGTCGTAGTTGGTACCCAGGATTTCGTTCACCGCCTGCAGGGTGATGGCGGCATCGCTGCTGCCGCCGCCAAGCCCCGCGCCGTGGGGAATGCGTTTGGTGAGGGTGATGCGCTGCTTGGCCTTGCGGCCGTAGGCTTTCTCAAACTCGCGGATAGCCTTGAACACCAGGTTGCTCTCATCCGTCGGCACCCCCGGGGTATCGCACAGCAGGGTAGTGGTGCGGGAGTTATGGAAATCGAGCTGGTCGTACAGGTCAATGGGGGCCATCAGGATATCCACATTATGGAAACCGTCTTCGCGCACTTTGTTCTGCACGCGCAGGGAGAGATTTACTTTTGCCGGGGCGAGATAGGTGGTCATGGTGTGAAAACGGGTTAATCGCGGCGGGAACGGCGGCGGGGGTTCTTCTGTTTCTTGCGGGCCTGCTCCTGCATTTCGCGGAGTTCTTCGGCGGTGGGACGGCGCACGATATGCTCACCGGATTTTGCCTGGTTGGCGCGGTCTCGGGCCATCTGTTCAAAATACTCCGGGTCAGACATCCAGAGGAAGCGGTTGTAGGCTTCTGCCTCCACGGCTCTGGCGCGCTGCAGCTGGAGCTGGGCCTGCTCGCGCTCCTGCTCCAGGGAGTGGAGTTCGAGCAAGGGGGTGAGCAGGGTCATGGATGCCAGAAATGCCACCAGTACCAGGAAGATGATGCCGATGACCCTTATCATGCCGCGTATGCCCCGGGAGCGACTGAGCCGTTGCTCCTCAATCTCCTCCAGGGTGGGGATGCGGTTCTTGATAAAGGGAAGGAACATTCCGGGTGGTCAATCAGCGTTCGGCAAAGGGAACAAAGCGGCCGCGGCGGGCCAGCACCAGGGTGTGCAGGCGCAGCTGCTTGCCTTTGGATGAAGCCGGCACCACGGTGGTGCTCACCTCAAAACCGGCGCGGCGCAGGGTGGCTTCCAGCCGCTTGTCGGCCTTGGAAAGATTGATGGCCAGCAGGCTGCCGCCTTTCAGGGCGTTGAAATAGGCCTGTGCATCGCCCAGGCTCATCTCGCAGCGGGCGTGGGCATGGCGCAGCAGAATGGCGTGCAGCGAGCCCGTGCGCTTGCGGCACAGCTCGGCAGCGGTGGCGGGTTCGGTGCTCACGCGCTTGTCTTCCCACAGGGCCTTATGCTCACCGAATTCGCGGTTCCATTTCACGATTTCGGGCACAGGTTCAGCCACGATGAATCGCGCTTTTTCCTTGGGCAGGCATTCCATGGCCTTGGCCAGACCGTAACCGAGCCCCAGTCCGGCAATCATGATGCAGGGCTGCCCGGCGCGGGTGATGGGCGAGGTGGCAAGCTCTGCCATGGCTTCTTCACTGCCATAGGTGAAGGAATTGGCACAGGGCATGCCATCCAGCTGCAGGGTGAGTACGCCATCGCGCTCCCACAGCTCCCATACAGAGCCATTATCAAGGGCCTTTTCGCCCAGTTTGGTAAGGGGTTTCATTTATTCTGTTGCAATCAGTTAAGGGTTATGGAGACTGGGCAGTGGTCGGAACCGGTGATGCCGGGGTGAATCTCTGCGCTCTGTACACGCGGCATCAGCGGAGTGGATACGCAGAAGTAATCAATGCGCCACCCGACGTTCCGGGCGCGGGCACCACCGCGGAAGCTCCACCAGGAGTACGCATCGCGCGCATCGGGGTGCAGGGTGCGGAACGTATCGGCAAAGCCTGCCTGGAGCAGCTGGGTGAACCCGGCGCGTTCTTCATCGGAGAAGCCGGCAGAGAAGTGGTTGGCCGCCGGGCGTGCCAGGTCAATTTCCTCGTGTGCCACATTCAGGTCTCCACAGAAAATCACGGGCTTTTTCTCTGCCAGTCCGGCTACATAGGAGCGGAAGGCGGCATCCCATTCCTGGCGGTAGGGCAGGCGTGCCAGCTCGTTCTGCGAGTTGGGAGTGTAGCAGTTCACCAGGTAGAAATCTGCAAATTCCATGGTGGCCACACGGCCCTCCGTATCGTGTTCCGGGCAGCCGATGCCCAGACTGGTGGAAAGCGGCTCCACGCGGGAGAGGATGAGCACGCCGGAATAGCCCGGTTTCTGCGCCGGGTTCCACAGCGAATAGGGCCAGGAGGCCAGCCACAGGTCGCTCACTTGTTCCGGGCGGGCTTTCACTTCCTGCAGGCAGAGGATATCCGGCTGCAGGGTGTCCATTTGCTCGGCGAGCCCTTTACCCAGAGTGGCGCGGATGCCGTTAACGTTCCAACTGACGAGTTTCATGGCGTGTTATTTGCGGTGGTGGGGGTGAACGGAGCGCAGCTTGTGCAGGCGTTGTTCCATGCGCGGGCGCAGGTTTTCTTCAATCCAGGCGTTGGCGGCAGCCAGGCCTTCGGCTTTATAGATGCGCCCGATCTGAGCTTCCACGCCAGTGGCATTGCCGGTGAGACGCAGGAAATTGTTGCTGGTGAACTCGATGAAGAGTGCGCCGTCAATTTCTCCCTTGAATGAGAGAATCCACTCGCGCACGTAGAGCGCAAGCACAGCATCGCCCACCCAGGCCTGGGCGCGCGCTACGGGGTCTTGGTCAGGGGATAAGGTCGGCATGGCGGTAGGGTGGTCTGTTGTTGATGGCGGGTGTTGCGGGAACGCTGGCGCGGTCGGCATAGTCCAGTTCCACGCCGATGCTGCTGTGCGGCAAGGTGGTATCTGTCCGGATGATGAGCACTTTGCGCTCAGGCCCCAGCAGCTTGAGCTGCATGGCAATCACGCGTTCATCCACCGAAAAATGAGTGCGGCCGGTAAGAAGGTCTTTGAGGTGGGTCCGCATGCGGGCTGTGCCGGGGGTGAGCGTGCCAGTCTGCTCCAGTTCGCGGCATACCCAGATGCGGGGGCTCAGCTTGCCTTCTCCTTCCATGAGGTCGAGCGTTTCGCGCAGCGTGCTCACGTTGGTCGCCATCACGTTGATATGGCGGATGCTTTTTACCGCTACAGCGCTTTCAAGGGTGGGGGCGGTGCCGATGATAATCCAGTCCCCCGGTTTCAAGTCACCCAGCTCGGCTTCCACATCGTCCCGCAGGTCAATGAGCGCCTGGGTGCGGGGGTCAGAATGGCTGCAGCTTGCCACCAGAAGGGGCAGGGCTGCAGCCAGACTCAGAAAAATGCAGGAAACTTTCCGCATGGGTGAGGCGGTATCAGCCGCGGGAGCGCGGCTCGCGTTCACCGGCGGTCTTGACACCAGGCGTCGTGATGAACGGCGCACCACCCGTGGGGGCTTTCTGGGTAAAGGCCACACCGGCCTGTTCAAAGTCCTTGCCGGCCACCGGGAAATCCTTGCGCAGCGGGTGGTAGGGGTAGCCTTCCCACATCATGATGCGGCGCAGATCCGGGTGCCCGGTGAATTCGATGCCCATCAGGTCATACTGCTCGCGCTCCAGCCAGTTGGCAGAGCGCCACACCGGCACCATGCTCGGCACGGCATTTTCTGCCTCGCTCACCGGGGTGCGCACCAGCAGGTTGGCTCCGGTCTCAGCCTGGGTGATGGTGTAGTTGACCTCGAAACGCGGTTCCTCACCCAGGTGGTCAACGGAGGAAACGCACACCAGCATATCGAAACCGCAGGAGTCCTTGGCATAGGTCATGGCCCGGGTCAGAATCTCCGGGGCGATGGTCAGTGTGATATCACCGCGGAATTCCTTGCTGGTAATCTGCGGGAAGCGGGCGCAGATTTTTTCTGCGGCGGCTTTCTGAAGGTCGGAAAGTTTGCTTGCGGGCATGGTGGTGATGCGGTGTTGGGGTTAGTCCTGCGTGATGATGCTGGCGGGGATGGTGTGGGCGTTCTGCGCCTGGCGCAGGTCGTGCTCCTTGAAGAAGTTCTTGAGCGGGTGGTCAGTGGCCATAATCTTGTCCTGCAGCGTGATAAGACCCTGCAGCAGAGCTTCCGGGCGGGGAGGACAGCCGGAGATGTACACATCCACCGGTACAATCTTATCCACACCCTGCAGCACGGAATAGCTGCGGAACATGCCGCCGGTGCAGGCACAGGCACCGCAGGCAATGCACCACTTCGGGGCGGGCATCTGATCCCAGATGCGGCGCACCAGGGCAGCCATCTTGTAGGTGATGGTGCCGCAGATGAACATGAAGTCGGCCTGGCGCGGAGCGTAGCGGTTCACCTCTGCGCCGAAGCGGGAAATATCATAGCGGGAGCAGGAGGCTGCCATGTATTCAATTGCGCAGCAGGAGGTACCCATGGGCATGGGCCACATGGAGTATTTGTGCATCCAGTTGATTGCTGCTTCGACCGTGGTGTAGACGAAACCGCCGTCGGCATCCGGGTCGCACATGAAATTTGTCTCGATTTCCTGAAGATTATCGCTGGCCATAATGATACATGCAGGGTGTAGCGCCGCCCCGCTCGCACTAGCATACCGCATTTTGGTTGAAACGCAAGCCAAATTTGGCAGCTCAATTTCAAAAAGCGCATATCGCGCGCGTTATTATGGCGTGATGCTCTAATAAAAACTTGACGAAACATGGAGCAGGGTATAGGATTACCCGCATGAACAAGCCCACCTTGCACTGGAGCGCAACGCTTACCGCGCTGGCGCTGACGCTGACGGCGCCGGCTTTTGGTCAGGAATCAACAGGAGACCCGTTCCTGGATGCTATGATGATGGACCAGCAGGCTGCGCAGGAGGAAACCACCACTGCTGCTCCTAAGCCGCAGAAGAATGATTTTGATGCTGCAGTAGCCCGTAAGAAGGCTGCGGCACAGGCCAAGCCAGTGGAAACCAAGCTTGTGTCTGCTGCATCAGATACCCGTTTGCTGGATGATGACGATGTGGTGCGCGAGCTCGGTCCGACTACCGGTCTTTTCCAGAACGATGCCTCTTACGATGGCAAGCGCGTATCCGGCGTGCAGTTCAAATATACCGGCAAGAAAGTGCTGCCGGACAGCCGCCTGCTCGATGTGGTGCAGACCCGTGCTGGTGGTGTGTATTCCTCCGCCCGCGTGAATGCTGACCTGGAGCGCCTGATTGAACGCAGTCTGATTGACCCGAATGCCACTGTTTCGGTGCAGCCTTCCGGCAATTCGGTGAAGGTGATTTTCAATGTGCGTGCCAGCAGCGTGATGGCCGGTGTGGGCTTCACCGGCAATGTTGAATTTGATGATGATGACCTGCGCGAGACTGCTAAGCTGCAGCCGGGTGCCGTGCTGAGTGATTCTACGCTGGCTGCTGCCCGTGCCAATATCATCAAGGCCTATCAGGAGGCCGGCTATCCCGATGCCAAGGTGAACTGGAAAGCCGTGGAAACGGAAAGCGGTTCTTACAAGGACGTAGTGTTCGAGATTATTGAAGGCCGCGAGGTGAGCATGAACTCCATCGATTTTGAAGGTAATACCGCATTCGATGACGAGCAGCTCCGCCAGCTCATGAAGACCAAGGAGCGCGGCCTCTTTACCTGGTTCACCAAGTCTGGTCGTGTAGACCGCGAACAGGTGGAGGATGACCTGGAAGCCGTTATCAAGCACTACCGCAACTATGGTTACCTGCGTGCCCGTCTGGCCAATGTGGAATACTCTGCCAGCCCGAACGAAGAAGGCCGCCAGAAGCTCTACCTCAAGGTGACGGTGGACGAAGGCCCCCGCTACAAGGTGCGCAAGGTTTCCTTCGGCCCGCTGAAAGCCTATACCCCGCAGGAACTGGAGCCGGGCCTGAGCATGCTCGACGGCGATATCTACTCCCTGCAGAAAGTATCGGACGACGTGACGATGATTCGCCGCTACTACGGTGCCAAGGGCTATGCTGATGCCGATGTGCGCACCGATATCAACGAGGCAGGTGTGGCTGCTGATGGTACCCGCCTGATTGATATCCGTTACGATGTGACGGAGGGCTCCCGCTACAAGGTGGGCCGCATCAATGTGCGCGGTAACACCAAGACCCGCCAGCACGTCATTCTGCGCGAACTTCCGCTCAAGCCGGGTGAAAACCTGAACTCTGTGGACCTGGAGACTGCCAAGAAGCGCCTCGAAAACCTGAACTACTTTGACCAGGTTGAGGTGTCGCAGGGGCTTTCCACTTCGAGCGGTTATCGCGATATCAACGTGAATGTGCACGAAAAGATGACCGGCAGCCTCACGCTGGGTGTTGCATTCTCCACGGTGGAGAACGTGTACCTCTACACCACCATCACCCAGTCCAACTTCGATATCCGAGGCCTGGTGAATGGCGGTACCTTCGTGGGTGGCGGTCAGCGCCTTACGGTGAGCGCCAAGCTGGGTACGGAATACACCAGCGCATCTGTCTACCTGCTGGAACCCTGGTTCCTGGATCGCAAGCTTGCTCTGGGTAACGAGCTGTACTATTCCAACTCCTCGTACATGAGCGACTACTACGAGCAGAACAATTTCGGCTGGGCTGTCTCCTTGCGCAAGGCTCTTACCGACCTTACCTCTGTGAAGTTCGAATACCGTCTGGAACAGTACGGTATTGATGCCGAACGTGGTGCTCCCATCTTCTTTGAAGCGCAGGATGGCAACTACGTGCGCAGCCACTTCCGCGTGAGCTACGAGTATGATTCCCGCGATGCCATGATTACTCCCCGCAAGGGTGGTAACTGGG
>JAFXDR010000174.1 GCA_017521145.1 Akkermansia sp. | reverse complement strand
CAGCGGCGGCCATCGAGGGCGGCGGAGACAATGCCGCCGGCGTAGCCGGCACCTTCACCGCAGGGGAAGAGGGCCTCTAAATCCGGATGCTGGAGGGTGGAGTCTTCGCGGGGGATGCGCACGGGGGAACTGGTGCGGGTCTCGCAGCCGATGAGCAGGGCTTCCTCGCCGGCGAAACCGCGCAGCTTGCGGTTGAAGAATTGCAGGCCTTCGCGCATGCGCCAGCACACGCTGTGGGGCAGCAGGGCATTGAGATCCCAGCTGGTGATACCGGGGTGGTAGGTGGTTCTGGGCAGGGTGGCAGAGACACGCCCGGCCAGGAAGTCCACCACGCGCTGAGCAGGGGCTTTCTGCACACCGCCGCCGGCCTGACTGGTGGCAATTTCAAGCGCTTTCTGGTACGCAATGCCGGAAAGCACGCCATGCTCTGCCAGGAAGGCATCGGTATCTTCCGGTTCCACAGTGACCACGAATCCGCTGTTGGCAAAGGGGGAGTTGCGGCGGGAGAGCGACATGCCATTGACCACCACTTCGTCATTTTCCGTGGCGCTGGGCACAATGAAGCCGCCCGGGCACATGCAGAAGGAATGTACCCCGCGGTCCTGAATCTTGGTGGCCAGGGTGTAGCGGGCGGCAGGCAGACCCTCCGGGCGCTCCTGACCGGGGCGCAGGTGGTACTGGGCGGTATCGATGAGGCTCTGCGGGTGCTCGATGCGCACGCCCACAGCAAAGGGCTTGCGCTCCAGCTTTACGCCCTCGGCATGCAGCATGCGGTAAACATCGCGCGCACTGTGGCCAGTGGCCAGAATAACGGCATCGCCGGTGAATTCGCGCCCGTCTGCCGTGCGTACGCCCAGCAGGCGCTTGCCATCGGCACTTTTGAGCAGGCCGCACACGCGGGTCTGGAAGTACACTTCGCCCCCGGCGGCCAGAATACTGCCGCGCATGGCCTTGATGATGTTGGGCAGGCGGTTGGAGCCGATATGGGGGTGGGCATCGGTCAGGATTTCCGGCGCAGCACCGTGTGCCACGAAGGTTTCATAAATCTCCATGACCGGGCCGCGCTTGGTGGCGCGGGTGAAGAGTTTACCATCGGAGAAAGTACCGGCACCACCCTCGCCGAAGCAGTAGTTAGAGTCTTCCACCACATAGCCCTGGCAGTTGATGGGCTGCAGATCAAAACGGCGGGCAGAGACATCCTTGCCGCGTTCCAGCACCACGGGGCGCATGCCCAGCTCCAGGCAGCGCAGGGCGGCAAACAGGCCACCGGGGCCGCTGCCTACGATGATGATGCGCTTTGCTTCGGCCGGCACCGGGGTGTAGTGGCGCTCGGGCAGGGTGGCGGGGGGCAGCTCCTCATCCACGCCCACGAGCAGGCGCAACTGCTTGCAGATGGGGCGGCGGCGGGCATCGATACTCTCTTTCACCAGGCGCATGCCCTTGATGCGGTGGGGCGAAATCTGCAGCTTCTGGGCGGCGGCTTTGCGGCGGGCATCCTCGCGCAGGGCCCGGGCCAGTGGCAGGTGGATGTCCAGTTCCGTTATCATGGTGCAATGAAAAAGTCAGCTCAGGCAGTGCTGCATGAACAGGGCGGGCTCGCCCACGGCATCGCCCACTTCCACCGCCGGAATACCGGCCACGGTGGTATGCGGGCGCACATTGTCCAGCACCACGGAGGAGGCTGCCACCTTGGCGCATTCGCCCACCTCGACGCGTCCCAGCACCTTGGCACCTGCGCCGATGAGCACGCCGCTGCGCACCACCGGGTGGCGGTCGCCTATCTCCTTGCCGGTGCCGCCCAGGGTCACTTCGTGGAACAGGGAGACATCGTTTTCAATGATAGCGGTTTCGCCCACCACGAAACCGGTGCCGTGGTCGAGCAGGATACCGCAGCCGATACGCGCGGCGGGGTGAATATCGATACCGAATACCTCGCTGCCTACGCTCTGGAAGAGCAGGGCGAGCATGTGGCGCTCCTGTTTCCACAGAATGTGGGCCAGGCGGTAAGTGGCCAGTGCGTGGAACCCCTTGAAGAACATGAGCGGCTCCAGTGCGTTGTGGCAGGCGGCATCGCGTTCTACAATGGCGCGCAGGTCAGCGGCCATCATTTCCACGGTCATGGGGTCGCTCTTGAGCAGGGAGCGGATGAGGGGCTCCAGGTCATCGCGCCCGATATCGCGGCGGGAAAGCTTGCGCGCCAGACGCACCGAAACAGCCGTGGCCAGCTTGTTGCGGCTCAGCACCACATCGTCCAGCAGACCAGTGAGCTTGGGCTCCTGATCAGCAGCCAGCTCGGCGGCGGCATAAATCTCCTCCCAGATTCTTGTAGCAAGATCCGGTTCCTGGGGCAGCATCTTTTCCGGGCGTAACATGGCAGGTATGGGGGGCATTAATCCACGCAGCAGTCGCGCAGCATTTCATCCAGGCGGTAGGTCATTTCGGCCATGGCTTCGCGGGCAGGCGATTCCGGCAGCATCCAGAGCACCTCGCGGGCCTCCTCGTTGCGCGAGAGTCCTTCCTCTACCGAAAGGCGGATAGCCTCGGCAAAGGCCTCCGTGTTGCGCAGGCGGGAATAGTCAATCTCCTCGTGATTCTCCACGCAGTTGCGGGCGTATTCGGCCACATCCTCACTGCTGGATTCCATGAGGAAGAACACCGGCAGGGTCAGCTTGCCCTTTTCATTATCCGTACCCAGGGTCTTGCCGGCGCGTTCATCAGTTCCGGTCAGATCCAGGCAGTCATCGTAAATCTGGTAGGAGATACCCAGTAGGGTACCCATGCGGTTGAGCTGCTCAATCATCTCATCATCCAGCCCCTGCAGGAAAGCGGCACCGGCCATGGCCATGGCAAAGAGGGTGGCGGTCTTCTTGCGGATAAGCTCGTAATAATCGGCCCGGCTCATCTCCATATCCCACAGGCGGGTGGACTGTTCCACTTCACCCTCGCACAAATCGCGCACGCCCAGCGCCATGCGGCGGATGAAGCGCGGGTCGCCAATCTCGGCCCCCATCACCATGGCCTGTGCCAGCATAGAATCACCCAGCAGCACGGCCAGTTCATTGCCCCACAGGGCATTCGGGGTGGGTTGGTCGCGGCGGGTATCGGCCTTATCCAGCACGTCATCGTGCACCAGCGAAGCCATGTGCAGCATTTCCAGCATGGCGGCAAAGGTGGTGTGCTCCGGCTTGATGCCACCGGTGGCGGCCGCGGTGAGCAGCACCAGACCCGGCCGGATCATCTTGCCCTTGCCCTTGCAGACCTGGCGCATGTAGTCGCGCATGTAGGGCGAGAAATGCCCGGTCTGCGCATCAATAGTATCGCGCACCTTCTGCAGTTCGGATTCAACAATCTGCATGTAGGCTCGCTTGTTGCGCAGTTTACTGAAAAACGGAAGGCTCATGGATAACGGGAATACACCAGGGGCTGAACAGACCCTGCCGCGGCCAGTTTAGCAGAGATTGCGCCGCTTGGCAATCTTTTCCCGGTTTGCTGGCAGGAAAAGTAGGGTCGTTGCTCACCATAGCAAACAATATCATTGGTTGCAGTTCAGAATTATGTTATGTATAGCGCCATATCCGGGCTACAGAAATAGCAGATACCAGGCGCAGCAGGAAGAAAAAGAAGTAGAGCCTGAACAGAATATCATGTTATTTCGCCACAGCCGCCGGAAAAGCCTTGTCTTTAATGGCGGCTGTGGTAAATTTATGCCATGAACAAGGCAGGTTTCCGCAACTGGGTAGAGCAGAATAAGCAGGAGGATGAGCAGGTGCTGTGGGCTGGCAGTCCGCGCATGGTGTACTTCCGCGGGCTGTTCTTCACGCGCGTGATTCCCGGGTTGGTGCTGCTGGGGCTGGCCGGGTGGTTCTACCTGGGCGCACCGGGTATACCCCTGCCGGAATGGGCGATGTTCCTGACAGATACTTTCCCTAAGGAAATGGTGCTGGTGCTGGGCTTGCTTTTTGTCGTGCTCCCGTTTCTGCGTGCCTATATGCTGCGCCACACCTTCTACATCATCACCAACCGCCGGGTGCTGAAAGCCCGCGTGCTCAGCCAGCGCGTGCGCCAGTGGCCGCTGGAGGTAGTGGCCAGGGCCCGCCGCATTGATTACCGCGATGGCCTGAGCAGCTACATCTTTGAGGAATGGGACGACGGCCCCCACCGCCACGAACGCGTGAGCCGCGGCATCTATTACGTGCGCCCGGATTTCAAGGAGGCACTCGAAAAAGCCCTTCAGCAGTAAAAAACGAAGCTGTGCTTGCCAAGTGGGGCTGAATGTGTTATAACCAGCCACATGGCAGACACGTCTTTTACTGCACAGATGGCAGCCAAACTTGGGCTGGATGAGAAATATGTGATTCCCTATGGCCACGATAAGGCCAAGGTGAGCCTGGAGGTGCTGAAGCAGGACCGCAAGCGCGGCCGCCTGATTCTGGTGAGCGCCCTCACGCCCACGCCTGCCGGCGAGGGTAAGACCACGGTTTCCATTGGTCTGGCACAGGGGCTGCAGGCCGTGGGTCAGCGTGTGTGTCTGGCACTGCGCGAGCCTTCCATGGGGCCGGTATTCGGCCGCAAGGGCGGTGCCACAGGTGGTGGTGCCTCCAGCATCACCCCGGGCGAGAGTATCAACCTGGGCTTCACCGGTGACTTCCCCGCCATTACGGCTGCCAACAATCTGCTGGCTGCGGTGATTGACAATGCCCTTTTCTACAAGACCACCCGCCTGGACCAGAATAAGGTGACCTGGAAACGCGTGATGGATATGAACGACCGCGCGCTGCGCAGCATCGTGGTGGGTCTCAACAAGAACGGTGTGCCCCGCGAGGATGGTTTCAACATTACCCCTGCCTCCGAAATCATGGCCTGCTTCTGCCTGGCTGAAGACCGCGATGACCTGCGCCGCCGCCTGGATAACATGGTGATTGGTTTCACGGCTGAGGACGAAGCCGTTTATGCCCGTGAATTGGGCGTGACCGATGCCCTGCTGGCTATTCTGAAGGAAGCTGTGAATCCGAACCTGGTGCAGAGCCTGGAGGGAGTGCCCGCCTTTGTGCACGGTGGTCCCTTCGCGAACATTGCTCACGGCTGCAACTCGGTGATTGCCACCAAGATGGCGCTCGCCTGCGGTGATTATGCCGTGACCGAGGCCGGTTTTGCCTTTGACCTGGGGGCAGAGAAATTCCTGGATATCAAGTGCCGCCAGAGCGGGCTTTCGCCGGATGCCATCGTGATTGTAGCCACTATCCGCGCGCTGAAGATGCACGGCGGTGTGGCCAAGGATGCGCTGGAAACCCCGAATGTGGAAGCTGTGCGCCGCGGTTTGGACAACCTGGCTGCCCATATCGAAAGCGCCCGCCTCTACAAGCGCCCGGTGACCATCGCTATCAACCTCTTTGCCGCTACCGATACGGAGGAGGAAATCGCCGCCGTGAAGGAACTCTGCGCCAGCATGGGCGTGGGGTGCGCCGTGGCCGATGTCTTTGGCAAGGGCGGTGCCGGTGCCACCGAGCTGGCCGAAACGGTGCTGGCTTCCATGCAGCCGGAGTACGAGCCTTTTGAATGCCTCTACAGCCTTGACCTGAGCGTGGAGGAACGCATGGCCACCATTGCCCGCAAGGTGTACGGGGCAGATGGCGTGGTGCTCACCAAACCCGCCCAGAAGAAGCTGGCTCTCATGCAGAAAAACGGCCTTACCGACCTGCCCATCTGCATGGCCAAGACCCAGAACTCCCTTTCCGACAACGCCGGCCTGCTGGGTCGTCCCACCGGTTTCACCGTGACGGTGCGCGATTTCGAGATTGCCAACGGTGCCGGTTTCCTGGTGGCCCTCTGTGGGGATATCATGCGCATGCCCGCCCTGCCCAAGGTGCCTGCTGCCTGCGCCATCAAGGTATCGGCAGATGGCACCATCACTGGCATGAAGGGCTGAGCCATTCTGTCAGATAATTCTGCGGCTGTGCAAGAAATTGCACAGCCGTTTTTTATTTGTCTGGAAAATGAACAGAAATATGTTAGAATTGTTCAAAACAAAAATATGAAGCTCATACATGTCATCACGATAATGGGAAGCATGCTGGGGAGTGCCTGGGCATTGCCGCAGGCCGGTAGTGTGGAGGCAGCTCTGCCGCTGGCGAAAGAGCAGGGGCGCGATATCATGCTGGAGTTCACGGGCAAGGAATGGTGCCCACCCTGTATTCATTTACGCACAAAGATTCTGGAAACAGCTGAATTTGAGCAGGCTGTGGGTGATAAATACGTGCTGGTGGAGGTGGTATTCCCGCGTTTGCCTGCGGCGGTGGCGGCTATTCCTGAGGAACAGCGCAATGCGAATGAAAAACTGCTTACCCACCACCGCATCGAAACGGGGCTGCCCACGGTGCTGTTGCTGGATGCCGAGGGTTTCCCTTATGCCCAGGTGGCTGGTGCCCGCCGCACCACGGCAGAGTACCTGAAAGCGCTGGAGGAGACCGCCGCTGTGCGCGCCCGGCGCGATGCCGCCTTTGCCCGGGCACAGGGCCTGCAGGGTATGGAGCGAGCCGCTGCACTGGCAGAGGGGTTGAATGCCATTCCCGAAAACTGCCGCGATAAATACCCGGCCATCGTCAACGAAATCAACTCCCTTGATCCGCAGAACACACTGGGCTATGCCCGTGTGCTGACCCGCTATGCGAATTACCGCCGGCAGGAAGCCAGCCTCAGAGAGATTCTGAATACCCAGCGCGGACGTCTGAAACCGGTGGAGTTAAACAAAGTCATCGGTATTCTGCAGGAATATCTGGCAACGCCTGAACTGGAACCTGAGCTGGCCCAGCAGGCATGGCGGAGCCTGGGTGATACCTATGCCATGCTGCGCCGTTACAGGGATGTGCATAAGGCTTATAAGCAGGCATATGAAATTGCACCGGATTCACGTCTGGCACCCCGCTTGAAGAAGGCAGTGCAGCACTATGAACTCAACATCCTTCCTGCGCTGGAACGAGGGGAGCTCAGGTAAAACGGAAACGCAGCCGGAAATGGCTGCGTTTTTCTTAATGTCGTCATCAGGAAGCCAGGGCCCGCAGGCGTTCGATATAGGCATCACGCGCTTCGCGAGGAGTAAGAGGCTTGGATTCCTTCACCTCCTCGACTACTTCCTCTTCTTCGCCTGGCCAGTCACTGTGCTGGGAGGGGTAGATAACAGTGCCGCCATAGCGGTTGGCAAACATGTGGGCCACAGAGTTGCGCTTGCCAATGGCAAAGCGCTTGTCGTGATAAGCGCCGATGATGTTGCGCTTGGTATTCATGTAGGGCACTGCAGAGCAGTTGATCTGCCTGCGCACAGCATTGCGGGTGGGCTCATCGGCGGTGTTGCTGCCAAGTCCCAGTTTGCGGGCCAGCACCTCAGCGGCGAATTCGGACATGTGCTGACGCCCGGTTATTTCAACCGCCGTCAATTTCGTGGGAGACATGGGCATGAGCAGCTCCACATTACTCTTTTTCACCGTCTTCCAGTGCAGCCAGCCATTGGGGCGGATATTGTCGATATAGAAGTAACCATCCTGCAGCAGATAGGCCATACCTTCCAGCGGGCTTCCCCAGAACACGTGTTCGGCTTCATCGGCCAGTGCCTCCATGATATCGGTATCAATCATGATGGCGGTGTTTGTTTCCTGGTTTTCCATTTCCTGAATCACCGGGGATGACATACCCACCAGCTCTGCCACGCGGGAGGCGGTCTCATTCAAATCGTAACCGTGCTCAGCGTTCTTCTCTGTTTCAGAAATAAACACAGCACCCACTTTTTCCTTGTTGTGAGAAAGGAAAGCAATCTGCCAGTTATCCGTCACCACGCAGACGAGGTTGGCCACGGCATTCGTATTGGCAAATTGTTTTTTTAATTCACCCAGGGTAGAGGCCTCCTGGGCTTTTACCGTCGGGCAAAGCAGGATAAGGACTGCCAAGGCAAGAGCCTGCAGCATGTTGTACCAGGCTTTTGTCATTTATTTGGAATAGGATTTCATGAGCCGGCGCACGTACTTGCCCATCGAAATGGTCTGGCTATCGATGCTTTGGGCCAGCTTGAACTGGTTGCGGGCGCGGATGAGGTTGTGCTCCGGTTTCGAGGTGCGGAAATACAGGTCGCCGTCCAGATAGTCGGTCAGGAAACGGATACCGATTTCTGTGGTGATGAGCCAGCCGGAGAAGGGCAGGAACTCAACCTCTTTCTGCGTCAGGAATCCATGGGCGGCATCCAGGTACCCTTCTGCCAGAGATTCAAAGAATGGCATTTCCATCTTCACCTTGCTCAGATCCTCCTCGTCTTCCTGAGCCATGCAGGTGGCGGTGCGCACCATATCGCCGAAGTCATAGAGCACGGAGCCGGGCATCACGGTATCCAGGTCAATCACGCACACGGCATCGTCCGTTTCCTCATCCAGCATCACGTTGTTGATTTTGGTATCGTTGTGGGTGATGCGGGTGGGAATCTCGCCGCTGGCCAGCATATCGGTGATGCGGGAGTAGCGGTTCTCCCAGCTCTTGAGGAGTTCCAGTTCTGCCTGGCAGTTGGCTGCGCGGCCTTTCACATCGGCCTCTGCACTGCGGAGTAGATCGGCGTAGCGCTTGGGGGTGTTGTGGAAATCCGGGATGGATTCGCGGATATCCTCCGGGTTCATGTCGCAGATAAGATCCTGGAAAGAGCCGAAGGCAAAACCTGCCTGGTAGGCCTGGCGGGTATTTTCCACCACATCATAGGTGTGGGTGCCTTCAATGTTGTTGTAGCAGCGCCACATGCCGCCTTCCTCCGGCAGCACAATGTAGTTGCGGCCGCCACGGGCCGGGAAGAGATTAAGGGTCTGGCCGGCGGCATCGCGGCGGCGGCGCAGCAGTTTCCAGGTAATGTGGCGGGTCACTTTTTCCACATTGCGCATCACTTGTGCCGGGTCTTTGAACACGTAGTCGTTGATGCGCTGCAGAATGTAGCGATCCTCGTGGCCGTCTTCCGTGCGGTAGCAGGCGCGGTAGGTGGTGTTGATGTGGCCGTTACGCAGTTCTTCGCCATAGAGGAAATCACCCGTTACAGCAAAGTGGTCACCAATGCGGGCAATGCGTTCTGCAATAGGGCCTTCAGTCAGTTTTTCAGGCATGGCAATAGGAGAGAGTATGAATGAAGTTCACTATAAAAATCAGTTCTTATCATCATCGGAATCATCACCAAACTGGATTACAACCAGTTTGGGGCGATTTGTGCCAGGGTCTTTTACAATGATATTGACCACGGACTGCTTGCCGGAGATTGCAAACGCAGAAGCCTTGATACGCTTGGGCATTTTAGAGCTCTTATCCTGATACGCGAGATTGAATGAAACACGCTGGCCACTTTTGCCTACAAACTTCCAGCTGTTGTCGTCGCATATGCCTTTTTCACGGCGGTACACCCCGATTTGAGCATCTTTCTTATCGGAAAAGTCAGACTTTTCCCATGTGGAGATAATGAGAGGGAAGGAGGAGAGGTTCACAACATGCATGCCCT
This sequence comes from Akkermansia sp., assembly GCA_017521145.1. GTDB lineage: Bacteria > Verrucomicrobiota > Verrucomicrobiia > Verrucomicrobiales > Akkermansiaceae > Akkermansia. Next base: position 16,041 of record JAFXDR010000174.1, on the reverse strand, counting down.
TGCGGGGGAATTCCTTCTCATTGAAGAAAATGGTGCTGGTTTTCTTGATTTCCTTGTTTGGGGAGAGGATGCACACCGACTTGCTGCCTGCATTGGCCGGCACACTGACAGAAAAGACAGCCGGCGGCAGTTTTACCGGTTTCTTGGTAGCAGCAGGGTCTTTGGCAGAGGCCTCAGGATTCGGGTTCTGATCCCAGAATTCCACCACACCATTCACCGGTTTTACACGCGGGCTGGGGGTGCGTGCTCCGATATGGATGGCCTTGAATTCCTTACCACTGCGTACATAGAGAGGGGAGGGGAAATCAATGCCGGCAGGGGAGCAGACAACGAAACGTACACCGGTCTTGGGTTCGGCGGCTTCGGCAGCAGCCGGGGTGGCAGCAGTCACGGTGCGGGCAGAACGGGAACGGCGGCTCTGGGCCTGGGCGGGCATGAAGGCTGCTGCAGCGGCGGCACAGACAAGCAGAATAGAGAAAAATTTCATAATTCGTTATGGTCGGTAATACTGGAGAGATACTAGCAAGCCCGGAGCCCTAAATCAAGCCGAAAATCGCCTGTAAAGGAAAATACACGCTGCGGAATCAGATTGACTTACATGCATTTTTCTGCTCTAATGTGCCCGTGCCCGCAGAGACCGCCAGTTTTGTATTTTTCGGGAGCGATGAAGGAGCCGCCGCCACCGCCGCTGCGGCTGCCTATGCGCGCCTGGCCGAAGGGAGCGATGGCTGGGGTAATGAAACCATTGATGGCGCTGCCGCCACGGTGGATGAAGCGGTGGAAATTGTGGGGCGCACCATTTCCGGCCTGCAGATGATGAATATGTTCGGCGGCCGCAAGGTCATCTGGCTCAAGGGGGCCAATTTCATGGGCGATACCCCGCAGGGTGCCCGCAGCGAGGCGGTGCAGCAGGCGCTGGAGGAACTGGTGGCCACCATGGCCAATCTGCCGGAAGAGACATTCTTTGTGCTCTCTGCCAGCGAGATGGACAAGCGCCGCAGCTTCTTCAAAAAGATGGGCTCCGCGGCCGAGGTAAAGGAATTTTCCAAGATTGATATCACGAAACCCGGCTGGGAGGGCGAGCTCTCAGCCCTTACCCTGCGCATGGCCAGGCCCCTGGGGCTGGGCTTTGATAACGCCGCGCTCGACCTCTTTATTCACCGCGTGAATGAAAGCACGCGCCAGATTGCCAATGAGCTCGCGAAGCTGGATGTATACCTGGGGCCGGAACGCCGGCAGGTGACGGCAGAGGACGTAGAGCTCATGGTGGCGGTATCGCGCAACGGCGTGGTGTTTGAAATCTCCCGCGCTATCGAGAGCGGCAATTCCCGCCTGGCGGTGCGCCTGGTCAATGAGCAGCTGGAGCATGGCGAGCAGGGGGTCTCCATCATGCGAGCGGCTATTGTACCCACGGTGCGCCAGCGTTTCTGCGCCCGCCTGCTTATCGATACCTACAAGCCCGATACCGGCAACTACCGCGCGTTTGATGCCGCGCTCAACCACCTGCCGGCAGAGGGGCGCAAGCTGCTGCCGCTCAAAAAGGACGGCACGCCGAATTCCTACGGCCTCTTCAACGCTGCCCGCACGGTGGGCAAGCTGAGCCTGCGCAAGGCACGCCGCGACCTGCAGGCCTGTGCCGCGGCAGATAAGGCGCTGGTTTCCAGCGGACTGGATGCCCGCGATATCCTGCACAAACTGATTGTCACCCTCACCACGGCATGAGCTCGCTGGTTCCCACAGTGTTTGATGTACTGGTCATCGGCGGTGGCCATGCCGGTATTGAGGCAGCGCTGGCGGCCACCCGCATGGGTGGCACGGTGGCACTGCTTACGCATGACCTCGACACCATCGGCCAGATGAGCTGCAACCCCGCCATCGGTGGTCTGGCCAAGGGCCACATGGTGCGCGAGATTGATGCCCTGGGCGGCGCCATGGCGCTTAATACCGATGCCACTGCCCTGCAGTTCCGCATGTTGAATGCCTCCAAGGGCCCCAGCGTGAGAGCCCCCCGCGCCCAGTGCGACAAAGCCGCCTATCGTGCCCGCATGAAGTGGGTGGTGGAAACCACGCCCGGCCTGCAGCTCTTCCAGGGTGATGTGGATGAAATCTGCGTGGAGCAGGGGCGCGTGACCGGCGTGACCACCACCTGGGGCCAGCGCTTTGCCGCCCGCAGCGTGGTGCTTTGCAGCGGCACTTTCATGCGCGGCCTGCTGCATGTGGGCATGAACCACCTGCCCGGCGGGCGTCTGGGGGGAGCCCCCAGCGGTATCTCCGCCAGCCTGGCCAGTCTGGGGTTCCCGCTGCAGCGCTTCAAGACCGGCACCTCGCCGCGCATTCTGGGCAGCAGTATCGATTTCGGCTCGCTGGAAATCCAGCCGGGCGATACCCCGCCGCCGCTTTTCAGCTACCGTTCATGCCGCGAGCTGCGCCGCGAAACCGAGCCCCGGTGCACCCTCAACCACTTTGCCGAAAGCGATTTCGAGCTTCACCAGCTCCCCTGCGGCATCACCTATACCCACCAGGGCACGCACGATATCATCCGCGCCAACCTGGAGCACAGCCCGCTCTTCGGCGGCGTGATTGAAGGCACCGGCCCGCGCTACTGCCCCAGTATCGAGGACAAGGTGGTGCGCTTTGCCGATAAGGAGCGCCACCAGATATTCATTGAGCCCGAGGGGCGCAGCACCAATGAATACTACCTCAACGGCCTTTCCAGCAGCCTGCCCTTCTCCGTGCAGCTGGATATTGTGCACAGCATCCCCGGGTTGGAGCACGCCCAGCTCATCCGCCCCGGCTATGCGGTGGAATACGACTTTGTGCCGCCCACGGAACTGCAGCCCACCCTGGAGACCAAACGCGTGCGCGGGCTCTACTTTGCCGGGCAGATCAACGGCACCAGCGGCTATGAGGAAGCCGCCGGCCAGGGTCTGCTGGCCGGGGCCAATGCCATGCTGGCCCTGCGCGGGGAAGAACCGCTCATCCTCCGCCGCGACCAGGCCTACCTGGGGGTCATGGTCGATGACCTCGTGACCCGCGGCACCGATGAACCCTACCGCATGTTCACCAGCCGCGCTGAAATGCGCCTGCTGCTCCGCCAGGACAACGCCGACCTGCGCCTCACCCCGCTGGCTGCCCGCCTGGGTCTGGTGAGCGCAGAGCAGGGTAGTGCTGCCGAGCAGCGCCTGGCAGCCATTGAGCAGGGCATTGAGCGTGCCCGCCACCAGCGGGTGGAAGGCACCACGCTCGAAATCTGGCTCCGCCGCCCGGATAACGACTGGCGCACCTTACCCGAACCGCTCCGCTCCCAGTACCCGGATGAGCTCTGGGAACCCATCGCCACGGAAATTGCCTATGCCGGGCATATCAACCGTATGCGCACCGCCGCTGCCAGGCTCCAGCGCCAGGAGGACAAGAAGATTCCCGCCGGCATCGATTACGATGCCATTCCCGCCATGAAAACCGAGGCCCGCCAGCGGCTGAACCGCGTGCGCCCCGGCACCATCGGCCAGGCCGCCCGCATTCCCGGCATCACCCCGGCAGATATTGTCCTGCTGCTCGTCTGGTTGCAGAAGCATTGATGCGGGAACCGCATCAATGCTTCTGTATCTCGCGGGCGCAGCCCTCGAAATTCTCTCCGCAAAGCGGAAATTCTCTCCCGGCCATGCCGGGAAATTCACTCCGCCCACAAGGCAGATGAATTCCCACAGCTCCCGCCATCCGCCCAAAAAAAATGAAAAATTCGCATGATTTGGCTTGACGGGGCGGGACAAAGGGTATATACTCCCGCCGTTCCAAGAACACAGGGCTATGGTGTAATTGGCAACACATCGGTTTCTGGCACCGCTATTCGGGGTTCGAGTCCCTGTAGCCCTACTCAAGAAAGCTCACAACTCCCGGTTGTGGGCTTTTTTCATCACGAGCCAGCGCTGCACCCCCTCCCTCTCATGAAGGACACCTTCACACAGGCGATTCGCCTTGGCATTGCCATCCTCATCCTGGCCTTTGTGCTGGGCTGGGCAGATGCCATTATCTTTGCGCCGCGGCGCATGCCGGCCTGTGTGCAGGAAAAACTGCCGCGCGGGCGCATCTGCCCCGAGACCCTCGCCGCCCGGTATGGCGAGCGCGTCGTGTGGATTGATGCCCGCAGCCAGGGCGATTTTGAGCTCAACCACCTCATGCTGGCAGAAAACCGCATGTTCCCCATCCGCAAGGGCGCAGAAATGCAGCAGCAGATAGATGCCGCCATAGGCCGCATGCTCGAAGCCGCCGAGCGCGGTGAATGCATCGTGGTGTTCTGCACATCGGAATGCACGGCTTCCGAGGAAATTGCCGCCGAACTGCGCGAGCTCGGCATCATCGAAGCTCCCATTTACACCCTCCAGGGTGGCTGGGATTCGCTGAAGGCTTCCGGCATGGCTGCCGATTGATTCCGGAATTGTGTCAGCGCGTGCCACATATGTCACTTTATGCTTGAATGGGGAAACTTTTGTGGTAGAAGTAGAGAAGTCATTTTCCCCGGCATCTGCCGGCATGACCTGAAAGATTCCTAATTAACCAACCAATCAAGATACATACCATGGATATTCAAGTTGCTGTACTTTGCGACTACGCTGCCGATTATCAGGGTAAGCTTTGCGTGCAGGGCGCTTTCGATACGCTCTTCGCCCGCCAGTTCCCCGTGATTCACCCCGCCTGCGCTCTGGCTCTCCGCCTCTGCCTCACCCCCGAGGACTCCGGCGACCACAAGCTCGGCATTTCCATTATCGATGAAGATGGCACTCCGCTCGACAAGGAGCGCATGCCCATCGTGGGTGACCTCAAGGTGGCTCTGCCCGAAGGCGCTTCCTTCCTTACCCGCAACCTCATCATGAACTTCCAGGGTCTGCGCTTCGAGAAAGTCGGCACCTACGCCATCAACATCACCCTCGACGGTGAGCTCGTTTCCTCCACTCCCCTCCGCCTCGTCATGGTGCAGGGCGAGCAGGCTTAATCCTTCCCATAATCCCGAAAAAATGCTCTGAGATTCATCTCAGAGCATTTTTATTTTCCTGCGCGAAGCGCAGTAAATTTCAAATTAATCCTTAATCACTAATCACTAATCATTAATCCTTTTATTCGGCATTCAGGATTTCCTCCAGAGGCAGGATGATGAAGCCGATACCGCGGTTGCCGTTGTGGCCATTATTGTGGCAGGTTTCGTAGATAACGCCCACGTGGTCCTCATCCACCATAGCCTGGCAGGAGTAGCCCATGCAGCGGCGGGTATCGTAGAGCAGGCCGGTGTTCCAGGTCATACCGTCATCGCGCGAGACACGCACGGTCATATTGCTGCGGCCATTGATGCGGGGGTTGGAGAAGAGCAGCAGGCGGCCATGCTTCCGGGAATCCACCGCAATGATAGAGCCCTGGCAGGTCGGTTCGCTCAGCCCCTTGTTGTTGGTGGGGTGGGGAGTCCAGGTCTTGCCCAGGTCCCTGGTCACATACACGATGCGCTTGCCCTGGTAGGCTTCGTTGCGGCAGTTAATCATGATGCTGCCGTCCTCCAGCTCCACCACCTGGCATTCGGAAGTAGCGTGGGGCACGCCGGTGCCGTAGGCCCAGTTCCTGCCGCCATCTGTCGAGTAGCAGATAGTGCTCATGCAGCGGGGGTTCACCGCGCGGTCCCAGATCTGGGCGGGGAACACGATGGTGCCATCCTTGAGCACAATGCCATTGCCGGGGCCGGCCAGAATGGTGGTCCACTGCTCCTGCTTAATCTGGCGGGTGGGGTTCACATAGTCCTTGCACCAGGTCTTGCCATCGTCATCGGAATACACCATGCCCCACTGGCCGGTCTTGTCCTTATCAAAACCGGTCTTGGAAACCCAGAGCGAAGCACCACCGCTGAAGTGGCACACCAGCGACTGCATCCAGATGCGGCCGCTCTGGTCCTGCAGGATGCAGGGGTCACCGCAGCCGTTGTTGTGGCCGGGGCCCGCATCCATGCTCACCTCCGGCATGGTCCAGGTCTGGCCGCCATCCGTCGAGCGCACAGTGGCCACGTCAATATCGGCGCAGAGGTCGCCCTCGTGGTGGTAGCGGGCATCGAAACAGGCCACCAGTGCACCGCTGGCCGTACGGATCATGCCCGGAATGCGGAATGCCACACAGTGGCGGGGGTCGGCACCGCCGGGCTGGTTGCCCACATGATCACCGGGGAAAGCCAGCATGGTGCCCACGCGCTGGGTCACCGGTGCGCTTTCCAGGGTATATTCCTTATCCTCGATGGTGACTTTCACATCGCTGAAGCTGATGGAGGAACCGACCGGTGCACCGCCGGCGGGCTGCACATCCAGCCACAGGCGGCTGGTGCCGCCTTCCAGCGCGGCATCGGTATTGATGACCACGGTACCATCTGCCAGAGGCACCCCGGTGCCATAGGCGGTGCTGTGGCTGAAATCGAGCCCGTTCTCATTGCCGCTGCGCAGGGTAACGCCGCTCACATAGGCGGGGTTGGAAACCTTGAAGCTCACCTTTTTCACGGATTTCGGGTCGTGGGCGCCTTCGGTCTTCACCTCCAGAGCCATGACCGGGTTGAACACCGCGCGTTTCATGATGGGGAAGGCCCCCGGGTTGTGCAGGCTTACACCTTTGACCTCCATGGAACCCACCATGAGGGTCAGGTCATCAATGAGCACGCCACCGCCTTCGGCCGTGGTGGATTCAAAGCGGATAGCGGAGGTACCGGCGGGCATGTTCCATTTCATGTGGTTGTGGTAGCCGCCCACGCTGCTTTTTTCGAGCCGGGCAACTTCCTTATCGCCCGCAGGGGTTTCGGCCACAATGCGGAAAGCGAAAGGCTCGCGTCTGGTCCAGCGCTCCACCCAGCACATGGCAGAGGTTTCGGCTTCCAGCGGCTTGATGAGTTGCAGTTTTACGCTCTTGTTTTCACCACCCAGCAGGCGCAGCGCCTTGGCGCTGTTGCGGCCATGACCCTGGTTGATTTCGGCATTGCCACCGGCAGCGCTCATCACGCCATAGGACGTGTTGATCTGGGTGAAAGCACCGGTGTTCAGCTTGTCAAAATGTTCCGCGGCTCCAGCCAGGCTGCAGGCCAGCGTTCCAATGAGAAAGGTTCTGTACATGCTGGCAGATTAGCACATCCTTAGTGGAAAGCACAAGAAAAAACAGGCAATCCCTATGGGAACTGCCTGTTTTATGCTGCTTAGTCGCCGGATTTCTTCTTTTTCTTACCCTTTTTGCCCTTCTTACCCTTTTTGGATTTCTTCTTCGGCTTGTCACCGGCATCATCATCACCGGAGTCATCAGACTCGTCATCATCTGCGCCCTTCCTGCTGCCCTTCTTGCCGGGTTCCCTGGCATCCACATCCTTACCAGTCATGATACTTTCGATGGGAATGCGGATGAAGCCGATACCGCGGTTGCCGGTCTTGCCATTGGTGTGGCAGGTTTCGTAAATGATGCCCACGTGGTCGGGGTCAGTCATAGCCATGCAGGAATAGCCCATCATGCGGCGTTTATCATACATGATACCATCGTTCCAGGTCTTGCCCTCATCGCGCGAGGCGCGCACAATCATGAGCGCACGCGGATACACCTGCGGATTGGAAAAGAGCAGCAGGCGGCCATACTTCCTGGTCTGCACCGCCACAAAACCAGCCTGGCAGGGCTGGGGCGAGGGTTCGTTGAGCCCCTTGCGGTCAGTTTCGTGCGGTTCCCAGGTTTCGCCCATGTCCCTGGTCACAAAGACCACGCGGCGGCCACCGCCGGCCTCATTGCGGCAGTTGAGCATCAGGGAGCCATCCTTGAGCTCCACCACCTGGCATTCGGAGCTGGAACAGGGCAGGCCGGTACCCATCTTCCAGGTCTTGCCGTTATCCCTGGAGTAGCAGATTGTGCTGCGGCAGCGGGGGCTGGCACCATTCTGCCAGATCTGGGCCGGCACGACAATGCAGCCTTTTCTGGTGCAGATACCATTGCCGGGGCCGGCCAGAATGGTGGTCCATTCTTCCTTTTTGACCTGCTGGGTGAAGTTCTGGTACTCCTTGCACCAGGTCTTGCCATCGTCATCAGAATACACCATGCCCCACTGGCCGGTCTTGTCCTTATCGAAGCCGGTTTTGGAGACACTCAGCGAAGCCCCGCCGCCAAAGTGGCACACCAGCGCCTGAATCCAGAGCCGCCCGGTCTTCTTATCCTGCAGGATGCAGGGGTCGCCGCAGCCATTGGTGCCGCCGGGGCCTGCATCCATAGCCACCTCCGGGGCGCTCCAGCTCTGGCCGCCATCTGTGGAACGCACCACCGCCACATCAATATCGGCGCAAAGGTCGCCCTCGTGCCCGTAGCGGGCATCGAAACAGGCCACCAGCGAGCCTTTCTCGGTGCAGATGATACCGGGAATGCGGTACGCCGTGCAATGGCGCGGGTCGGCACCGTCCGGCTGGTTGCCCACACTGGAACCCGGCATGGCCAGCATCACGCCCACACGCTGGCTCACTGCCTTTTTCTCGCCGGGTTCGTATTCCTTGCCATCAATCTCCATCTTGAAATTACGGAAACTGAGCATGCCGCCCACCCTGGCCTTGGCGCTGGGCTCCACATCCAGCCACAGATAGTTTTCACCGGGCTGCAGCGCATCCTTGCAGCGGATGGTCACCTTGCCATCCGAGCCGGGTCTGGCAGAGCCATATTCTACGCTGCTGCTGAAGTTCATGCCCTTGGCATCGGCCGTGCGCAGGGTAATTCTGGCAATCTGCCCCGGGTTGCTCACGGTAAAGCTCACCTTGTTGAGCTTCCTGGGATTATCAGCTCCTTCAGTCTTCACATCCAGTGCCACGGCCGGGTTATATACGGCCCCTTTCATGATGGGGTAGGGGCCCGGGTCCACCACCTCAAACCCCTTCACCTTCATATCACCAGTCAGCAGCACCAGATCATCAATCAGCACGCCGGTGCCATCTGCCGTATCCACCACCCACTGCATGCCTGTGGCTCCGGCGGGCAGGGTGCCTTCCACCTTGGTATCAATGCCACCCGGCTTAACCTGGTCGGTGCTCAGCACATCCTGAGTGCCGGAGCCGGTGAGCGCCTGCACGGCCACATTGAACGGAGTCTTGCCGGACCAGCGCTCAGCCCAGAAAAAGAACCTGGTCTCCTTCTTGAGTTTTTCCTTGAACGTGATGGAAACTGTGCGCCCGGCACCGCCCAGGATACGCAGGCTCTTATCGCCCGCCCGCCCCTTGCCGTGAATCTCGGCATGTCCGGCTTCGGCTTTCAATTTACCGTACTCCACATTGCCACTGGTCAGCGCACCGGCGGGTAATTTCTCAAAACTTTCAGCACCATACGCCAGCCCGCATGCCAGCATGGCAATCAAGGATTTTCGGAACATGCTTCCACACTACCATATTTCCCCCGCAGGAGCAAGAACCTAATAAATGCAGATTTCAGAATGCAGAATGCAGAATGTGAAATTCGCATGCTGCCTCCCGGCAGCATGGGGTATTAAAACAAGCGCTGAGATGCTCTCAGCACTTGTTGCAATTCCACTGCGCCTTGTCGCAGGTAGCTTTACACATTCAAGATTCAAAATTCAACATTCCAAATGCAGAATGTCTGGTCAGGTCGCGGCTCCCGCCGCTCCGGAAACACAAACAAGCTCTGAGCGCAGCTCAGAGCTTGTTCCGAATCCTCCTGCGCGCAGCGCAGCAAATTTTCCACTATTCACTATTCACTATTCACTGTTCATTATCCTTTCCTCTTCCTTTTCTTCCTGCCTTTCTTTCCCTTCTTGCCCTTTTTTCCGGTATCTGCGGAAGCGGGTTTCGCATCCATCTCCTTGCCGGTCACGATACTTTCGAGCGGCAGGCGAATGAAACCGATACCGCGGTAGTTGGTCTCACCGTTGTTGTGGCAGGTTTCGTAGATGATACCCACGTGGTCGGGGTCGGTAAGCGCCACGCAGGAATAGCCCATGCAGTTGCGGGCATCGTAGAGCACGCCCTGGCTCCAGGTCACGCCCTCATCCTGCGAAGCACGGATGCTCATATTACTGCGCCCGTGAATCCAGGGGTTGGAGAAAAGCAGCAGGCGGCCGTACTTCTTCGTTTCCACCGCCACCAGCGAGGCCTGGCAAGTGGGGTCGTTGAGCGTAGTGCGGTTAGTTTCATGCGCCTCCCAGGATTCGCCCAGATCCTTGGTAATGTAGACCACGCGCTTGCCGGTGTAAGCCTCGTTGCGGCAGTTGAGCATCAGCGAGCCATCCGCAAGCTCCACCACCTGGCATTCGGAAGTCTTTTCCGGCACACCCTCGCCCATCTTCCAGGTTTTACCGCCATCTTTGGAATAACAGATGGTGCTGCGGCAATTCGGTTTGGCATTGTGCTGCCAGATCTGGGCAGGGAACACGATAACCCCCTTGCTGGTGCAGATACCATTGCCCGGGCCGGCCAGAATCAGGTTCCATTCATCCTTCTTCACCTGGCTGGTCACATTCTTGATCTGGCTCCAGCTCTTGCCATCATCATCGGAATACACCATCTCCCACTGGCCGGTTCTGGCGGCATCCGTGCCGGTGCCGGAGGCATTGATAGCGCGGGCGCCGGGCGCAAAGTGGCAGGCCAGCGCCTGCATCCAGATGCGCCCTTTCTTATCCTGCAGGATGCAGGGGTCACCGCAGCCATTAGCCATACCGGGGCCGGAGTCCATATTCACCGCAGGCATGGTCCAGGTCTGGCCGCCATCCGTCGAGCGCACCGCAGCCACATCAATATCGCGGCAGAGGTCCACCTCATTATCATAGCGGGCATCAAAACAGCCGATAAGCGTACCCTTCTTCGTCTGCACCAGACCGGGAATGCGGAAGGCCGCGCAATCGCGCGCCGGGCCATTCAGCTGGCGCACCTTATCCCCCGGGAAAGCCAGCATGATACCGATTCGCTGCCTTACCGGTTCCATGGCAGGCTCAAGCTCCTTACCACCAATCGTGAGCTTCACATCGCTGAATTCCACGCTCGAGCCAATCACGGCATCGGCACCGGGCTCCACATCCAGCCACAGGTTATTCTCGCCACCCTCCAGCGGCTGGGTGGATTTAATCACCACCTTACCGGATTTGTTGGGCTCCGCAGAGCCATACACCACACTCTCCTTGAAATCCATACCATTGGCAGAGCCGCTGCGCAGCGTCACGCGCGCCACCTGGTCCGGGTCGCTCACGCTCAGCTTCAGCTGGTCCAGGCTCAGGGCATCCTCTGCACCCTCCGTCTGCACCTTGATTTTAACCGCCGGGTTAAATCTGGCGCGTTTCATGATGGGCCACACCCCGGGGTTATGCACCTCGGCACCCGCCAGCTTCATCTTGCCGGTCATGAGCGAGAAATCATCGATGAGGATGCCCGTATCAGCCGGCGTGGTGGCCACCACCAGCAGCTCCTTTGTGCCGGCCGGCAGCGTACTCTTGATCTGATGCTTGAAACCGCCGGAACCCAGGCTTTTCACATTATCCACCTCCTTTTCGCCACTGCCGGTCACCGCCACCAGCCGCACCTGGAACGGTTCCTTTTTCGTCCACCGCTCCATCCAGAATGAAAACCGGGTGTCTTTCTTCAGCGCACTGGCCAGCTTGAATCGCCCCTGGCACGCCTCGCCTCCCTTGATGCGCAGCGACTGTTTGCCCGTGCGCCCGCGGTTCATAATCTCCGCGTGTCCCGGGCTGGCTGCAAACGCCCCGAACTCCAGCTCCCCGGCAGTAATCTCCCCCGCCGGCAGCTTCTCAAAACTTTCCATACCCCAGGCCGTTGCACATGCCAGCAGGGCAATCAGATATTGCTTCGCCATGCCCCCCACACTACCACATTTCCCCCACACTGGCAAGAACCTAATGAATGCAGATTTCAGAATGCAGAATGCAGAATGTGAAATTTGCATACTGCCTCCCGGCAGCATGGGGTATTAAAACAAGCGCTGAGATGCTCTCAGCGCTTGTTGTATTTTCACTGCGCCTTGTCACAGGGAATTTTACACATTCAAGATTCAAAATCCTGAATTCTACATTCAAAATGTAACCCTGTGAATGCTTGCGTTACCCGGCCTTAGAAAAAAACGGTGTGCAGCCCTGAGGGCTACACATCGTTGCATCAAATCAAACGTAGATAAAATTAATCCTCGGTGGGAGCTTCAGCCGGGGTGGCAGAGGGAGTCTCTGGAGCAGAAGACTCTGCGGGAGTCTCACCGGCAGGGGCGGCCTCATCCTTTTCTGGAGTCTCGGGGCGTTCGCTGGCGGCACTCACCATGAGCTCACGACCCATGAAAGGCTGGCCGTGCAGCACCTCGGCAGCGCGCTTGGCATCATCAAGCATCTGCATTTCCACGAAGGCATAGCCCTTGCTCTTATAGGTGCGGGTGTTATAGATGATTTCCACGCTGCGCACATTGCCGAAGCCTTTGAAAAGGTCTTCCAGCTCAGCCTCGGTGGCCTCGTAGGAGAGGTTGCCCACATAGAGGCGGGCATTGCGGGTGGGGGCCACGGAAGCCGGGCGCCGGCGTTTTTCCTGACGGGCAGCGGGGTTGCCGCCCTGATTGCTGCGCCCCTTGGCCACACGCACATTCTGCCTGGGCTTCTGGTTCTTAGCGGGGCGGTTATCCTTTTTGGCAGCGTCCTTCTTCTTGCCGAAACCGAAGAAACCAAGAATACGCTGCAACAGACTGGGCTTGGGAGCGGGGACATCCTGCTGGCGCGGCATACGGCGGCGGTAGGGGCGGCCCTTGTTGTTGCGACGGCGGCGGGCTCCCTGACCCTGCCGACCGTGAGTATAATGTTCAGCCATGTTGGTTATTGAATCGTAATGCTAGGGGGAATCATGCCCGGTTCAGCCTGCACATACCCGGCTGCCGGGGCATTGAATCTATCATATATCTCGGACATACACAGTGTGTCCACTCCTATGTTACTACACCAGCCGCAGCACGCAAGCTTAAATCACGCCAGCGGAGCTGAAAATGTTGCAAAATCAATTTAATTTTGGGGAGGAGGGCATTTGGAATGTTGAATTTTGAATCTTGAATGTGTAAAGCTCCCTGCGGCAAAGCGCAGTGGAATTGCAACAAGCGCTGAGAGCATCTCAGCGCTTGTCATAATACCCCATGCTGCCGGGAGGCAGCATGCAAACTTCTCATTCTGCATTCTGCATTCTGAAATTTGCATTCACGTGGGTTCTGCATTCGTCATACCCGTTCTTGTGGCTTGATTTTCAGGGTCGGGGTGTTATATGATGGTAGCACTATGTACGATGCGGATGAGCTGAGCAACGAAACGCTGGTATGGGTGCGCGAGGAAGAACTGCCCATGGGCGAGAGCCATGTGGATATGGTGCGACTGCTGGCGGGCGAGCTGGCGGGGCTTACCGGGTGGCGCAAGCGCACCCTGGTGAACACCGCGCTGGACCGTGAAGCGCAGGATAGCACCTACCTGGGCTACGGGCTGGCCATTCCGCACGCGCGCGTGTTTGAAATTCCGCAACCGGCAGTATACCTGGCCCGCAGCACCTGCGGGGTGGACTGGCAGGGCAGCCCGGCGCGCCTTGTCTTCCTGGTAGTCGTGCCCGAGGAACGCCCCGAGTGGCACCTGCAGCTGCTGAGCCGTATTGTGCGCTGGCGCCAGAAAAGCGGCCTGACGGAGGATGAAATGGTGAGCATGCCCGCCGCGAAACTCAGCGAATTGCTTCGCGAACTGCTTACTCTGAATTAATCTTGAAGCTCAGGATTCCAATACCACCCGGCGCGGGCCGACCCGTTACCGCTGCATCAGCCCCATGCAGGGGCTGAGATAAGTTCCCGGCGCTGCCGGGAGATAAGTTCGCCTTCCGGCGAGATAAGTTCTGCTTCGCAGAGAGAAGTTCGCAGCCGACGGCTGCGAGATACAAAATGCACCCGTTGGGAAATATCTTGCCGCCTCTTTTCTTCTTTTAAAAAACGTTGTTCCGGGGTAGCAAAGGTAATAGGATTCGGCATATATGGTTGCACACTGTTTCAAATTCCAGCGTATTGAGGTCCCCTATCTTTCTCAGAAAATTTTTCCACTGCAATTGCCGGTTCTGATCTGCGCAGAATTCCGGAGATAACAGGGCAGCAGATGGTCGTATAACAGTTTTTCTGTTGGCAAAAGTGCATTTTATGGCATCGGCCAGTGTTTGTTCGTTAAGCTTTCCGCTGAGAAGAAGGGAATAGACATCGTAGAAATCTTTCATGCGGCTGTTAATGGCATCCAGGGCGAACATGGATTCAAACTTTTCCGCTACGACTGTTTCCAGAGAATAGCTCAGAACCCGGACTGGTGGGAGATCATGCAAAGCAAGGGGATAATCCAGTTCACAGGCATGAGGGGTAATCACATCTCCGAAACCGATATCCATCTCTACGGGTACCACCATGGTATCCAGGTGGGCATCCACGCGCACGTGAGCACCGCGATATTCTTTATTGGCCGTTATCTCACTCACATCAAGGCTGCTGGTATCAAACCGGACAGCATCGCCGGTGCATTCAATGGAGAGAATGTCCGAAAAGGCGGCCCGTATATGCTCCGGTGTGCGGTTGATGTGGTAACCCAGAAAATCAACATCTTTCGTAGGGCGGCTCAATACCCCTTGTGTTGCATAAAGCAAGCTGCTGCCTTTTAATATGAAGTGGGGTTTCAGGGCAGACCGGGACAAACGGTAGAGCAAGCGCTCATGAAGATATCTCAGCACCACGGTGTTATAGGGAACACCTGTTTGCTGCGACATGTTCAACAGTCGCATGCGGATGGATTTACCGTGGTTTTTCACCTGTCTCATAGGCATCAACAGAATTCGAGATAGTGTTTCAGAAGTGTGTATATACGCAGTTTACGCGCATAATGGCACAATTTGGTCAGGTTCTTATCCGGGCTGGCCAAGTAGTTCCGCAGTATTTCCGAACTGGTTTCTGTGCCTATTTTGTTGCGAGCCCGCAGAGCATCGCACACGCTGCGCTCCTTATCATATACCAGTATTTTCTTATTACCCGCGCTTGCTTCCATAATCCCCAGTGCATGGATGCTTTCACTCACCCAATACAACTTTATAGGCGGGTATGCCGGCAACACTACCTTTCGCCCCCTTTTTACGGCTACGCAGTGAGCTGGTGGCACCTGCACGGTGAGATGATGAAAATCCCACGCACTGTACATGCACAGAACCCCCCCCGCTATGATGGATGGTATATCCAGCACTACGTCTGCCAGCGCTTCCGGTCTCGCATACACTCCGGCTTTAAGTCTCTGCACCTCACCTGCCCGGGTTTGTTTCAGCAGGCGTAGATAACTCGACCTTTTCCTGAGGTTTGAGCATCTGATTATTCCTCTTCTTGTATTCATAGTGCTACACACCAATACATTACGATACTGTATAAGTTACAAATCTACATCATTTGTCATGTCTGCTGTAGATTCATTCGTGTGTGAATATCTTAACGGCAAAAAAACAAGAGTCAAGATAAAAAATTATTCGCTGAACCAAAGGCGTGCGGCACTCTGAGCCTACTCCGTGGGCTCCGGATTCCAGCCGGGGTTAAGAGCGTGTTTTCACCTTGAAATACCGCCCGGCACGGGCGGTATTTCATCCTGCCCGCAGGGCAGGATTTCATGCAGGGCAGCGCCCTGCTTTCATACCACAGCGCAGCTGGGGTATTTCCATACACCGGCTCTGCCGGTGTAATTCATTGAGGCCCGCAGAGCGGGCCGACCCGTTACCGCTGCATGAGCAGCGGTACTCCCGATGCCGCCGCACTCCGAGCCCGTGGTACGGGCGGTATATTCAAAGTGAGTGGTGTAGCTGCGTCAGCAGCGGAACCACTCGTAAAACGAAAATATATTCGGAGCCCCGACGTCAGGAGCGGGCGGCAGCCTGTCACGGCGTAGGGCGTAAGCCCGGAGACGGAAAAGTGTGAGCTTAATATGTTGCATCGCTTTCTGCCACCCCGACCTGCGTCGGGGTTCCGGTTTCCTTTTGGGGTGTACGAGTG
>JAFXDR010000173.1 GCA_017521145.1 Akkermansia sp. | reverse complement strand
TCTTCGCCAAGTCTGTCTTGAGCAGGCATACAGCGTGTCCGGCTTCGTGCACGGCGGTCATGTACTTCTCCTTGTCGGAAATTTCCAGTGAGCGGCGCTCGCGTCCCCATCTTACTTTTTCGCGGGCTTCCTCTAAATCACCCTGTTGGACGGTGGGCTTGTTGTGGCGGGCAGCAATGAGGGCTGCTTCATTCACCAGGTTGGCCAGTTCGGCACCGGAGAAACCGGTGGTGGCACGGGCAATCGGCCCCAGGTCTACATCCGGTGCCAGTTTCACTTTGCGGGCATGCACGCGCAGAATCTGCTCGCGGCCAGCGGCATCGGGCAGGTTCACGGTCACCTGGCGGTCGAAGCGACCGGGGCGCAGCAGCGCGGGGTCGAGCACATCTACGCGGTTGGTGGCGGCGATGACAATGACATTCTCATTGGCAGTGAAGCCATCCATCTCCACAAGCAGGGCATTGAGGGTCTGCTCGCGTTCATCATGGCCACCGCCCACGCCGTGACCGCGGTGACGGCCCACTGCGTCAATTTCATCAATGAAGATAAGGCAGGGGGAATGTTTCTTGGCCTCGGCAAACATGTCGCGCACGCGGCTGGCACCCACGCCTACGAACATTTCCACGAAATCGGAGCCGGAAATGGTGTAGAACGGCACACCTGCCTCACCGGCAATGGCACGGGCCAGCAGGGTCTTGCCCGTTCCCGGAGGCCCCACCATGAGCACACCCTTGGGAATGGTGCCGCCCAGGTTGCGGAACTTCTGGGGATTGCGCAGGAATTCCACAATTTCCCATACTTCCTCCTTGGCTTCAGAGATGCCGGCTACATCCTTGAAGGTGACCTTGTTCTTGTTGGGGTCGAGCAGGCGGGCGCGGCTGCGGGCAAACTTCATGGCTCCGCCGGGGCCACCACTCTGGGCACGGAAGAAGAAGAAAATGAGCAGCAGCACAATGGCAAAGGGCAGCACATTCATGAGGAACACGCTCCAGGTGTTGCTCTCTACGGTGTATTTCACATTGTTGCCCAGTAATTCGCGCACCTGTTCACCCTGGAATGCGGAGTTGAATTCCACACGCACCGGCTCGAGCTCCTTGAGGGTCACCTTGGTGTTGACTGGCAGGCGGTATTCGCCCACGATGACTCCCTGACCGGCGGCTTCGTAAATCACCGGGCTGCTGCCGGTGGTGATGATGCGGCCTTCGGCTCCCATGCGGGCAAAGTCATCGGTAGACCACACGCGGTCGCCCTGCAGCTCCTGCGGGGCGGCATCCACTTTGGTTGTGGTGATGCCGAAGCGGTTGCAAAGCGCGCGGATGTCGTCAGACTCCGTGAAGGGCATGTAGAAAGCTGCCTTGGGGTACTGCGGCACATTGCGGTATTCAAATGCCGTAATGACTCCCTCCACCGAGCTGGGGCTCAGCGTCACCTCAACGGGGAAATCCCTGGGTTGGTTGAGTACGATTTTCCCTGCCTTGTAGTCCTGTCGGAATTCATCCAGACTGATAGTGCGGCCGGGGGAGGCGAATGCTCCATCGAACACGAAAGCTACCATGAGGATAGCCAGGATGACGAACATCAGAATCATGGCTCCCCAGTTGGAGGAACCGCCGGGTGTGGGCAATTTGTTGGGTTGTTTTTCGGGGTCAGACATATAGGGTCCAGCTCTTCTTTTCCCCATTTTACCGCATGCGAGCAAAATTAGGAATAGCCATGTGTGCCATAAATCGGAAAAATGGCGTCAGCTTATACGCGAAAGAGCGCGGAATCCCGCGCTCTTTCACCGATTCTTAAATCATGTGCCCCATGCGGTCCCGCTTGGTGTCCAGGTAGTGCTGGTTGTCGGCATGTGCGGGTATGGAGATGGCCACATGTTCCACGACATCCAGCCCGTGACCGGAAAGCCCCTGAATCTTCAGCGGGTTATTGGTGAGGAGACGCAGGTGGCGCACGCCGAGGTCGCGCAGAATCTGCGCGCCTACGCCGTAGTCGCGCAGGTCGGGGGCATAACCCAGCTTGATATTGGCATCCACCGTATCATAGCCCTGTTCCTGAAGCTTGTAGGCATGCAGCTTGGCAGAGAGCCCGATGCCTCGGCCTTCCTGCCGCAGGTAGAGGATGACACCGCCCTCCTGCGCGACGCGGCGCATGGCGGCGTGCAGCTGGCTGCCGCAGTCGCAGCGGCGGCTGGCAAAGACATCGCCCGTGAGGCACTCGCTGTGCACGCGGCAGAGTACGGGTTTTTCCGGGTCAATTTCGCCACGCACCAGTGCCAGGTGAGTCTTGCCGTCCACCTTGGAGTGGTAGGAATAGCAGTCGAAATCACCGAAATCGGTGGGCAGTTTGACCACCTCTTCCCGCTCCACGAGCGTTTCGGTGTGCTGGCGGTGCTCGATAATCTGCGCCAGGGAACAGGCTTTGAGACCGTATTTCCGCTGGAAAGAGCCCATTTCACCCAGGCGGGCCATGGTGCCATCATCCTTCATGATTTCGCAGCATACGCCCACTGGCTCCATGCCGGCAATGCGCAGAATATCAACCGTGCCTTCGGTGTGGCCGGCGCGGCGGATGACTCCGCCCTCCACCGCTCGCAGCGGGAAGCAGTGGCCGGGTTGCACAAAGTCATCGAGGGTGCAGCGGGAGTCGGCCAGCTTGATGGTGGTGATGGAACGTTCAAAGGCGCTGATGCCGGTGGTGATACCCTCCTTGGCATCCACACTCACGGTAAAGGCGGTGTGGTGCTTTTCGGTGTTGTGCTGGGCCTGCATGGGCAGCCCCAGGGCATCTACGCGTTCGTGTGCCATGG
>JAFXDR010000172.1 GCA_017521145.1 Akkermansia sp. | reverse complement strand
TCTGATTTACGCGTAGCGGTGTTCTGGAAGAAGGGTGAGGATGCCTTGCACCAGATTGCGCGTGTGGAGGTGCCCGGTTCCTCGGCAGATGTGGCGCAGGAGGGGGAGCGGCGCATCGAAATGTGGGCCTCTCTGCGGCGACGCGCTGAATACGTGGCTGAATCTGATACAGCGGAGCTGCGGGTTGACCTGAGATTGCGCTTTTCAAAAAACAGCAGCTTCCTGCGGTACTACGTGGAGGAGAAATCGGGCGATTTGGACCGGATATGGTACGAGGAGTTAAAGCATTCCTGGAATGCGTTTCCTGATATCAGGGTTCACAGGACTGTGGAGCTGGTGCTCCGCAAAGATGCCGCACCGATTCCTCGCATGGTGTACCTGAATGGAATCCCGTATCCTGAAGCGGTGGAGAAAATACGGAACCGCACGTTCCCCTGGTTGAAAGAAGCGCGCCCGGAATGAACCCGGGAGGCATTTGGGGGGAGGGGCCGGGAATCAGCAGAAAGAACGGGGCGCGGCTGCCGGTAAGGCGTACATGAAGCGGGATCCGTAGAATTTGTTGGTTACGCGGGAGTCGAGAATGGTGACGATGCCGGTATCGGTTTTGGAGCGGATGAGGCGGCCGATGCCCTGGCGGAATTTGAGCACGGCTTCGGGGAGCGAGTAGTCGCGGAAGGCATTGCCGCCGCGGGCGGTGATGTCTTCGATTCGGGCTTCCACGAGCGGGTTGCCGGGGGATTCGAAGGGTATCTTGGTGACAATGACGTGGGAGAGGGCTTCGCCGGGTACATCGACCCCGGTCCAGAAGCTATCGGTGCCGAGGAGTACGCTGCCTATGTTTTCGCGGAAGCTGTGCACCATCTGGCTGCGGTTCAGTTCATCGCCTTGCACCAAGAGGGGCCAGCCGCGTTCCTGGCAGAAGGGGCGCAGGCGCACGGCCATGGCGCGCATGAGGCTGTAGCTGGTGAAAAGCACAAAGGCTCGCCCCTGCGATTCATCCAGCGAGCGCATAATCCAATCGGCCAGGGCGGGCTGGTATTCATCGTCCTCGCTGGCGGGTGGGGGTGGTGGCATGCTGCGTGCCACGGTGATGCGCATCTGTTTTTCAAAATCAAACGGGCTGCCGATTTGCAGCGGGCGGGCGCTTTCGGCTCCCACGCGCCCGGCGAAGTAGCCCATGCCACGCTCGCCGGTGGAGAGGGTGGCGCTGGTGCAGATACAGCTGCGCCCTGCTTCGAAGAGCTTTTCTCGCAGCACCGGGGCCACATTGATGAGCGCGCCGCGCATGGTGGTGAACTGCCCGTCGAGACCGTGGCTTTCCACCCAGTAGACCGTGGTGTCGGCGTTGCTGAGCTTCACCATTTCCGTGGCGGCTTCATCATAGGCCAGGATACGGGCGGCGGTATCGAGCAATTCGGCCTTGGTGAGCTCGTTCTCCTCCATGGCGGCCATGTCTTTAATTTCGGCAAAGAGCTGGCGCAGCACCGGGGAAAGCAGGTTCTCTGTCCATTCCGGCTGGCGCAGGCGCACGGTGCCGTGGTGGGCCTCCAGCTGGCAATCGGCACGGGCGGCGGTGAAGAATTCGCCCACGGCAGCCTGGGCTTCCTCGATGAGTTGCAGCACGGTGGGCGAGGCGTTGTGACGCATGCTGCCCTTGTGGGTAACCGGGTTGTAGAGGCGCAGCAGTTCGTATTTCATTTCGGCCTCGCTCAGCGAGAGTCCCAGCTGGTTGGCTGCCACGTTTTCAATGGTGTGCGCCTCATCCAGAATCACGAAATCATTCGGGAAGATGAAACCGGGAGGCCCTTCGGGTTCCACCGCCATCATCTCATCGGCCAGGGAGAGCAGCCCGAAGAACAGAGTATGGTTGAGCACCACCACCTGGGCTTCCTGCACCCGGCGGCGGGCGGCCTGGTAGGGGCAGTCGTATCCGCAGTTGCGCGGGGTGCACACGTGGTTTTCGCTGCAGACCTGCGCCCATACCTTGGGCGAGATGCTGAGCTCGTGCGGCAGCTCTGCCAGGGAGCCTTCGCCGCAGTCCCTGGACCAGGCCAGCAAGTCGTAGAGCTGCCTGGTTTCGGCCTGGTTGAACAAGTCATCCGCCTGTTCCATGGCGCGGCGCAGGCGGGTGCGGCACAGGTAGTTGGCGCGGCCTTTGAGCAGGGCGGCATCGAAATGGCAGTTGAGCGCCCGCGCCACAGTGGGGATATCCTTATAGAAGAGCTGCTCCTGCAGGTTGATGGTGTGGGTGGAGATGATTGCCTTGCGGCCGCGCTCCAGCGCAAAACGGATAGAGGGGATGAGGTAGGCCAGGGATTTGCCCACGCCGGTGCCGGCTTCGGCCAGCAGGGCGGTTTCGGCTTCCAGTGTTTCTGCCACGGCCACAGCCATCTGCTGCTGCTCCGGGCGGAACTCAAACCCTCGGGCGTGCGAGAGGAGTCCGGTTTCGGAGAAATCGAGCAGGGTTTGTTCGCTCAGCAGCCCCATGTGCCGTGGGTCGGGGTGGGGAATCAGCGCAGGATGCGGTCGCCCGTGCCGGGCAGGTCAAGGTAGAGCGGCAGATTCGGGAAGAAGGAACGCAGGGTGTTCACATCGGTGTTGCCATCAATGAAGTACCACTTGTTGAGCTCGGTGCCGCGGGGCATGCTCTTATCAATAATCACCTCATCGCGCACGGCGAAGATATAGCTGCGGCGCTCCATGCGGGTGCGGCTGCCATTGGCTCCCGGCACATTCACCACCAGGGTGGTGGGCAGCACCACAATGCGGCTGCGCTCCTGGGTAGTGCCGATTTTTTCGGCACGCACGCGCCCGGCTGTGTCCTTGCGCACCTGGCTTACGGCTGCCATGGGCGGGGTGACCACATATTCTGCCGTGGCGGTGCCCACGCTGTAGCTTTCCACTTTCAGTCCGCTGTTCTTCATCTGTTCGCCCATGCGCGCATACTGGGCGCGCAGAGCCTTGTCGTTGGCGTGCATGCGGGCGCGGGCCTCGATGACATTCTCCCGCGCAATTCCCTGCACGCGGTGGGCGCGGGCGGATTCGGCCTCGCGTGTGCGGGAGGCCAGACTGTCGGCATAGGTGCGGCGCAGCGGGGGATACATCGAATCCACCGCCCATACCAAATCGCAGTTTCGCACCGCGGCCCCATACTGCTGGGCGGCAGCGCGGGCGGATTCGGCGGCTTCGCTGGCAGCCTGGCACATGCTGCCCATCATCAGAAACGCAACGGCAAACAGGGAAAGATGCTTCATGCCTGCCATGTTACCACAGCCGCTCCCCCGCGTGCAAGCAGGAATGTTGTTCTAAAATTGGGAAGCAGTGGCTACAAGCCTGCCGCCCAACGGAAAAGTTCTTTTTGTGTAAAATGCAAGGTTGAATCTTGCATTTTACACAAAATTATTTAAGAGATTTACAATAAATTGGCTGCTGCTTCCAGTCTTTTTGCGGATGCACGGCCTTTGGCGGCCAGGGCGGGGGCAAAGAGGGAGAGCCGGAACTCCGCGACCATGAATCCATAGGCCAGCCATGCGGGGGAGTCGGCGTGGCGGTCGTAATCGGTGAAGAAATGG
>JAFXDR010000171.1 GCA_017521145.1 Akkermansia sp. | reverse complement strand
GGGTGGAAGCACCACGAGTGGTGGAGCAGCCTGTGCCGATTCTCACCCCTCAGGAAATTGAGCAGATTACCACCACGGCTGAGACCTACCAGGGCGGCAGCTGCGCAGCGGCGGTAGGGATGATGCTGTATGCCGGCATCCGCCCGCATGAGGTGGCGCGGCTCACCTGGGCGCAGGTGGATTTGCGGGAACACGCAATCTACATCCTCCCCCGGCACAGCAAGACCGGCGGCGCACGACGGGTGACGATTCACAAGCCGCTGCAGAGGATATTGCAGAAGCACCAGCAAGCCGACGCAAAAACGACATGTCCTCCGAACTGGCTGAAACACTGGCGCGAACTGCGCCGGGCAGCGGGGTGGAACGCCCCTGCCCATCGATGGCCGCAGGATGCACTGCGCCACACATTTGCCAGTTACCACCTGAGCCACTTCCGCAGTTTTGCAGAGCTGCAGCTGGAAATAGGCCACCGCGATGCCACGCTGCTACGCACACGCTATGTGGACCAGCGCGGCGTACAGGCGGCAGCTCAGTTCTGGAATGCGGCATAAGAAATATTGGCGTATAAATTTCTCGAAGTATTTCCACGAATGAGCACGCTCCATGACCGAGCAGCAGTAAATCAGCACCCTATTTTCCGGCGTAACCTTGGGTTTTCGTAACACTACCCCTGGATTTAACCTTGGGTTTTCGTAACACCACCCCTGGATTTAACCTTGGGTTTTTGCAAATTAGCATTGACAGTAAACAAAAAAGAAATATAATCTCTTTTCAGAAGAGAAGAGCCATGAACAGACACGCATTGGAGAAGCTTAAAAGCTGGAAAAATCACCCATTCCGGAAGCCCCTGCTGCTAATGGGCGCACGCCAGGTAGGCAAAACCTGGCTCATGCAGGAATTCGGGCGCAAGCATTTCAAAAGCGTAGCTTACATACGATTCGACAACAGTGAACGAGCCCGCCGTTCCTTCAGCACGGATTTCGATATTCCCAGACTTCTGGAAACTATTTCCATTGAAGGAAAATGCACTGTTGAACCCCAGAACACCCTCATCATTCTGGATGAAATTCAGGAATGCCCCGCTGCGCTCACATCACTGAAATACTTCTGCGAGGAAGCCAGAGAATACGCCATTATTGCCGCAGGGTCACTTCTGGGCGTGGCCGACCACGTGGGCACCGGCTTTCCGGTCGGTAAAGTCGACAGGCTTAACCTCTACCCCATGAGTTACTGCGAGTTTCTGGAAGCCATCGGCGAAGAACGCCTTGCAACCCTCTTACAAAAGCGGGACTGGAGCATGATCGCTCACTTTGAAGACCTCTACATCCGGCATCTGCGCACCTACCTGTATGTAGGCGGCATGCCGGGTGTGGTTCAGATATACGCCTCACTGCGCAACTATGAAGAAGTGCGCCAGGCGCAGCTCAACCTGCTACGCGACTATCGCGAGGACTTCAGCAAACACGCTCCCAGCGAATCCCAGCCCAAAATGAACATGGTCTGGGACTCTATACCTGAACAGCTTGCAAAGGAAAACAAGCGATTTGTCTACAACGAGGTCTACGCCGGAGCCCGTCGTAAACCCCTGGAAATCCCTTTGCGCTGGTTGCAGGACGCCGGTCTGATTCACCCTGTGCCACGCATCAAGAAACCAGCCCTTCCCATGTCCACCTATTGGGAATCCGGCATCAGCAAAGTCTATTTCCTGGATGTGGGTCTTTTATCTGCCGCCAGCGGACTGGAAGCCGGTACCCTTCTGGATAACAACGAAATCTTCGGTGAATTCAAGGGTGCCCTCGCAGAACAATTCGTACAGCAGGAATTACGCACCACCTGTGAGCTTTCGCCCTGCTATTGGGCCAGCGAGGAAAAAAACGCCAAAGCAGAGATTGATTTCCTCTGCACGCTCAAAGGAAACATCATCCCCATTGAGGTCAAAGGCGGAAACAGTATACGTGCCCGCAGCCTACTGGTCTACTGCCAGCGCTTCCAGCCGCGCCACGCCATCCGCACATCCTTGCACCCCTACTCAGAAAGCCTTATCCCCTTCAAGACGCCGCTGCATCCGCACACTGACTGCACGCTCACGGAATTACCCCTGTACGCCATCTCTCAGCTACCTGCCATCCTGACTACCCCATAACCCGCCCCTGGCGGAGCTAAGGCGCCCTTGGCAACTCTGAAATTCAACAGAATAAAAATTGCAAATGTGCCGGAATGGTCGTTATAGCAAACTAAAAACCAGCGCCGGGCAGAAACAAGTTCTACCCGGCGCGGAAAAACAAGGGAATGGCGCTTAAATCTGAGCCAGAGCCTGCTTGATATCGTCGATGATATCCTCCGCATCCTCAATACCCACAGAGAAGCGGATGAGGTCGGGCTTCACGCCGGCTTCTATAAGCTGTTCATCAGTAAGCTGGCGGTGGGTGTGACTGGCGGGGTGCAGCACGCAGGTGCGGGCATCGGCCACATGGGTCACGATGGAGCAGAGCTTCAGGCTGTCCATGAACTTGATGGCGCGTTCGCGGCCGCCCTTGATACCAAAGGTCACCACGCCGCAGGTGCGGCCACCATCGAACTGCTTCTGAGCCAGCCCGTAATACTGGTTGGAGGGCAGACCGGCATAGTTAATCCAGGCCACGTCATCCTGGGTGGAAAGGAACTCGGCCACCTTCTGGGCATTCTCGCAGTGGCGCGGCACGCGCAGGTGCAGCGTTTCCAGCCCCAGGTTGAGCAGGAAGGCATTCATAGGTGACGGAATGGAGCCCAGGTCGCGCATGAGCTGCACCGTGCACTTGGTGATGTAGGCCCCGGCACCAAAGGCCTCGGTGTACACGAGACCGTGGTAGGAATCATCGGGCTGGGTCAGGCCGGGGAACTTATCAGCATGGGCAGCCCAGTCGAACTTGCCGCTGTCGATGACCACACCGCCCACCTGGGTGGCGTGGCCATCCATGTACTTGGTGGTGGAATGCATCACGATATCGGCCCCGTGCTCAAAGGGACGGCAGTTGATAGGCGTGGCAAAGGTGTTGTCCACAATCAGCGGTACTCCGTTCTTATGGGCAATGCGGGCCATCTTCTCAATATCCAGCACCTGGAGCGAGGGATTGGAAATCGTCTCGCCGAACACGCACTTGGTATTCGGGCGGAACGCCTTCTGGATTTCTTCCTCCGGGGCATCCTGATCCACAAAAGTGCAGTCAATGCCGAACTTCTTAAAGGTCACCGCAAACAGGTTGTAGGTGCCGCCATACAGCGCGCTGGTGCACACAAAGTGGTCGCCCGCCTCGCAGATATTGAACACGGAATAGAATGAAGCAGCCTGGCCGGAAGAGGTCAGAATAGCCGCCACGCCACCTTCGAGCTCAGCAATCTTCTTTGCCACGCACTCATTGGTAGGGTTCTGCAGGCGGGTGTAGAAGAAACCGGCCTCCTCCAGATCAAACAAGCGGGCCATCTGCTCGCTGGTCTCATACTTGAACGTAGTGGACTGGTAGATGGGCAGCACCCGGGGTTCTCCCTTACCGGGATTCCACCCACTCTGAACGCAAATGGTAGATGTCTTCATAACTTGCCGTCAAGTTAGCACATCCTATCTCCAATCTCAAGAATTCTCCATGCTGCTGACATATTAATCCTCTGCACCCTTACCAAAAAATCCCGGAGCGGTCATTATCATGCTTAAATTATCGTTTTTTAGGTTGACTCGCGGGGGCATACAAGGTAGAGTATCAGCGTGGCAATGAAACCGATTTTCAGATTATTATCACTTGCACTCCTGGCACCGCTGTTCATGGGAACACTGCGGGCGGATGACGATGCCGCCAGCCCTGATTCCACCACCAAGAAGGCACAGTCTGCCAAGGAAAAGAAGGAAGGCAAGAAAAAGGGAAGTGATGATGGCAACTACATTTCCAAAAACATTCCCAGCTGGGGCAACCCTGACTCGGCCCAGAAATCGCTGGCGGCCCAGATTCAGCGCGCTCTGAAATCCCCAGAGCCGGAGAACGTAATCAAATTTGTCGAAAGCCCGAAAAACCGTCTTATGGTAGCCCAGTACATGCTGGCGCAGTACGATAAGCAAACCCCGGCGGAGTGGATTGCCGAACGCCGCAAAGGCATTGTGGACAAGCTTGCCAAGCTGCCAGGTGAAATCAAGAACGACAACGAAAAGCTGCGAACCATGCGAGGCAAGGAACGCATGGCATTCATGGCCGCCATCAAAGCCAAGAAGGAGAGCATCAAACAGCTTGAAGCAGAGCTCAAGAACTCCCCCTGGACCCTCGCAGAACTTTCCCGCAACCGCGATGGTTCCAAGATTCTCAAGGAAGTAACCGGCAACCTGGAATGGATGGAGAACATCTGTTTCTCCGGTCCCTGCCAGGCTCCGGGCCGTGCGCTGCATATTATCGCCAATATTGCCAAGAAACACCCGGATGTGTACAAAGACAAGGTTGTACGCGATATCGCCACTGCCGTGGGTATCGAATACGCCCGCTACGGCTGGGATTTCGGCAAGGCGCTCGACCGCGCCGACTACTACATCACCAACTGGAAAGCCGGGCGGCTCAATAGCGTCTTTGATACTCTGCCCATGTACCTGCGCCGCATCGTGTGCGGCTGCAAGGGTGACAACATAGCCGGTGACCGCATCAGTCTCGAATGGGCACTGGACAACGTGCACGTACCTGCTGAACGCTACATGGGCAGCCCGCACCGCCTGGGCTACCGCCTCTACAACCTGTATGGCGACAGCATTCACGGCTCAGCATACTATATGCCCTGGGAGCATCTGTACGGCGGCAACCACTTTACCAAATCCCTCTACGTAGGC
>JAFXDR010000170.1 GCA_017521145.1 Akkermansia sp. | reverse complement strand
TTCCGCATGATTGACCGCGTGATGGACTACGGCATCTTCACCATCATCGCCTACCCCATGAACTGGCTCGTGAACCTCTACCACGGCTGGCTGGGCAACTGGGGCTGGGCCATCATCGCCATGACCATCACCATCCGTCTGCTCATCTGGCCGCTCTACCGCAAGAGCTACACCAGCATGAAACGCATGAGCCTGCTGCAGCCGCAGATGCAGGCACTCAAGGAAAAATACCCCAACGACCAGCAGAAGGTGCAGATGGAGATGATGAAGCTCTACCGCGACTACGGTATCTCCCCCATGGGTGGCTGCCTGCCCATGCTGCTGCAGATGCCCATCTTCTTCTCCTTCTTCTACGTGTTGCAGACCGCAGCCGAATTCCGCGGCGAGGGCTTCATCGGCTGGGTGACCGACCTCTCGCAGATGGACACCGTCTTCTCCTTCCCCCTCATGGGTTATGAAGTACCGGTGAACATCCTGCCCATTCTCATGGCCGCTTCAACCATCATCCAGATGCACATGACCCCCGCCACGGGTGATGCCACACAGGTGAAGATTATGCGCTGGATGCCGCTCATGTTCTTCCTCTTCTGCTACACCTACCCCAGCGCCCTGGGTCTGTACTGGACCACCAGCAACCTCATTTCCATTCTGCAGACCATCATCATCCGCCGCATGCCCGCGCCGCAGCTTGAGAAGGTGCAGAAGAAGAAAGGTGCCAAGAAGAGCTTCATGGAGCGCATGCTGGAACAGCAGGCCGCACTGGAGCGCCAGCGCCAGGCCCAGCAGGGTAAATAAAACACAAATCCCCCTTTTTTTTCCCGCCCCGCAGCACCCCTGCGGGGCGTTTTATTTTATCTCCCATGCAGCCAGGTGACAGCATGCGAATTTCCGATTCTGCATGCTGAAACCTGCATTTTTCTTGACCTGCAAAGTGCATCTGTTAGGATAGTACCATGAGACTTCGTTCTATCCTCATGCTCGCGCTGTGCACGGCAACTGCCCTTTCAGGTCAGGATTTGCAGCAGCTCGCCGATAATCTCAACGTCAAATCCCCCTCAGCCGGCAGCAGGCGGCTGGCCCTCCCGAAAATCAAGGGGGCAGGCATCCGCCTGCTGGGTGCCGACTATGAGCAGATAATCGACAGCAAGGGGCGCATCAGCAAGCCCCTGTGCGATACCCCCGTGCGCCTGAGCTTTGAGGTTTCAAAGAACGGCGAATCGGTCATCAGCCGCGACTATGAAATCACCGTAAAAGGCGCTGCCGGCAGCAGCCAGGCAGGTGCCAATCCCAAGCCGCAGATTATACCGGAACTACTGAACTGGAGCGGTGGCAAGGGCATGTTTGAGCTGCCCAGGGAAATCACGGTCTGTGGTCAGGAACCCTTCATCCCGGAACTGATCCGCGAGCTCAACGCCCTGCTGCCGGAAGGCTACACCGCCACCCGCACCCATAAACCCAAAGGGGCTACCATCCTCTTTGCCCGCTATAAAGGCACAGATGATGAACGCTACGGAATGGGCATCGCCAGCGGGGGAGTAACCATTTCCGCTCCCGGCAGCACCGGCTTATACTGGGGCAGCCGCACCCTGCTGCAGATGCTGGCGCAGAACCCCACCGCCCTGCCCAACGGCATGGCATGGGATGCCCCGCGCTACAAGCTGCGCGGCTTCATGCTCGATGTCGCACGCCTGCCAGTCCCGCTGGATTACATCAAAAATGTGATCCGGCTCATGGCCTGGTACAAGATGAACGACCTGCAACTGCACCTGAATGATAATTTCATCTTCCACGAGCACTATGTGGATGCCGGTGAAGACCCATTCAGGAAATCCTATGCAGCTTTCCGCCTGCAGAGCAACATGAAAGGGGCCGATGGCACCCCGCTCACGGCTCAGGATTTATCCTACACCAAACAGGAGTTCCGCAAGCTGGTGGATTTTGCCCGGGCGTACGGAGTCACCCTGGTGCCGGAAATTGATGCCCCGGGGCACGCACTCTCCCTCACCCGCGTGCGTCCGGATCTGATATACCAGGGTCCCATGCCGCACCATGCCAAGCGGCGCTGCGAAATGCTCGATGCCGCCAACCCGGAAACCCTCACCTACATCTCCCAGGTGTGGGATGAGTATCTGCAAGGCAGCAACCCGGCCTTCGGCAACTGCCCGGTGGTGCATGTGGGCTCCGATGAATTCTTCGGAGATGCCGAAGATTACCGCAGCTTTGCCGATGGCATGCTGGCGCACATCCAGAAGCGCGGCCACACACCACGCATCTGGGGGAGTCTGCACCGCAAGCAGGGCAAGACCCCGGTGCGCTCCAGGGGCGTGCAAATGAACCTGTGGAGCTGTGACTGGGCTAAGGCATGGGATTCTGTAAATCAGGGTTACGATGTCATTAACACATATGACAGAGCCCTCTATGTAGTGCCATTTGCCAGATATTACCGGGCAGACAAGAACCAACCCTGGCTGTATGCAAACTGGATGCCCAATGAATTCGGCAATGAAACCCTTCCCGCCGGACACCCCCGGTTGCTGGGGGGTACGTTCGCCGTATGGAACGATGAGATTGACCGCCTGCACAAAGGCTACGGTGCCGCCGACCTGTGGTCCACCATCAGCAGCATGGTAAGCGTGCTCTCCCAGCGCATGTGGGGGCAGCCCGCCGCCCCGCGCAGCTATGAGGAACACCTGGCTCTGGCTGCGCGGGTGAGCAGGATTCCCTACTGCAATCCCCTGCACCTGGGCTCAGAGAGTTTCAGCATCGAACCCGGGCTCACCCCCATGCACCTGAAGCGGGGCTCCAGGGGGCCGGAGTACCACCTCACCATGGAACTGCTCATGCCGGAAGCTCCTGTGCCGGGTGAGGAACAGGTGCTGCTTGATTCTGACCAGGGGCAGCTGCTGGCCGCAGGCAGGGATGGCCGCATCTCCCTGCGCCGCAATGATTCCATTGAATTCGCCTTCAACGCCACCCTGCCGGTCGGCAGAAAAGTGAAACTGGAACTCATCGGCAAGATGGGCTCCACCGAACTCCTTATCGATGGTGTTTCTGCCGGAATACCGGAAAATGTGCGTTTCCCGCTCCGCAAGGAAGGGCGCATGACAACCTTTATCCTACCTCTCGAATGGCTTGGCAGCTCATTCAACGGCAGGATTTTCCGGCTGGAGGTCAAATAAACCCACCTCCGCGGCAGGTATTTTTCACTTGCAAAACAAACCTGATATGCTAGTATAGCCGATATGAGAAAGACCACCTTATTCATGATGGCCGCTCTCTCCGTAGCCCCGCTTATGGCAGAGAATCTTCAGCAGATTGCAGATAATCTCCCGGTTCTTCCCCGTGTGGAAGGAAACAAACTGGTTATGCCCGCTGTGCCCGGTGCCGAGGTGCGCCTGCTGGGTGCCGACTACGAGCAGATTATCCGCCCGGACGGCAGCGTAGCCACCCCGCTCACCGATACCGAGGTCAAGGTCAGCTTCGTGCTGAACAAGGACGGCCAGGAAGCAGTTTCCCGTGATTACAGTGTGACCGTACCCGGCGGGATTACCACCGCAGCAGGCAGCAATCCGAAGCCGCAGGTAGTGCCGGCCCTGCTGAACTGGAGCGGTGGCACCGATTCCTATAAGCTGGGTACAGAAGTCCGCGTGGCAGGCGGCACCGATTCTTTCGTGAGCGAGCTTGGCTCCATGCTGGGCTGCAAGGTACAGAAGGTACCCGCCGGCGAAGCTGCCGATATTACTTTCTATACATCCACTGATTCCATTCTCGGGCAGGAAGGCTACACGCTCGATATTGCCGAAGGCAAGGGTATCGTCATCAGCGCAAATACTCCCACGGGGCAATTCTGGGGGTCCCGCACAGTGCTGCAGCTGCTGCAGCAGGGTGCAGGCAGTGTTCCCTGCGGCCAGGCGCTGGATATTCCGCGCTACCAGGTGCGCAGCTTCCTGCTGGATGTAGGCCGCCTGCCTATTCCGCTCAGCTATGTGAAGGAAGTGGTCAAGTATATGGCCTGGTACAAGATGAATGACCTGCACATCCATCTGAATGACAACTTCATCTTCCATGAGGAACATTCCAAGGCTGGCAATGACCCGTTCGAAAAATCCTACTCTGCCTTCCGCCTGGAATCCGATATGGTGGGAGCCAACGGCGTGCGCCTCACGGCCGATGACCTCTCCTACACCAAGGATGAATTCCGCCAGTTCATCGCCTTTGCCCGGGAGCACGGCGTAAACATCGTGCCGGAGTTCGACACCCCCGCCCACGCCCTTTCGTTCACTCGTGTGCGCCCGGATCTCATCTATAAGAGCACAAACAAGCGCGGCTGCGAAATGCTGGATGCTTCCAACCCGGAAACCCTCAAGTTTGTGGAATCGGTATTCGATGAATACCTGCTGCCGCAGAATGGCCAGCCGCCCGTCTTCGAAGGCTGCGGGGTCATGCATGTGGGGGCAGATGAATTCCACGGCAACGCCGAGCACTACCGCGCCTATGCCGATGGCTTGCTCAAGATGGTTCAGAGCAAGGGCTACACCCCGCGTATCTGGGGCAGTCTGAACACCAAGAAAGGCAACACCCCGGTGCATGCCAAAGGCGTGCAGATGAACTTATGGAACTCCGGCTGGGCCCGCGCATGGGATTCCATCAAGCAGGGCTTCGATGTCATCAACACCAATGATGGCGCGCTCTACATCGTTCCCTTTGCCCCCTACTACCGCATGGATGCCCGCCACCAGTGGGTGCATGACCACTGGAAGGTCAATGTCATCTGGGATGAAACGCTACCCTCCGGGCATCCCCAGCTGCTGGGGGCCGCTTTCGGCATCTGGAACGACATGATTGACCGCCGCTATGTGGGCTACAGTGCCTATGATATCTGGCACATGTTCAGCAACTCCGTGGATGTATTGGCCGGCAAGATGTGGGGCAGCGATAGCACTGCCACCAGCTACGCCGACCACAAAGCCCTGCTGAAGAGTGTTGGCAAGGTGCCGGGCATCAACCCGCAGTTCCTCTGGGCAGATGGTGCCACCTGTTCCTGCAAGCCGGAATCCCTGCCCTGCAAGCTGGGCCAGCCCGCCATGGGGCCGGATTATGAGCTGACCATGGAGCTCATGCTCAAGGAACAGCCGGTGCCGGGTGAAGAACAGGTGCTCCTCAAATCGCCGGAGGGTGTATTCTGCGCCGCCCTGGCCGATGGCACCGTCGGCTTCCGCCGCGCCGACAGCATGGAATTCTCCTTCAACTGCAAGCTGCCCGTGGGCGAAAAAGTCACCCTGAAGCTGGTGGGTAAACCCGGCAGCACCCACCTGTTCATCAACGGACAGCCCGCAGGCCCGTGCACGCTCACGCGTTTCCACCGCAACCCCGAGGGGCTTATCAACACCTTCGTGCTGCCGCTGGATGTACTGGGCAGCAGCTTCAAGGGCGAAATCTACTCCCTCGAGGTGAAACACAACACCCCCGCAGGCCCCACTGTCGACCCCAACCTCTCCCCCAGAAAAAAGTAATGGATCCACAGCAGGAATACGAAGCTGGAGCCGCCGCATTCAAGGCTGGTAATGCCAAAGATGGCGCTGAGCATCTGCGCAATGCAGCCTTTGCCGGACACCCCGAGGCGCAAAACCAGCTGGCTCGCGTCTATTTTGCCCAGCTCAAGCACAGGGAAGACATCATCTCCCTGGAGTCTGCCGCGCAAAATGGAGACCATGTTGCCCTCTTTGTGCTGGCCATGTGCCTCATCGAAGGTCGCCTCATGGAAAAAGATACCGATAAAGCCCTCATGGCACTCAAACACGCCGCTGCTCTGGGCAACACCATGGCAGAAGCCATGCTGGCACAAGCACAGGGATGATACCCTGCAGAACAGAAACTTCAACTCAAAAGCCCCGTTCCCAGTGCGAACGGGGCTTTCTTCTTTCCCTAAACGGAAACCAGCACCAGACTCTTCACACTGCCAGCCCCCAGGGTCTGGTTCAGCGCGCGGATAATCTGCGGCTTCAGTCGCGTGATTTCATAGCGCACCGTAGGGTGCTTCACCATAATGCGGGCGCGGCCACGCGCCACACCAGCCAGAGCCGAAACATCGGCCAGCGCCGGGCCCACCGCCCGTTTCCAGGCATCTGCCAACAGCTCCGGAGCCAGCGTATCCTCCTGCAGATCAAGCTCGCTGAGCAGTTCGCTCAGCAGGCTTTCCATGCTGCGCTGATTGCTGGCGGGCGACAACACTGTGCCGCTTCCGTAGAAATCTGCCAGAGCCTGAGCACGGGCACCCCCGCGGGAGCTTCCTACCCGCACGGCTCGCTCGCCCACACCATCGGGCATCTTCTGCATGTAGAAGCGCTTGCGCGGCTTGCTCACAGGCGGCGGAGCAAGCGGCACCTCAGTCGCATCCTTTCTGCGGCGGGCAGCAGCCATCATTCAGAGAAAAAGCGGGCAGCCCGGAAACCAGACCGGGCTGCCCCCATAAAGAAATGATTCCGTGGCTTTACTCGCCATCGTCACCGATAGCCTGCACGGGGCAGCCTTCCATAGCCTCGGTGCAGAGAGCGACCTCATCATCGGTCACCGGCTGCTTGCAAACATAGGAAAGACCCTCGTCATCATCGCGGGCAAAGAAATCAGGGGCGGTCTCGCGGCACAGGTCGCAGTCGATGCAGTTGCAGTCAACATAGAACTTACCGGGAACATTCTTTTCAGTCTTATCGTCGATATCGGCCATTGTCGTGTATGTGGGGGGTTAATATTACCCACACCTATTTATGACCTATTTTTCTCAGAATGCAACCCTTTTTTATTGCAACGGCGCTTTTTTCGGTACAAAATAGGGTCATGCAAGACCAGACACAGCCAAAACAAAAAAGGCCTAAGCAGATTGACCGCGTATGGGGACTCGCAGCCGTTCTCATCCTGATTGCCAGCATCACTTACGTCTGGTCCATCATCGACAAGGTACCCCACGCCGAGTGGCGCAATGTATTCAAACCCACCCCCTGGGAAGTGGCAGATGTCAAGGTGAGCGAAGCAGAGGCCTACTGGAAGAGCTCCGCTGGCGATGCCCGCATGGAGCTTCGCGCGCGCTACTACCCCGTTGGCCGCATCAAACTGGCCAAGGCTGAGGGCGAGGGCATCATCTCCGTGCGTTTCTTTGACGATGCCGGCAACCAGGTCGGCGACCGCGTCAACGTTCCCTACAGGAACGGCAAGTTCGTTCCCCGGCAGGACTACAGCGTGCAGGCTACCGAAGAGGAACTCACTGTGCGCCTGGAGGACGGATTCCAGAACCCGGATTTATACAAACTGCACCAGGTGGATGTAAACGCCACGCTCTGGCGCATGGAATTCGACTGCCAGCCTGTTGGCAAGAAACGCACCTACCTGGGCCACCTCAGCATCCTGCCCCATGACCTCTGATACGGCGCTCAAATGGCGGCGCAGACTGCTGCACGCACTGGTCTGCCTGGCTGGCGGGACATTTATGGCGCTGGCCTTCCCGCCCTATGACCTGGGCAATCTGGTATGGGTGGGGCTCATTTCCCTGCTCTGCGTACTCTGGAATGGCCGCGCCGGCTTCTGGCGCGGGGCAGCCTACGGCTGGCTCTACGGCATGGGCTGGTACTGCGTGAGCTTCTGGTGGATTCACAATGTAGGCTACGTCTTCCGCATTCCCCTGCCCGTCTTCCTGGGCATCGCCTTTCTGCCGCTCATGACGGTGTATGCCTGTCTGGTGGGGCTCTGGGGCGGCATGGCCAACACCCTGCTACGCCCGCGTCTGGCCCCCATTCCCGATACCGCAGGCATGAAACCCGAGCGCCGGAAGCTGGCATGGAGCGCCTGGACCACTGCAGATCTGCTCAGCACCCTGCGCAGTGCCATCGGCTGCGGTGCCATGTGGGTCTGTATTGAATGGCTCCGGGCAAACGGCACCCTCGGCTTCAGCTGGAACAGCATGGGCATGGCCCTCTACAACGGCCTCTCCCTCGTGCAATGGGCAGAATTCATCGGCACAGCCGCCCTCTCATTCTTCCCTGCAGCAGCCGGTGTCATTCTCTGGGGTGCCTCACGCCGCACCTGGCTGCAATACCGAGCCACAGGCCGCGGCTGCCGCCCATGGGACTTCTACGCCCTCATCGTCGTCCTCTTCGGCCTGTTTGCAGGCGGGCTCGCCCTCTCCAAAGTATACTCCCCCCTGGTCATGTTCCAGCGCAAGGACGTGCTGCAGCTCCCGGTCATGGGGGTGCAACTCAACCTGGACCAGATAGAACGCATTGAAGGCGGCCCCATCCAGCCGCACCTGTACGGCGCGCACCTGCGGGAAACACGCCAGGCCTTCAACCAGGTGCAGCAGGACACCGTCCGCAAAGCCATCGAAAACCCGGAGCTCGCCATCACCCAGCAGCTCCCCCTCTGGGTCATCTGGCCGGAAAGCGCCATGGGCTGCCCCATTCACCAGAACACCACCACAGGTGAACTCATGCCCGATTTCTACACCTCCAAAAATTTCTTCGGAGAAGAAGGCCTCCCCATGGTGCGCCAGCAAATCCGCGAGATGGGCGGCAAGGACTTCGTTCTTTTCACCGGTGTAGACCAGAACCTCTGGGAACCCACCGGCAAGGACAAGGAATACATCCCCCGCGGCATGTACAACTCCATGGCCATTATCCCCGGCGGGCAGGATTCCATCACCACCGTCTCCAAGCAGCACCTCATGCCCTTTGGCGAATACATCCCCTTTGCCGAGGAAATTGAATGGATTGGCGACCTCTACAGCCAGATGACCGGCACCCAGGTGGGAGATGGCATCCGTCCCGGCCAGGGAGATGACCCCATCCCCGTAGCCGTTCCCGGCACCAGCGAAACCGTGGGAGTCATTCCTGCCATCTGCTACGAGGACACCGTAGGCCGTCTGCTCACCAAATATGTACGCAAAGGGCCGCAAGTCATCGTCAACATCTCCAACGATGGCTGGTTCCGGGACTCCTGCTGCGGCGAACAACAAGCCCGCAACGCCGCCTTCCGCTGCATCGAATTGCGCCGCCCCATGGTACGCGCCGCCAACATGGGCTACACCTGCGCCATCGCCCCCAACGGTGCCTTTATGGATATCCTCCAGAAAGCAGACGGCACTCCCCATCTCCCCGGCCACAGCTACGCCGTGCTCCCGGTAGATAAGAACGCCGGCTACACCCTCTACGCCCTCTTTGGCGACTGGGCTGTTGCACTTTGCGCCATGCTGGTGGTCGTGACCAGTATTGCTGCTTTGCGGCGCCATTAGTCCAGCCGCGCAGCGCAGCTGGTATTAAAATCACACCCCGCGCAGCGGGGTGTTTTCACTTTTCACAGAACGGCCGTAAGGCCGTTTTTTCACAGCAGGCGAAGCCTGTTTTCACAATAATTCGCCCGGCAAAGCTGGATTTCGCTTCCCGGGGGAGGGGTCATTTGTAAGGCGAGCGGTCGTTGAGGATTCAATGGAAAATTTCCCTGCGGCTTGCGCCGCCGATGGCTTTTATCATCTGCTCTGCGGGCTGAGATATGTTCGCCTGCCGGCGAGATATGTTCCCGGCTCTGCCGGGAGATAAGTTCGCTCTGCGAGCGAGTGAATTTCTTTTCCTCCGGAAAAGAGATAAGCCCCGGATTCTTTCGAATCCGGGGCTTCATTTACCCTGGCAGCTATC
>JAFXDR010000169.1 GCA_017521145.1 Akkermansia sp. | reverse complement strand
GGATGGAGGGGCGCTCGTTTTCGTCTTTCTGGTGATTAAACACCTGGCGGAGGAGACGGGGAATTCCCCGGTTTGCGGTGGCTGGATTTTGCTTGTATGGGGTGTTTTCTGCTGCTAGAATATGGACATGGTTTACAGGTTGTCAGAGCCGGAACGGAAAAGCAAAATGACCATGTTGAGGTGGGTGTTTCTGCGGAGTTTTCTACCGGTGTTCATCATCACTTATGTGGTATTGAGTCTGTTGGGGTCGCCCTGGGCTCTCATTGCGAGCAGCACGGGGGCTGTGTTGGCTGCGGGCATAAACTTCTGTATCTATGTCCGGGTATTACGCAGACAGGCGGATATTGGGGATTGGTTTGTGACGCTGACGGAAGCGGGGATGATGATCGAGACTCCCAGGACTGGAGCGAAAGCCTACGTGGCGTGGCAGCGGATTGTGCAGGCGCGCAAGGTGGGGACCATGCTGATGGTGTATCTGGAAAGTGATTTCCATTATCTCTTCCCACTGGAAAACATGCGCGCAGAACGGGTGGATGAAATGTGCCGCTATTTTCAGGAGCGGGTGAAGAAGCATATTCCTCCGGAGGAGCAGATACGCATGCCGGAGGAGTGTGTGAGCCCGACTCCGGTTTGCGGTGTGCCAACGCGTGAGGCGCGTGCAGAGTTGGCTGATGTTCTCGTGTGTCAGGTGTGGAGCCCCTGGGTCAAGGTGTTCCTGCTTTGCTGCGCATGTGTATTTGAGACTGCGTTTCTGTATTTGGTCTGGTGCTTCTATACGTCGGCTTCGCAGCTTGAGCCGGTTGATGTGATCTTGATTCTGGGAGGAATTGCTTTTTCGCTGATGGCTCTGTTTTTCATGCTCCGGCGCTATATTCACCCGGGATGTCAGCAGAAAAAGTGGATTAATACGGATGAGCCGGGTGAATTGCATGTGACAAAGAATCATGTGCTCGCGGCCACCCCCGGTGCTGCATGGAGCGTGATGCCGGTTTCCCAAGTCAGCCGGGCATGGCAGCTTCGGCACAACTATGTGTACGAATACCGAACCGGGGGAGCATTTGGCCTTAGCCTGGATGAACAGCCTCCGGCGCATCTGCCCCAACCGCAGAAACCGCGCCGTGCCATGCGCAACCTGATGCTGGCATTATTCGTGGCTGTGCTGCCGGCGCTGGCCTTTGGGGCATTCCTGCTTTTTGGTGGAAGTGATGAAGCGGAATACCGGGAAGCGGCGCAGCGGGGAGAGAAACTGGCCGGCTATGTGGAATCACTGACGCCGGTTCATGGTTTCCCGGGGAAGATTGATTATTGCACGGTGTACAGCGACGAGGAACATGGCTATACCACCATTTATATCTCGTGGGAGGAGGATACCAGCTGCTGTCTTATTTTCGGGGAATCCCCTGCGGAGCCGGAGCCGTGATGCGCTTTCGGGTTGCAATCGTGAAATAATCTGCTACAATACCCGCACAAGTACAAGCATATGGCCAAATATACACCTATCAAGACGCGTCGTGCCGGTGAGCGCGATGGTATACTGTTCTGGATTCTCCCCCCGCTGCTGCTGGGTGCCATTTTTGCGTTCTGTTCCATGAATGCGGGTGAGAAGAAAGGTGACGAGCAGCCGGCTGCCGAGGCTTCTGCCGAGGAATAATTTTAACGAGAGGAAACGCATATGAGCAAAGGAACTCCCATTACCATGACGGGGCAGGGGCTGAACGTACCCGATTTTCCCATCATTCCGCACATTATCGGCGATGGCTCCGGCCCGGATATCTGGCGCGCTGCCAAACGCGTGATTGATGCCGCTGTGAGCGCCGCCTATGGCGACAAGCGCGCGCTGGTGTGGCAGGAGGTGCTGGCCGGGCAGAAGGCGTTTGATACGGTGGGCACCTGGCTGCCGAATGACACCATGGAAGCTTTCCGCACCCTGCTGGTGGGTATCAAGGGCCCGCTGACCACCCCGGTGGGCAAGGGTATCCGTTCGCTCAATGTGGCGCTGCGCCAGGGGCTCGATCTCTACTGCTGCGTGCGCCCGGTGCGCTACTTCCAGGGTATCGAGACCCCGGTGAAAGCCCCGGAGAAGGTGGATATGGTCATCTTCCGCGAGAATACGGAAGATATCTACGCCGGCATCGAGTTTGAATGCGGCACCCCGGAAGCTGAGAAATTCTTTGACTGGCTCTCTGCTGAATTCCCGCAGCGTGCCAATAAGGTGCGTTTCCCGCAGACATCCGGTTTTGGCATTAAGCCTGTGTCGAAGGAAGGCACGGAGCGCCTGGTGCGCTCTGCTATCCAGTATGCCATTGAAACCAACCGGCCCTATGTGACCCTGGTTCATAAGGGCAACATCATGAAATTCACCGAAGGCGGTTTCCGCGATTGGGGGTACGACCTCGCCCGCCGCGAGTTCGGCGCAGAGCCCATTGGCGACGGCCCCTGGTGCAAGCTGCCCAACGGCATCATCATCAAGGATTGCATCTGCGATGCCTTCCTGCAGGAAATCCTCATCCACCCGCAGGAGCACTCCGTGGTGGCCACGCTCAATCTGAATGGCGACTACTGCTCCGATGCTCTCGCAGCCCAGGTGGGTGGTATCGGCATTGCCCCCGGTGCCAACATCAACTACCGCACCGGACACGCCGTGTTTGAAGCCACGCACGGCACCGCGCCCAAGCTGGCCGGGCTGGATAAGGTGAACCCCTGTTCTTTCCTGCTCTCGGCAGAAATGATGCTGCGCTACATGGGCTGGGTGGAAGCCGCTGATCTCATTGTCGCCGCTATCGAAGGCGCTATTGCCGATAAGACGGTGACCGCTGATCTGGCCGAGATGATTCCCGGCAGCACCGCGGTGAGCACCACGGCCTTTGGCAATGCCCTGCTGGCTCATATCAAG
Organism: Akkermansia sp.; assembly: GCA_017521145.1. Taxonomy (GTDB): domain Bacteria; phylum Verrucomicrobiota; class Verrucomicrobiia; order Verrucomicrobiales; family Akkermansiaceae; genus Akkermansia. The sequence goes on along the minus strand of JAFXDR010000169.1, from coordinate 37,940 downwards.
TAAGCCATGCCGGATCCCGCATACGTCCACGCGGCCTTTTCGTCCATAGCGGAGCGCTATGTGACCGCCAACCACATCCTTTCCATGGGCACGGATATCATGTGGCGTGCCCGGGTGGTGCAGATGGTGGCCGAGTGGAAACCGCAGAATCTGCTCGATATCGCCACCGGCACGGGGGATCTGGCGCTGGCGCTCAAGCGCGCTTTCCCGGAGATGGAGGTACTGGGTACCGATTTCTGCCGCCCCATGCTGGATGTGGCCGTGCGCCGCGGGCTCACCAATGTGCTGGAGGCCGATGCCATGAGCCTGCCGCTGCCCGATGCCGGCTTCGATGCCGCCACCGTGGCTTTCGGGCTCCGCAACATGGCCGATGACGAAAAGGCACTGCGGGAGTGGTGGCGTGTGCTGCGGCCGGGGGGGCATTTGCTTGTGCTTGATTTCAGTATGCCGGAAAACATTCTGGCTGCACCCTATCGCCTTTATCTGCACCACGTGCTGCCGCGCATTGCCGGCTGGCTCACGGGCAACAGCGGTGCGTATGATTACCTGGGCGACAGTATCGAAGCCTTTCCCCGCGGCCAGGCTTTCTGTGAACTGCTCACCCGCGCAGGCTACACCTGCCCCACCTGCCACCCCCTCAGTATGGGTATTGCCAGCATCTATACCGCTGAAAAAGGGATTGGCGCATGATGATGGAAAAGGGTACCGAAAAAAATCCGTATCTGACAAAATTTCATATCGACAAAAGCGGTATAAAAATGTACCATATATCCAGCGCCGGAACTGGCGTGTGTAGTTTTCTATAAACCATTTACAACGAAAAGATTATGTTTAAGTATCCGCAGAAACCAAATGGCTCTCCCATGCCCGCTTCTCCCTTTGCCGAGAACGATGTGCCCGATGAGTGGGCTTCCCCCGTGCAGCAGGGTGGTGCTTCCGCCCCTGCCGATGCCGGTTATTTCGGTGCCGAAGAATCTTCCGCTTCCCCCTTTGAGATGGGGGCTCCTGCTCCCGCTGCAGGTGGTGCCACCCGCAACGTGCTGAACTACGACGTATCCGTGGTGGGTACACTGCGCTTCACCGATGACCTGCTGGTGGACGGTTCCGTGGAAGGCGAAATCACCTCTGACGGTGTGCTGACCGTGGGCGCCAATGCCAGTATCCAGGCCGGCGATAAGAACAAGGTGGCCGTGCGCACCCAGAGCGCCATCATCCATGGCAAGGTGGTGGGCAATATCGTGGTGTCCGACCGTGTGGAGCTCGCCTCCACCGCCGAGCTGGTGGGCGATGTGACCGCCGCCAAGATTTCCATCCAGGAAGGTGCCGTATTCGTGGGCTACTGCCGCGTGGGTAACCCCGCCGTGGCTCCCGCCCCGGCTGCCGCTCCTGCTCCCAAGAAGGCTGCTGCCCGTGCTCCCAAGAGCGATGAGGCCAACCTGCTTGGCTAAGCTGTAGCCACAATCTGACCATGCCGGAATTCCGCACAGAACCGCTTATTGTTCCTGTCGTTTCCGGTCTCTTACCCGCAGGTGAGCGCGACCGCCGAGTCGCGCTCACCTCGTTTCGTACCGAGGACGAGCGGGTGCAGGTACCCATGCGCGAGGTGGTGTGCTACGAATGCGGGCAGAGCTCACAGGTGCCCTCGGCGGCGCTTTCGGCCAACTACATTCACTGCCATGCGCACCTGAACATGGCCGATGTCAGCATCCGCCCCGGGTCGCGCCGCCTGACCGTGCGCACGCTGGGCAATGTGCATGTGCAATCCGGCACCAAGCTTTCCAACCTCTCGGTGGTGTGCCACAATATGGAGGTCGATGGCCGGGTCTCCGGCTCTTTCCGCTGCACAGGCACGCTGAGCTTCAACACCTCCACCCGGGTGGAAGGCTCCATCAGCGCCGGAAAACTGGTGGTGGAGAAAGGCGCGGAAGTGGAGCTGACCGTGGGTGCCGCCGCCGAAAGTGCAGAGATATACGGCCGCCTGACCGGGCGCTTGCAGTGCAAGGGGCTTCTGCATGTGTACCGCAATGGGGCGTATGCCGGAGTGTGCAAGGCGGCAGATGTGCAGGTGGACCCCGGCGGTTCGTTTGACGACCAGAGCCGCTTCTGAGAACGTTTTTATGGATATCCGCATCACAGGTGCCAGCCAGAACACCCTGCGGCATATAGATTTGAGCTTGCCGGCGGGCAAGCTCATTGCGCTCATGGGCCCCAGTGGTTCCGGCAAGAGCACGCTGGCCTATGACACCCTCTTTGCGGAATCCCGCCGCCGTTTTCTGGACTGCCTGTCGGCCGGGGCTCGGCGTCTGCTTGCGCGCCCGGAAAAACCGCATGTGGAAAGCATTGAAGGTCTGCCTCCCGCGCTGTGCCTGGAGCAGCACCTCCCCACCGGGCAATCCCGCACTGTACTGGGGTCGCTCACCGAAACGCTGGATTACCTGCGCATCCTGTATGCGGCCATCGGTGTGCCGCACGACCCCGTCACCGGGGAACGCCTCACCCGCCTGAGCCCTGAAGAAATAGGCGCTGCCCTGCTGGCACTGCCGGAGAACACACGGCTCACGCTGCTGGCTCCGCTTTCCCCCGCTTTCGGGCAGAACCCGGAGAGTGATATCCTGATGCTGCGCAAGCAGGGCTACCTGCGTGTGCGCGTGGCGGGCGAAATCTGTGAGCTTGACGAACTGGAAAACCGCCCGCCCGCTCCGGGGCTGGTCTGCGAGCTGGTGGTGGACCGCATTGTGCTGCGCGAGGGGGTGGAATCCCGCGTGGCAGACTCGGTGCAAGCGGCGCTGCGCCTCTGGCCGGATGAATTGCGGGCTCTGGTTCAGCCGCGCGGTGGGGAGTCCGCTTTGCAATGCTTCCATACGCGTTACCGCAATGCCGAAACCGGCTTCACCCTGCCGGATATGACTCCGGGGCTCTTCTCCCACTTCTCCCCGCACGGAGCCTGCCCGGAATGTCAGGGGCTCGGCACCGTGGAAACGGGAAAAGGCGAGTGGCGCATCTGCCCCGCCTGCAAAGGAATGCGCCTGAACCCCACCGCGCTGGCCGTCACGCTCGATTTCGGCGGGCAGCCCATGAGTCTGGGTGCGTTCTGTGAGCTCCCGGTGCAGGAGAACCGCGCCCTGCTGGAACAACTCGCGGTGCCTCCCGCCTACCGGGATGCCCTGGTGCCGGCTCTGGGCAGCCTGAAGCAGCGGCTCGATTGTCTGCTGGAACTGGGGCTCGGCTACCTGACCCTCTCCCGCGCCGCCAACACGCTTTCCGGCGGCGAACTGCAGCGCGCCCGACTGGCCGGGCAGATTGGCGGCGGGCTTTCCGGTGTGCTCTATATTCTGGATGAACCGACCATCGGCCTGCATCCGAGCGAAACGGAAAAGCTCATTGCTGCGCTCAAACGCCTGCGCGACAAGGGAAACACGATTCTCGTGGTGGAGCACGACCCGCAGCTCTTGCAGGAATGCGACTGGCTGGTGGAAATGGGCCCCGGCAGCGGCCCCGATGGCGGGTTGGTCATGGCTGAAGGTACCTATGATGATTTTCTGAAGAATCCCGATTCTCCCACCGGTGCCTGGCTCGCCGGGCGCAAGGCATTGCCGGCGGTGGAGCCCCGCAACCTGGCCGCCTGCCACTGGTTGTGCCTGCACCATGCTACCGCCCGTAACCTGCAGGATGTGGAATTCCGCTTCCCTCTGGGGGCTTTCACCTGCTTATCCGGCCCCGGTGGTTCCGGCAAGAGTACGCTGGTGCATGAATGCCTGCTGCCCGCCATGAAGGAAGGCCGCCTGGAGGGCGCCGGGGGCATATCCCGCGCCGTGCTTGTGGACCAGAGCCCGCTGGGCAGTTCCCCGCGCTCCACACCCGCCACGGCCACCGGGCTGCTCGATGTGCTGCGCCCGCTGTATGCCGCACTGCCACTTTCCCGCCAGCGCGGTTACACCGCCGCCCGTTTCTCGCTGAATGCCCGTGGCGGTCGCTGCGAGCGCTGCGGTGGCACGGGCCGCCTGCAGGTGGATATGAACTTCCTGGCTGATTTGTATACCGAATGCGATGCCTGCCACGGTGCCCGCTATAACCGCGAGACGCTCGAGGTCACCTGGCGTGGCAAATCCATAGCCCAGGCGCTGGCGCAGACTGTGGATGAAGCGGTGGAATTCTTTGCCCCTGTGCCACAGGCTGCGGCCATCCTGAAAGCGCTGCAGGAACTGGGACTGGGCTACCTGCCGCTCGACCGCCCCGTGACGACGCTTTCCGGCGGTGAATCCCAGCGTGTGAAACTGGCCACCTATTTATCGAAGGCTGCGCCTAAGCGCGGCAGCCGCCCGGGTGAGCACCTGCTGCTCGTGCTGGATGAACCCAGCACCGGGCTTCACTTTGCCGAGCTGGATATGCTGCTGCGCGCCATCTACCGCCTGCGTGCTGCGGGCCACACCATTCTGTGTATCGAGCACAACCAGGGCATCCTCTCCCGCGCCGATTACCTGGTGGAGCTCGGCCCCGGCTCCGGTGCCGAGGGCGGCCGCATCACCTACGCCGGAGAACCGGTTTAGCTACGGTGCGCTTTGCCGCAGACTCGCTCAATGCTGAGGCGGATAACCGTGGTGGCGTGGATGGCGCGGGCAATGTATTCATCCCCGCGCGCTTGTTCCTGCGGGGTGAGTTTCTGAATCAGGAGTTGCAGGGCGCGTATTTTTTCGTTCTCAGCCTCAACGATGCACGCCCGGCCATGCACCAGCACACTTTCGTAGGCGGTTGAGAATTTGGCCGGGAGGATGCGGCTGCTCTCGGTTACCACGAAGGTGACGCGGGGCTCCTGCCGCAGACAGTCCAGCTTGTGCCCCTCGCCGGCGCAGTGCATGTAGAGAGCCTCTGCACCATCCCACACGTAGTTGAGGGGTACGCCGTAGCCGCCGCCTGCGGTATCCTGCAGGCAGAGGATGCCGGATTCGCTCTCACTCAGTAATTGGCAGGCTGATTCTTCGGGCAGAGCCCGGTCCTGCCGCCGCAGGGATGAAGTGTCGTATCGCATAGAAAGTAGAACTATCTGCCGCCATACTGGCGCAGGTGAATCATGATCCTGGTCTGCTGGTAGCCGCGCTTGCGGAGGTATTGCAGCGGGGTTTCCCGATTCTGGTTCAGTGCATTCGGATTGGCACCCGCCTGCAGGAGAATGAGCCCGATGCTGTGGTTGTTGTCGAATACCGCCTGCCATATGGGAGCCAGCCCGGCGCGTGTCTCCAGATTCGGGTCGGCTCCATGCACCAGAAGCCGGGAGACGATGAGTTCGCAGCCCTGCCCGGTGGCTATCTGCAGCGGGGTGTAGCCGTGGTGCAGGGCATTGGGGTCGGCCCTTTGCTCCAGCAGCAGGGTGGCGGCGGCTGTGATGCGCTCGCGACGCTCCTCGTGGCTGCGTTTGTACTGGCTTATCAGGAGACCCAGCGCGGTTTCGTTGCCAGATTGCATGGCATTGGCGCTGGCGCCGGAGTGCAGGGACTGGCGTATCTCAGCCTCATTCACGGCCTTTACCGCAGCCAGGAGTTCCTGGTTGGCATCCTCTACACTGCGGCAGGAATAGAGCAGCAGGCAGGGCAGCAGGAGTATGAGGCGGCGAAACACGCCCCTTATGCTAGCAGAGGTGAAACCTGCTGGCAAGCCTGCTTTTTGCAGAATTTGGTATTGAAAGCGGCCGGGCAGGGGAGTATACTGCCGTCAGCGTATGAATTTTGATACCATTGAACGCAAGATGCAGGGCGTGGGGCTTTCCCGCGCAGCGATAGATGCTTTCCGTCACAGTGTGAATGTGCTCACTTCTGAGCAGTCGATGATGATTCCGGAAAGCGAGATTGAGCCCGCCCGCGATGTGGCCGATTGGGAGGAACTGGTGGCAGCCACCCCGGAAGCTGATGCCGCTCTGCTGGCCCGGACGGTGCTGGTGAAGCTGAATGGCGGTCTGGGTACCGGTATGGGCTTGCAGAAGGCCAAGAGCCTGCTCGAAATCAAGCCGGGTGTCACGTTCCTGGATACGATTGTACGCCAGGTGAAGAGCCTGCGCGAGCGGGCGCAATACCCGGTGAACCTGCTGCTCATGAATTCTTTTTCCACCAGCGCAGATACCATGGCGCACCTGGCGCAGTATGCCGATTTTGCCGATGCCGCCCAGGTGGAGATGCTGCAGAACCGGGTGCCGAAGCTGGTGACGGATTCCCTGGAGCCGGTGGAGTTCCCCGCTAATCCGGAGTTGGAGTGGTGCCCGCCGGGTCATGGTGATATTTATCCGGCGCTGGTGGGCAGTGGCTGGCTGGATAAGCTGCTGGCCGCCGGGGTGAAGTATGCCTTTGTGTCCAATTCTGACAATCTGGGGGCTCAGCTCGATACCCGTTTCCTGCGCTGGTTTGCCGGCAGCGGGGCTCCTTTCGTGATGGAAGTGACCCGCCGCACTGAGGCCGATAAGAAGGGCGGCCACCTGGCTACGCGCAAGGCCGATGGCCAGCCCGTTCTGCGCGAGGTGGCCCAGTGCCCGGAGGCCGATGTGCCGGAGTTCCAGAACATTGAGAAGCACCGCTATTTCAACACCAACAACCTCTGGATCCGGCTGGATGCCCTCAGGAGCGTGCTGGATGCCAATGGCGGCGTGTTGCCCTTGCCGGTTATCTGCAACAGCAAGACCGTGGACCCGCGTGATGCCTCCACCCAGAAGGTTTACCAGCTGGAAACCGCCATGGGGGCAGCGCTGCAGTGTTTCCCCGGTGCCCGTGCCGTGTGCGTGCCGCGCTCCCGTTTCTTCCCGGTGAAGACTTGTTCGGATCTGCTCCTGCTGCGTTCCGATGCGGTGGAGATTGATGCCTCCGGTGCCATGAAGCTGGCTCCCGAGTGCAACGGGGTAGCCCCCGTGGTGCTGCTGGATGGCAAGCTCTACAAGCTGGTCGAATCGCTGGATGCACTCGGCGTGCCCTCCCTCAAGCACGTGAGCAAGCTGGTGGTCACCCAGCCCCATACCTTTGCCCCTGGCGAGCCCCTTTCCGGTGAGGTGTGCATCTGACCCCGGCTCGCGGGCAGCGCCCGCGAATTTATCTCCGCGTGAGCGCAACTTATCTCTGCCCCGTAAGGGGCAGATGATAGGGTTCTGAAATGATTTCTCTTGGTATTATCTTGCTAAAATGTGATAAACTGCCATTTTTATCTTGCTAAAATGTGAGAAATTGCCATTTTTATCTTGCCGAAATGTGAGAAATTGATTATTCTCTTTTCAGAAAAAGGAGGTCAATGATATGGAACGCAATGTGTTGGATGTATTAAAGCATTGGAAGCAGAGCGAATGGCGCAAGCCTCTCGTCATACAAGGTGCCCGCCAGGTTGGGAAAACCTGGATTATGCGCGAGTTCGGACGGCGTGAATACCAGCACACGGCGTATCTGAGTTTCGTGGATACGCCACATGCTGCATCCATTTTTGAGGGGGGGTACGATGTGGAGGGGGTGATGCAGGCTATTTCTCTAATGACAGGCGTGCCGGTGGAGCCGGGAAATACGCTGGTGGTATTGGATGAAATCCAGGAATGTGAGAGAGCGCTCAATGCGTTGAAGTTTCTTCGGGAAAATGCGCCGCAATATCACATTATGGCTGCTGGTAGTCTGCTGGGGGTAGCGGTGCGGCAGCGACAGATGTCGTTTCCTGTTGGGCAGGTGGATTTTCTGCATTTACACCCGCTGAATTTTCGGGAATTTCTAGCAGCGCTTGGAGAGGGGAATCTGGTCGAAATTTTGGAAAGCGCCAATGAGAAGCTGTTGAGAGTCATTCACGGGAAACTGGTGAACCGACTCAAGGAATACCTGTATGTGGGCGGTATGCCCGAAGTGGTATCCATTTATGCACGAAGCCGGGACTTTTCGGAAGTGAGGAGGGTTCAGCTCCAGATTATCCAAGGCTATGAGAATGATTTTTCGAAGTACACAGCACCGCGGGATGTGCCCCGGATTCATGCAGTATGGAATTCGGTTCCCATCCAGCTGGCTCGGGAGAACCGGAAATTTGTTTATAAGTACCTGGGCGAGGGAGCCCGGGCCCGCGAGTATGAGATGGCGGTGGAATGGCTGATTCTGTGTGGATTGTTGCACCGGGTACGTCGCATATCCAAACCAGGCGTGCCCCTTGCTGCGTATGAGTCTCCCAATGCGTTCAAACTTTACGGGATTGACTGTGGATTGCTTGGGGCTATGGCGAGATTGGATAGCCGCAGTATGGTAGAAAATAATGCCATTTTTGAGGAATTCAAGGGGGCTCTTACGGAACAGTTTGTCTTGCAGGAGCTGCTGAGTTCCACTGATTGGAAACTTGCCTATTGGGAACCGGAAAATGGAATGGCAGAGGTCGACTTTGTGGCTCAGGCCGGGAATGAGGTTATTCCAATAGAAGTTAAGGCTGGTGTGAACTTGCGAGCCCGCAGTCTGGCTTCTTATCGTGCCCGTTATGAACCAACGGTCTCCCTCCGTTCATCATTGGCTCCGCTGGAATATAATTCCGGGCTATGGAATATTCCCCTCTACCTGGTTTCCGGGGCAGAGAAGATGCTGAGGGATTGCTGATTACACCCTCACCACTTCCACCACATCGTCAATCGGGATGCGGGAGCCATCGCTCAGGTGAATGAGACGCCCGGTGGGTTCCAGCCGCTTGATGGAGCCGCAGGTTTCGGCATAGGAACCGCCGGATTTGCGGGGATCAGGGATGAAGTAGGTGATATGGAGCTGTATATCAGGAGTGGCGGCGGCTTGTTGCAGAAGATCGCTGATGGCCCATTTGGTGGATTCATCGAGCAGGGGCCGCTCATCGGTGATGCGGGCGGTTTCGGCAATGGCGGCATCGTGCCCGGTGAGCGCGGCAAAGGGCGAGAACTGCGCTGCGCGGTCGGCCATGCTCATCTGCGGGTGGCGGGTGGAGACATGGTGCGGCAGGCCGATGATATCTGCGTATCGTTCTTCTGCTTTGCGGTTCATGCTTTATGCCCTCCAATCTGTGAGTTGCGGTCGCGAGCGGTGGCTCCCTCTTCCAGGTTCATGCCGCGGAGGATGGCATTCTTGCCGAACTTGCCGCGGATGCGCAGCAGGGCCTGCTGCATCTTGCGTTCCCTGGCAAGCCGGGCGGCTTCTTCCTCCTGCCGTGCCTGCTCGGCTTCGTAATCGGTGAAGAGGTCGAGCTGTCCGTCCCCTTCGTGTGGCCGGGGTGCTTCGGTTTCCGGCACCACGTGGTTGGCCACTACATTCAGGCGGCGCACCAGCAGGTTATCATTCACCAGTTTTTCAGACAGCGCCCCCACGGCTTGCAGGATGAGGCGGGTGGAGGAGGTGAAGCGCCCGAGGTTCTGCGAGCCGTGCGAATGCGCCGGGACTTCACGCCCGTAGGCATCGGTGGTGGTGGGGCCGCGGTATTGGCGGCGGCGCACCGGGTCGGTGAGATTTTCGATATCATAGCCCACCGTGATGACAATCTGATCGGTCACGAGGCCTTTTTCCACGAGTTCCAGTGCGAGGAGATCGGCCATTTCGCGAAGTACCAGGCGGGCTTTTTCCGGGGGATAGGGCTCGTGCAGCACCTGGCCGGAGCCCAGACTGTGGTTTTCCGGGTGGTAGTGCTTGATATCGGCCATGGTGCAGGGTTCCCAGCCCCAGGCATGGTCGATGAGCAGCTCTGCATTCTTGCCGAAGAGCCGGTAGAGCGTTTCTTCATTCTGCAGGGAGCGGCGGGCGATATCGCCCATGGTGTAGAGTCCGTGCTGCTCCAGCTTTCGCGTATATCCCCGGCCCACGCGCCAGAAATCGGTGAGCGGACGGTGGCACCAGAGCTGGCGGCGATAGCTCATTTCATCCAGCTCGGCAATGCGCACGCCATCGGCATCTGCCGGGATGTGCTTGGCCACAATATCCATGGCCACTTTGGCCAGGTACAGGTTGGTGCCGATACCCGCCGTGGCGGTGATACCGGTGGTGCGCAGTACATCCTGGATGATACGGCGGGCGAGCTCGTGGGCGCTGCACCCGTAGGTGGTCAGGTAGGGGGTGGCATCCATGAATACTTCATCGATGGAATACACCACGATGTGCTCGGGCGAGACGTATCTGGTATAGACCTGGTAGATGCGGGTGCTGTATTCCATGTAGTGTGCCATGCGCGGTGGCGCGATGAGGAAGTCCAGCGCCAGTGCCGGGTTGCTCAGCAGCTCGGAGTGGATGTGCGAGGCTCCGGTGAGCCTGCGCCCGCGTGCGGAGTACTGGCGGGTGGCATTCACCTCCCGCACTTTCTGGCGCACCTCGAACAAGCGGGGCCGCCCGGGCACGCCGTAGCTCTTGAGAGCCGGGGTCACCGCCAGGCAGATGGTCTTGTCTGTGCGCGATTCATCTGCCACCACCAGGTTGGTATTGAGCGGGTCGAGTCCGCGCTCGATGCACTCCACGGAGGCATAGAACGATTTGAGGTCAATGGCAATGTAGGAGCTGGGCGGCATGCCGGTACAGCCAGGGGGGCAGGGTAGTCGGGGTAAAGGCGGGACCAGGCATTAATCTGCAAGGTCTTCGGCTGGGGCGGCGCTGTTGTACCAGGCTTCGGGGATGCGCTGGGGCCGCCCCTGGGGCATCTGCACCAGAGCCAGACACTGGCGTACGGTCACGCAGACCTGCTGCCCGCCATCGCGGCGGATTTCAAAGACGCACCAGAAACGCGATTTTTCCACCTTTTCCACCCAGGCGTGGATTTCAATCTTATCTCCCATGAACGCGGGGCGCTTGTAGTGCACCTCGTGGCTTACCAGCACCAGGTGGCGGTTTTCGCGGATGAGCCCGATGAAGTCGATGCCGATATCCGGGGCCATCTTGGTGCGGCATTCCTCGACCCAGCGCAGGTAGGCCAGGTTGTGCACCACGCCGCCGCAGTCGGTGTCGTAGTACATGACGTCGTAGTTCAGGATAAATTGCGGGTTTTTCATATTGTTATTCCAAGGAAACGGGCAGGGGGTGCAAGTGCACCTCCTGCCCGGGGTTGTGTGGTGAAAGAGGTGGCTTTACTTGGACTTGAGGAAATCCTCTACAGCGGAGGTGATTTCCTTCATGTCATCCATCTGGAGCTCGCCCATGTGGGCAATGCGGAAAGTCTTGTCCTTCAGACCGCCGTAGCCATTGCCCAGCTGCAGATTGCGGGGGGCGAGGAAAGCGTTGAGCTCGGGGATGGAAATCATCTCATCGCTGCCCTTGGGGCGGGAGTCAATCACGGTGAGGGTCTTGGAGAGGTACTTGCGGTTGGGGTACACGGCGAAGTGCTCATCGGCCCAGGCGCGGGTGTAGGCGGCCAGTTCCTCGTGGCGGGCAAAGCGGTTCTCGATGCCTTCTTCGTTCACGATGTGCTGGAGCTGCTTGTCGAGCGCATACATGAGGGAGAGGCAGGGGGTGGAGGTGTACTGGTAGTTCTTCTTGTCGATGAAGTCCCAGAGGGTGCGCAGGTCGAAGTAGAGACCGCGGTTTTCCACCTCGGCGGTGCGGTCGTAGGCCTTCTTACTCATGGCGCAGATAGCCAGGCCGGGGGGCAGGGCAAGGGCCTTCTGGGTGGAGGTGATGAGCACGTCGATACCCAGCTTGTCGGTCTCAATCTTCGAGCCGGCAGCGGAGGAGACGGCATCCACGCACCACACCACATCCGGGTACTTCTTCATGACCTCAGCGATTTCTTCCACCGGGTTCTGGATGCCGGAGGAGGTTTCGTTGTGGGTGACGGTGAGCACGTCGTACTTGCCGGTGGAGAGTGCGGCATCCACCATTTCGGCGGTGGTGGGTTCGCCCATCACACTGTCAAACTTATCAGCCGGGATACCGTTGGTCTTGGCCATCTTGAACCACTTGTCGCCGAAAGCACCGATGGAGAACACGGCGGCGCGCTTGGCGGTGCAGGAGCGGATGGCGCCTTCCATGAGGCCGGAGCCGGAGGAGGTGGAAAGCAGGATGCGGTTTTCGGTGAAGAGCACTTTCTGCATGTTGTCAGAGATGCGCTTCTGGATTTCGGAGGCTTTCTTGGAGCGGTGCCCGATCATCGGCAGGCACATTTCCTTGAGAATGTCTTCGGATACTACAGTGGGACCGGGAATGAACAGTTTGATTGCCATAACTGGTGTGGGTGTGAGATTGTTTAACTCTGGCATTCTACCATGCACGCTTTTTTATGGCGAGCATAAAATCCGTATGTGACAAAGAAGAATGTTGCATCTTACGGAAGCATGGAGTATACTCCCAGCATATGAAACTTGTAAGCCGTTTCGCTATCCTTTTGCTGACTGTGCTGGCCGCAGGGGTGACCCAGAGTGCAGATGCCGCTGTGGTGAACCGCATTGCTGCCACGGTGAATGGCCGCCCCATTACCTCCAGTGAGGTGCGTGCCCGCCTGGCTCCCTATTTCCGTGAGCTTATGATGCTTTACCCGCGCCAGGGCCCTCGTTTCAATTCTGAGCTGGTGGCGGCCAAGAAAGCCGTGCTCAATGACCTGGTGGAGCGCGAGCTGGTGCTGAGTGATTTCACCACCAAGGGCTTTTCCATCAAGGAAGACCAGGTGGACGAGGAAATCAACCGCCGCATCCTGGTGCAGTACAACGGCGACCGCAGCGAATTCCTGGAAAACCTGCGCAAGAGCGGCATGAATTACACCGAGTACCGCGATTCTGTGCGCAAGGAAATCACCGTATCGGCCATGCGCGGTATGCGCTATGAGCGCGGCATTCCCCCCACCCCGGATGAAATTGCCGAGGAATACAAGAACACCAGCTCTGAATACCGCGATATTCTGAAAGACCGCATCACCTACAGCAAGATTTTCATTCCCGCTGTGGACCCGGATGACCCCATGATGACCCCGGAGGAACGCTACAAGTTTGCCATGCGCCTGCGCGAGGATTTGGAAAAGGGTAAGATTGCGTTTGATGAGGCTGCCCGCCAGCACTCCCGCGATGCCTATGCCAGCGAGGGGGGCAGGTGGCCCTCCCTGCAGCGCAACGAACTGGCTGTGGAGTTCGCCAATGTGGTGTTTGCCGCCCAGCCCGGCCAGCTGGTGGGGCCGCTCCTTGACCCCGCCGGTTTCACCATTGTGAAAGTTCACGGCAAGAAACTGGCTGCTGCTCCTTCCCTGAGCAAGCCGGAAATCAAGCAGAAGGTGGATGATGCCGTGCGCCGCAAGAAGAGCGAGCGCCGCTACCGCCAGTGGGTGGATCGCCTGCGCGATAAGGCCGTTATCCGCACGTTTATCTGACGTGGTGTAAGGATAGAAAGCAGAAGCCGGTGGGGGTGACCCACCGGCTTCTGCTTTCTATCTTAAGGAAAACTTGAAGTCTGCGTCTACTTATTACTTGTCTGGTAAACGCGTTCGACTGTTGCGAGAAGTTTTGCAAGCCTCCGTTTAAGGATTCTTCGATTGAGCGCAGGTATTACTTTCTCGAGGTGGAGGTACACCCAGGGTTTGTAATCATTGTAGCTTTTCATGTCTGAAAAGACGATCCGTTCTTTCCCGTTCTTGATTTGAACCAGGAAATTGCAGGGATTCGGGTCGTAGAGCGGAATGTTGTTGGAAATAACAATATCTGCGTATCGTTTGATTTGATCTACGATGTCCTGACTGATGCTTTTGTTCCTCAGATTGTCTACCAGCCAGCGTGAGACGGTTCCGTCATCGTTACAGACCAGTTCGCAGACTAATCCAGGTCCAAGATTTGTCTCAACCAGTTCTTCCTCATATTCCGGGAGATAATCCTTGAGAAGATCTTTCGTCTTTTTATAACCAAGGAGTTCGTTTTTCAGTTGCCACACGTTCTTGTAGTGCATGGCAACTTTTACGCATTTTGTGGGATTCTCCGGGTGATAAAGACAGAGCCGTCTGGCTCCCATATTGATGATTCGTTCAAGTTTCAGCATGATGAGAAATTCTTAATAATGTGTTATTTGGCCAATGTCTTAGAGAAAATCCTCTGCATGCGCACTCGGGCGCGCCATTTGCCGATAGCCCTCTTCACAACACTTGCCCGGTATTTGAGGTATTGCCATGCAGAGCGCTTCAGATAGTGGGCTGGTGTCTTGGTGCGCTTGACATCTGCATCAATATCACTCTGTTCATTGTGAGCATACAGGGTTCCGACCAGGTTGGGTGTGATGCCGATAAGCGCAACCTTTGCTGCAAACATCATCTCCACCAGCTGAGTATCTGCTCCCAGCCAGAATGTGTTAAAACGTGCCATAATCTTTTCCGCGGCTGATCGGGAATAGATGTAGGCTACCGAGCCCCACGGAATCTTCTTTGGCATAACCGGCTGAACAGGGGCATTGGGAATCGGGGGGCAAAGAGGATAGAGTTTGGAGGGTTCCGTGTACAGCTTACAACATTCCCAGCCGGGAATCTCCTTTATCAGATACATCAGCCCCTGCACGAATCCATTCTCCAGCGTGGAGTCGTCTTCCAGCACAACCCCGTAATCTGCCGATGAGGCAAGGAATGTCTGAAGCGCTTTGCGATGACTGTGTACGCAAGCCTGCTCATTCGGAGTCAAGTGCCGCACATACATCGATTCGCGTTTGCGGCTGTCGTACATGGCCTTCTGCTCATCAGTAAGCGTGGCACCAGCTACAGCTTCGATAATCTGGATATCGATGCCGTGTTCGGCTGCTTGCTGCGCCATATGTTCCCTGCGTTCTGTAGACCACGGCAGGTTGATGGCGAGATAGAGGATGTTGGGATTATCCATGCCTTTAATTATCAAGCTTCCAGTAATCTTCTATCCAAGGTGCGGGGAGCACCTTGTGGTGTGCCTTGCCGTCATCGAACCCGACAACTGCCTGGTCCGGATCCGGGTTGCCGTGGAATACCAGAATCCTGGTTTTCGGCGGTTTGGGGGCTACGAACAGGTTGAGCGGGAAGATAGGGCGGCAGCAGCGCTTGTAACTCTGAGCCCAATCATACGGCCACCAGTTGACCTTGACCATGGCATAGGTGAGGAAAGCCTGTTCTGTCGGGAACTGGCTCTTGTCATGTGCGCGGTCGAATTCCTTGATAAAGGTTTCGTAGATGTAACCGGATTTGCCTGCTTCGAAACGGAAGATAGAGGAGTTGCCGATGTTGGGGCGCTTGCGGAAAATGGTCTTATGCCATTCAATCCAGTTGTGGATGATGCAGTTCTCTCCCGGCTTGTAATCAAAGAAGCAGTCAATATCATCCATGATGACTACATCGACATCCAGGAAAAGAGTGGGGCCTTTCAAATCAGCAAAACCATCCTGAGTGATGGCGAGCTTGGAGAAAATACCTGGCCAGTCCTTTGCCCGGGCGTAGCCAGGATTGGGGGGGAATGGCTGAGCATCAATGCCTTCATCAAGTCCGGTAGGATCGTCTGTTACACAGACAAAACGGAAGGGCCGATGAAGGTGTTTTTTTACAGAACGGTAAAGGGTATTCGTGTACGAGGCGGGATAGCGGGTACCCCACTTCAGGCAGATGACGTTGCAGGTTGCATCTTGACTCATGGTATCTGAAGCTTAGCCCTACATGCATGCAATGTCAAGAAATTTCTACTAAAATTCAGGGTGCTGCCAGTTGCAGGGTGTATCAATAATAAAAGCCGTGGCGCTTTCTGTATTTTTTGTATTCGTGCTGGGCTTCTTCAGTCTGGTGAATCGTCAGTACGCGACGTGCCCAGTATGTTGCATCCGTGATGGAGGAGAAATCCTCGTATGTGCCGACATCGTACTTCTTGATGCGAAAATGCCGGTGAGCTTCCAGATATTTCTTGTACAGGGATCGCCGCTTGGCTGCCATTCTGCGGTGTGCAGGCTCTAGATCTGCAAGAGTAATATCAAATCCTTCATATTTGATGGAGCCGCCTTCATACGAATTACCGTAGCCGCTGCTGCCGTATAGCGGTTTGTACTTCTGTTCAATCTTGCGGGATGCCTTGTCGAGCTTCTCGACATCGTTTTTGTTGCGGAATCCTCTGAGAAGTGTGACGAGACGTTGGAAATCCTTGAGTTCTTCGTTGGCAAACTTCTTCACGGCATTTTCCTTTTTCTTCTTTAATTCCAGGGCTGCTTTTTCCGGATCCTCTGCGGCTTTATCCTCACTGGCTTGAACGGGGACAAGGAGGAATAGCCCGATGCACAGGAGCAGATTCAGGTTGAGATGGTGGGTGAAGATGGTCATGACTGAACAGAATAGTTGAGATGGTGAGGATTATTCTTTAGACTGCTGTTACTGGAGGCCTGGATAGGATGGCTGTATAGACTTTTATTTCATTGATTATATACCAAAGCGCTGGGCTCGCTGGCGTGTGAATTTGCCACGTTCCGCTGCCGCCACATCCTCCTGGTGGGTCACCAGAATGATTTCAATGGCCTTCAGGTAATCGGCATACATGGGAGCATAGCGATTGAATATATTCTTGTTCTCCAGGAATTTCCTGTACAACGCGGCTCTGGAGCTTTTTAAATTTTCATGAGCGCTTGCCAAATCTTTCGTTTCCAGCTCCACTCCGAAAACGTTTTTCACAGAATCGTAGGTGCGGTAGGGAATCAATTTCTGGATTTCCGGGTACATGGGGGCGTAGGAATCCAGAATGCGTTCCGTGAGGGCCAGGGCCTCAATTAATACACCCTCATCCTTGCAATCCGGATAGAAATCCAGCAGGCGATCCAGGTCGTTCACTTCTTTCTGCCCCCATATCTTCAAGGCTTCCGCTTTGGTGATGGCGCGGGCCGGGGCTTTGTCGAAATCGGTGTAGAGGTGGGTTCTGAGGATGCAGCTGATGGGCTGAACCCTCATCATGTCGGTTCGGGATTTTTTGATGAACTTCCGGCTGGCACGCAGGAAATTCTTGTAAATTTCCATGCGTTGGGCCTGGTGGGCCACATGGTATGGCTTCAGACTTTCCAGTGTTACTTCCTGCTTCTTTTTCCGGGAATTCTTTTCCTTTTTTGTTTTGATGAAAGTGTATACGCCTCTGAGCTGGCGGATGAGCGTTTCTGTGCGTTCTTGTGCTTTTTCATGAGCTTCGGCGTTGCCGGATTTGGTGTACATGGAATTGAGCGCCGCAAACTCTTTCAACTCACGTTGAACCCAGAGTTCCTCCTTGGTTAAATCAGTCTCCTTTTTAGAAATTTTTTCAGAGATGGCGTTCTTCAATTTATCCCAGGGCGCCGCCTGTGCCGGAACTGCCAGGTTCAGCACACTGGCTGCCAGTATAGAGAGAATCAGAGTATGGTTAGTGAGTGGGTTCATAATTTATCCCGATGACTGCTGGATGATACCAGTTATGCTGGCGTTTTTCAATGTATTTATTTCAGTGGGGACTGTTGGTCAGAAATTTATCTTGCTTCCCGCATCTTCTTTGCCTAGGATACAGCCATGCCGGTTTCTCCCGAAAAATTACAGAAGCTCCAGGAGATGATGTTGCGCCTTGGCGTGCACAGGAATGACCTGGAGGAGAAGTTTGTGCGCGGCAGCGGCAAGGGCGGGCAGAAGGTGAACAAGACGAATAATTGCGTGTATCTGACCCATGTGCCCAGCGGCATTGTCATCCGCTGCCACTGTGAGCGGGAGCGGGAAATCAATCGTTACCTGGCCCGCCGCACGCTCTGTGAAGAACTGGATCACCGCATCAACGGAGCTCCCAGTCCACGCCAGCTGGAGCTCAAACGCGCCCGCAAACGCGGCGGCCAGCCCCGCTCCTGCAGCATCACCCAGCGCAAGATGGAACCATGAAAAAGTCCTGTAACTAAGAGAAAGGCGGGCAGGTGTGCCCGTGCAATCTGTGATTCAGAAAAGGCGTGCGTGCTTTCTGAGAGAAAAAGCTTGACTATCAGGGGGCGGTCTGCTAATCTCCGCGCGTTATGGCAAAAGTTCCCGTTATTCAGCTTCGCAAAGGTCACGCCGTGAACTACAACGGCGATATCTGCGTTGTGCGTGAGAGCCAGCTCAAGACTCCCCCCCGCATGGCCTCCTACGTGCAGATGACCATCCGCAGCATCGCAACCGGCAAAGACTACAATCTGCGCCTTACCTCCAACGACTTCCTTGAAGGCGTGATGCTCAGCCGCGAGGAGATGGAATTCTCCTACGTGGACGGCATGGGCTACCACTTCCTGAACACCGAGACCTACGAGGATGTATGCGTGGGCGAGGATATCGTGGAACCCGTGAAGGATTACCTCATCGAGGGTAATGTGTATGTGCTGCTCTTTACTGATGAAATCGTGTGCTCCATTGAGCTGCCCGCCGCTATCACCATGGAAGTGGCCGAGGCTCCCGAAGGCGTGAAGGGCAACTCTGCCAATAACGTGTACAAGAGTGCTACCATGACCACGGGCCTCGTGGTGCAGGTGCCCCTGTTCATCACTGCTGGTCAGCGTATCTCCGTGAAAACGGAAGATGGTACCTACCTGGGCCGTGTGAATAACTGATTTTTGTACACAAAATCCTCTTTTCTGCCACCGTGGAGGTTCTCCACGGCGGTTTTTTATTGCAGACATAGCGCGTGTATGCTAGAATGTGACCACTAAAACAGTTTTTTAACTATTATGATCAGCCACATCATTCGCGGTAAAAAGGTATTCGAGGACGAAATCGACGCTCTCAAGATTATTGGCGACGAACTGGATAACTCCTTCGATGAAGCAGTGGAAGCCATGCGCAAGGCTATTAACTCCGGCCACAAGATTATCATTGTGGGTGTGGGTAAGAGCGGCCTTATCGGCGATAAGATTGCTGCCACCCTCACTTCCACCGGGGCTCCCTCCGTGGTGCTTGATACCATGAACGCTCTGCATGGCGACCTGGGTATTGTGCAGGATGGCGATGCCTGCATCGCTATGTCCTACTCCGGCGAGACCGCCGAGCTCCTCACCCTCATGCCTTTCCTGAAGCGCTTCGATATCTCCATCATCGGCATGACCGGCAAGCCCAACTCCACGCTTGCCCAGCTTTCTGATGTGGTGCTCAATACCCACGTGGAGCGCGAGGCCGACCCGCTGAACCTGGCTCCCACGTCCTCCTCCACCGCCATGCTGGTCATGGGCGATGCCCTGGCCATGGCCCTGCTGGAAGCTCAGAATTTCACCAAGGAAGACTTTGCCCGCAGCCATCCCGGTGGCTCCCTGGGGCGTGCTCTGCTCACCCGCATCAGTGATATCATGCGTACAGAATTCGCCAAGCTGCCGGAATCCTCCACCATTATGGACTGCATTATTGCCATGTCCACCGCCCGCGTGGGTGCCTGCATTCTGGTGCATGAGGACGGCTCTCTGGCCGGTGTCTTCACTCATGGCGACTTTGCCCGTGCCTACCAGAAGGATCCCTCCTGCGGCACGAATCCTGTGCGCGACATCATGACCCAAAACCCCGTCTATGTGGAAGCCGACAAGCTCGCCATTGTGGCAGTCAAGGCTCTGCGAGACCGTCGCATCGATGACCTCGTGGTGCTCGATTCCGATGGCAAACCGGTGGGTCTTATCGATACTCAGGACCTCGTACGCCTCAAACTTATCTGAATTTAAGGCTCTTTAAGCAGAAATTTTAGCCTTAATCTCACTTTAGGCTTGATTTCTTTGTAAAAAAGGTGCATCATCTGCCACCGCATTTGCGAAAGCAAGAGATCTTACATTTAAAAAAGCTATGAGAAAGTACGAAGCACTGATCGTTCTGAACATGAAGGGTTCTGCCACCCTCGATGAGCTGACCGCCGCCATGACGGAGAAGCTCGAGGCTGCAGGCGCCAAGGTGACCGGCACCACGAATGTGGGTCGTCGTGAATTCGCTTATGAGTCTAACCACCTGACGCACGGTCAGTACATGCTGTTCCAGTTCGACGCTGAGCCCTCCGTGATTCGCACGGCCCGCGAGGCTCTTGCCATCGACGAGCGCGTACACTACCAGTACTACCGCGCCAAGTAAACCGCCCGCCGCGGTTAAGTACGCGATACTCCTTTACATTTCAAAAGCCCTGCCGATTCCCGGCGGGGCTTTTTTAGTGTTATCAGAGAGAATGATCAGGTTGCAGGGTAGCTTACGGCAGCAGGTGGATGAGGGTGATTTCTGCCGGGGTGAAGAGGCGCAGCGGGAAGCCTGACCACAGGGAGGTACCGTTGGAGATATAGATCTGCGTATTCCCGACTCGGTTAAGCCCTTGGGCCAGTCCTTCGTTGAAGAGGGCAATGAGTTGGCGTAACCCCGGGGCGTGGCCGCCGTGGGTATGACCGGAAAGTTGCAGCGCCACTCCGTAACGCACAGCAGCCGGAACCAGCCTGGGCTGGTGGGAAAGCAGGATGACGGGCTTGCCGCCCGGGGCTCCGGCCAGGGCTTTCCTGACACTGGGTAGCTGGGAGGAATCGCGCACCGCTGCGGGGTCGGTCACGCCTGCCAGCACAATGGCACCCCCGCCGGGCAGGCAGTGTTCGTTGTTCAGGAATCGGATGCCCAGGCTGCTCAGGTAGTGTTCCCAGGCAGCATGATTGCTGAAATAATCGTGGTTGCCATGCACGGCAAAGGTGCCCCAGCGGGAGCGCAGCTCGCGCAGTGGAGCCAGCGCCGGGGCGAGCTCGTTCAGGGCTCCATCTTCAAAATCACCGGTAATCACCACGGCATCGGCCTGCAGCGCATTGGTGCGGGCCACTACCTCGCGGAAAAAGGGAGCTTGTTTGTGGCGGTCGGCGTGTAAATCGGTGAGCATGGCCAGGCGCACCGGGGCTTGCAGTTGGGGCAGGTGGATGGTGATTTCGCGCACTTCAGGCAGGGCAAAGGCATTCCACATGCCGCGTGCGGTGGTGAGCAGAACCAGGAGCAGCAGGGCCAGATTCAGCCAGTTGTTCAGCCTGCGCCACTGCGGCAGGCGCTTGCGCAGGCAGAGCCACACAGGAAGCCTCCCTATATCCAGCACCAGAAGCAAGGGGACCAGTATCAGCAGTGCCATGAACAGCCAGTTGCTCCCCAGCTCCAGCCATACGGGTACCGCCGGACGGAAGAAATGGCCGCCCCAGATGCCATACAGAAGCTGGAATTTGAACGCCACCGCCCCCAGCGGCAGGCAAAGCAGCGCTTTCCACCACCAGCGCAGCGGCAGCGGGCGAATCAGGCTCAGCAGTACATAGGCGAACAGCCCACAGCCAAGCACGAGGGTGGCTTTCATGAACATCATCAGCAGCAGTCGGGGGGGAGGGTGATGATGAAGGCAGTGCGGACTCCGGGTTCGCTTTCGGCGCGGATGCTGCCGCCGTGGGCTTCCACTGCATGCTTCACAATGGCCAGCCCCAGCCCGGTGCCTTTGATGCGGCCGGTCTTGTCTGCCCTGTAGAAGCGGTTGAAAATGTAGGGCAGGGAATCAGCCCCGATACCCACGCCGTTGTCCTCCACGCAGATGTGGCGGGTACCATCGGCCGCGAGCCCGGCGCTTACCCGCAGTTGCAGACCGGGAGAGGGGTTGTTCTTCAGGGCGTTTTCCATCAGGTTGAACAGAACCTGAGACCAGTAGAAGCTGTCGCCCTGCATGTCAAAGGGATGCGGTTCAATGTCTAATGCTACCTGCGCCTGCTGGGCGGAGGCCAGATTTTCCAGTCGCAGCCGCACATCCTCTGCCAGTTGCGCCAGGTCAAAGTGTTCGCATTTCAGGTAGCCGGAATCCGGGGTTTCCACGCGCGAGAGCATCAGCATATCGGCCACCAGCCGCGCCATGCGGTCGGCGTGGCGGCGCATGATGCCCAGCGAGCGTTCACTCAGCTCGCGGTCGTTGAGGGCTTCCGGGTCATCCAGCAGGGTTTCCAGATAGCCCAGAATAAGGGTGAGCGGCGTGCGCAGCTCGTGCGAGGCATTGGCCACGAAATCGCGCCGGATGACCTGGGTGCGGTGCTCTTCGGTCATGTCCAGGAATACGATGCCGATGTGCTTCTCGCGCGTGGCCAGGTGCGTGGCGGTAACCCGGTACACGCGCTCCCCCTCCGGGCGGGGCACTTGCACCATGGCCCGCACCTTTTCAGTGGAATCGACTGCCTGCTGGATGACCTGGCGCAATTCACTTTCCGGCAGCAGGCGCAGCAGGTTCACATTGGTCATGGTGGCCATGCCGAACAAATGGGCAGCCTTCTGGTTGGCCATCACCACCCGGCCGGAGGGGCGCATGAGCAGGAACGGCACCCCCAGGGCCTCCAGAAAAAGCGACTGGTCGCGCCGCACGTGTTCTTCCAGCTCGGCCAGAATTCCGCGCAGTTGCTTTACTTCGTTGTGTTCCTCGCTGGCGCGGCGGCGGATGAGCTTCATCTTGCCCCCCAGAAAGATGAAGGGCAGGGCGAATGCCATCACCATCAGACCCAGCACGATATTCCAGCTTACCATGACACCACCATACCAGAAAACCGCGTCCTTGCCAAGACCATGTAGATGAATTTGGAATTACGGGTTGTTTCAAACTTCCCGTCTTGTACCTTGTTCTATCTTCTTGCCAACGGCCGGGCATGCGTGTAGAATAGCGACAGTATGAACGGAACCTTTACTTATTCCAACCCGACCCGGGTGCATTTTGGCGGGGACTCACTGGAGCGTCTGGCAGGCGAACTGGCAAACTATGGCCCGGTGGTGATGCTTTCCTACGGCAAGGCATCCATTAAGAAGAGCGGCTTGTACGACAAGGTGGTGGCTATTCTGACAGAAGCGGGAAAGACAATTGTGGAAGACCCGGGGGTAATGCCTAACCCCACGGTGGAAAAGCTGCGCGAAGGTGCCCGCCTGGCTCGCGAGAATAAGGTGGACCTCATCCTGGCCGTGGGTGGCGGCTCGGTGTGTGACTACGCCAAGGGTGTTTCCGTGGCGGCTTATTGCGATGCCGATGCCTGGGAAAAATACTACGTGCGCATGGAACCGGTGGATAATGCCATCATCCCGGTGGGTTGTGTGCTGACCATGGCTGGCACCGGCAGCGAGATGAACGGCGGCTCGGTGATTACGAACCATGCCGCAAAGCGCAAGATCGGCCGTGTGTTCGGGGATGCCGTGTTCCCCCGTTTCTCCATTCTGAACCCGGAGCTTACGCTCACGCTGCCGCATTACCAGATGGTGGCCGGGTGTTTCGATGTGATGTCGCACATTCTGGAGCAGTACCTTTCCGGCACCGATGACAATACAAGCGACTATATCGCCGAGGGGCTGATGCGCTCCCTGGTGCACAGCAGCCGCATTGCCGCGAAGAATCCGCTGGATTATGAAGCCCGCAGCAATATCATGTGGACTGCCACTTGGGCGCTCAATACCCTCATTGCCAAGGGTAAGACGACCGATTGGATGGTGCACATGATGGGGCAGTCGGTGGGCGCGTTCACGGATGCCACGCATGGCATGACCCTTGCGGCGGTCACGCTGCCGTATTTCCACCACATTCTGCCTTATGGCCTGCCTAAATTTGCGCGGTTTGCCCAGGTGGTGTGGGGGGTGAACCCTGCCGGTAAATCGGAAGAGGAAGTAGCCCTGGCCGGGTTGGATGCCATGCGGGCCTGGATGCAGGAAATCGGGCTGGTGCTCTCGCTGCGTGAACTGGGTACCACCCCGGAAATGCTCGATGGTATTGCCGAAGGTACTTTCCTGCTGCGTGGTGGCTATAAGCCGGATCTCACTGTTGAGGAGGTGCGCGGCATTCTGGAAGAGGCTTTCTGAAAGCACCGGACTACCCGATTTTTCGCCGCTCTGCGAAAAAAAAGCTTCTATCCTGGTTAAATTATGGTAAAGTACTAGGGTATGCACATTCTGGTAGTCGAGGATGACGTGGATATTGCCGAGCTTGTGGCGTTCAATCTGGAGCGCCAGGGCTGGGCGTGCACACTGGTGCACCACGGTACCGAGGGCTGGGAACAGATTGTGCGGCTGCACCCGGATCTGGTGATTCTGGACGTGATGCTGCCGGGCATTGATGGCATGCAGATTTTCCGGCAGATGAAGGAGCATGAGATGACGCGCAGCATTCCCGTAATTTTCCTGACTGCGCGCGGGGCGCTCGATGACCGCCTGGAGGGGCTTTCTCTGGGGGCGGATGATTATGTAAGCAAGCCATTCAGCCCCAAGGAGCTTGTGCTGCGTGTGCGCAATGTGCTGGCGCGTGCGAACGCGGGCGCGGCGCAGCTGGTGGTGCGTGCTGGCGAGCTGGTGCTGGATAAGAACACCCTGCGGGCGACCCTGGCGGGAGAATCGCTGGATTTAACCACGGCAGAGTTCAAATTACTGGCCTACCTGATGGAGCGCCCCGGCAGGGTTCAGGACCGCTATGAGCTGCAGAATATCCTGTTCGGCTATGCTGATACGACGCAGAGCCGCGCGCTGGACACGCATGTGAAACGCCTGCGCCAGAAACTGGGCGATTACGCTGCCTGTGTGGCGACAGAGCGCGGCGTGGGCTATTATTTTAATCCCGAACCATAACACTACAGACCGATGACCATGAAATCACTGACCACCAGCCTGTTGTTGGCGCTGGCGCTGCATGCCGGTGCTGCCGATTATTCTAATCTGAAGGACCGCTTCTGCGATGAGCAGAACCGGGTGATATATGCTGGTGACGGGCGTTTCGTACTGAAAGCCGCGGCCACCACCCGGCTGGAAGTGACGCTGGACATGGCTTCGTTAGAGAGTTATCTGGCTTCCAATGACTACAAGCAGGGCCCCATGGTAACCTGGGAGATGAGCATGCCGAACGGCCGCAAGCTGGTATATGGCCTGGCTGATACAGCAAAGCATCTTACCTGTTACTGGGGTGACCAGCCCTGGGAAAAAGATGGTGTAGTGACTTATGAAAAGCTGAAATCTCTGGCCCGGGATGGCAAGGTGACATTGCAGCTGGATGTGGCTCCGGCCAGGGGCGTGACGGTGAGCTGCCGGGGAGAGGTGCTTCTCAATGCCCCCAACCTGAAGACCCAGCTTCCCTTTGATACCACGCATGCATACACGGTGAATACCAATTATGTGACCGCAGTGGGCATCAAGGCTGCTTCCACCCTGGATACAAGTGGCTATAAGGCCCCGGAGGATTATTCCAAGGCTCGGGAAAAGAGCAGCGATGACTCATTGGGCCGTATCATGTTCTGTGGCGACTCCATCACGCATGGGGTGAATGACCAGACCTGGCGCTGGCAGCTTTTCAAGACCCTGGTGGATAACGGGGTGGAAGCGGAAATCGTGGGGCCGCGCAGCGGTTACACCCCCGGCTACACCAGGCTGTCTACCTCCGATGCGGGGGATTCGTATGCCGGGGTCAGTTTCCCGAATGTGCATCTGGCGCAGTCGTCCGGGCGCACACATAACATCATTTCCGGCTCCAATGCCGGCATGAGCGGTGTGAACTACGGCGGACATTCCACGAAATCGGCTGCGGCATCGTTCAACTGCGATACCTGGTGCTGCCTGATGGGGACAAACGATTTGCTATCCGACCGCGGGTATTCGCCGCAGGAGTTCGCGCAGAAGATGCAGAATCTGCTGGGAGGCAAGGTGAGCCAGGGCGGGGGTAAATACAGCTGGAAACCCGGCCGCGAGTGGGGTAATATGGGGCGCATTGCAGCCGATTTGCTCAAGGAGGAGTCCGATGTGCTCTACGTGATGGCCGTGCCGTGCTGGGGGAATCACTCCAACAACAACGAGCCGGATCGCCACCTGGCGGTGCAGCAGTATAACGGCTTGCTGAAGGATTGGGTGAGCCGCTATGCCAAGGCTCATGATAAGAAGCTGCGCTTTGTGGATGTGAATGTGGGTATGGTGGATTATGACCACGCCGTGCCTTTCAGCTGGCCGGATTCCATGTCGAACCGTCCGGGTCGTGATGGCCTGCACCCGAATGAGCAGGGCTCGCTCATCATTGCCGGTAATCTGGCCCGCGCCATGGGGCTGCCGGGACGCACGGCCGGGCTGCCGCGCGCGGCATCGGATTCCTGGCAGAGCCTGGTGAAGAAGAGCAAGGTGAAATCGCCTCAGTCGCTGGAGCATGAGCCGCTTTTTGACCGTACGAAAGGCTATAGCGTGGAGCTGAAATTCGCTATCAAAGGCACAAGGAAGAACAGCCGCAAAGGGAGCGGTGCCGTGGAGCTGACCGTGAGCGATGCCCAGGGCAGTGGCACCGTGCGCATCACCCCCACCAGCATATGCTGGGGAGAGCGGCCGCTGTACTGCGCCCGGTCATTTGCAGAGGGAGTCAAGCCGCTGCGCGTGGCCTGGCAT
Source organism: Akkermansia sp. (assembly GCA_017521145.1). Lineage (GTDB taxonomy): Bacteria > Verrucomicrobiota > Verrucomicrobiia > Verrucomicrobiales > Akkermansiaceae > Akkermansia. The sequence continues at coordinate 11,705 of JAFXDR010000169.1, read as the reverse complement.
CCGGGCGATGCTGCCCAGAACAAACCGCAGGGTTATTACCTGTGGCTGGGCGATATGCTGATTGGGCAGGGCTTGCCTGCATCTGCTCCGGCAGAGCAGGGTGTTAAGCTGGAATCCGGCAAGCTGCGTATGTTTGCCCCCATCTGGCTGCGCTGTACTGAGGGCAGTTTTGCTCCTGAAAAACCTTGAATTCCTGCATCTGCGCCGCTATAATCGCCGCATGAACGCTTCCTTCGCTCTTATATCCCTGGGCTGTGCCAAGAACCAGGTGGATTCCGAACACATGGTGGGTTGCATGCTGGATGCCGGGTTCCGCCAGGTAGAGCCGGGGGAGGCCGATATCCTTATCATCAATACCTGCGGGTTCATTGACCCCGCCAAGGAGGAAGCCATCAACACCATTTTCGATGCGGTGCGTACCCGCGAGGCGGGGGATGCGCCGGCTGAGCAGCAGATTATTGTGGCGGGTTGCCTTTCCCAGCGCTATGCACAGGAGCTCGCTAAGGAAATGCCGGAGGTGGCCTGCTTCATGGGGGTGGATGAAATTAGCCGTGTGGCTGAAATTGCCACCGCCTGCCTGAATGGCACTGCTCAGAAGATATACACCACCAGGGTATCCACCTACCTGCCGGACTGGGGGGTGCCGCGCAAGCTTATCTCACCCTCGCACTATGCCTACGTGAAAATTGCCGAAGGCTGCAACCATGCCTGCGCCTATTGCGTCATTCCCCGCATTCGTGGCGGTCACCGCAGCCGCCCGCAGGCCAATATCGTGAAAGAAGTGCAGCACTGGGTGAAGCAGGGGGCCAGGGAAATCAACCTCATTGCCCAGGATACCACCTACTACGGCATGGATAAATGGGAAAAGCGAGGCAGCAAGACCGCCGGGGTGGATTCTTCCCGCGGGGAATCGCTGGCCAGCCTGCTGCGCGAGCTGAATGATATTCCCGGAGATTTCTGGATTCGCGTGCTTTACACGCACCCCGCTCACTGGAGCCAGGAACTCATCGACACTTTTGCCCAGTGCGATAAAGTGGTGAAGTATGTGGATATTCCCCTGCAGCATATTGCCGATGGTATTCTGGACAGCATGCGCCGCAAGACCGATGGCGATTACATCCGTAATCTGATTCGCAACATCCGCGCTGCAGTACCGGGTATCGGCCTGCGTACCACGTTCATTTCCGGCCTGCCTGGAGAAACAGAGGAAGACCACGCTGAGCTGCGGGAATTCATCAAGGAATTCCGCTTTGAGCGCGCCGGGGTGTTCCCCTATTCCCGAGAGGAAGGTTCCCTGGCGGCCAAGATGAAAAACCAGGTGCATCATGCTACTAAAAAGCGCCGCAGTAATGAGCTTTCCATGCTTCTGGCCGGCATTGCCGATGAGATTGGTCAGGAGAGTGTGGGAACCCGCATGCGGGTGCTGGTGGATGCCCCCGGTATTGCCCGCGGTCCCTGGGATGCGCCGGATGTGGATGGCTCCATCCATGTGGATCCCGCCCTGCCAGTGGGTGAGTTTGCCGAGGTGGAGATTGTGGATTCCATTGCCTACGAGCTCTTTGCCGATGGGGCAGAGGACCTCGATTTCGGGATTGAGTAACCCGATAAATCGGGGTTTGGCGTTCCGCCAAAAGGACGAGATGCGAGGTGGGAGGTACGAAGGAAATAAGTGCGGGTGAACACCCGCGGAACTTCGCACTTCGTATCTCATACTTCAAATGCTGTCTCCAGGGCTTTGCGGTTGACACCTCACCGGGGAAGTGATAGAGTCGTAGCCATGAGCAGTGAGAGTGCAGCGCGCGCGTGGGCCTGTGTGAATCTGGAAGCCATCGCCCATAATCTGGATATCGCCCGTCAGGCTTTGCCGGATACGGAGCTCATGCCGGTTATCAAGGCCGGGGCTTACGGTCACGGCCTGGAGCCGGTGGCACGCCGGCTCGATAATCATGGAATTTCGTTCTTCGGCGTGGCGAATGTGGGTGAGGCCCGCCGTCTGCTGCGCGCCGGGGTGCGCACTACCCCGTTCATCCTGGGGCCTACTTTCCCGGAAGAGCGTGAGGAAATTGTGCAGAATAACTGGTGCTGCACCATCTCCACGGTGGAGGAAGCCGCCCACTTCCAGAGCCTGGCGGCTGCTCTGGATAAGGAATTTGCCTTGCATGTGGCGGTGGATACCGGCATGGGGCGCGAGGGTTTCCTGCCCGACCAGCTGGGTGAGGCCGCTGCACAGTTGAAGAATATGCCCAATCTGCGGATAGAGGGCATCATGTCCCACTTCCCCTCGGCAGATGAGGATGTGCCCTTCACGCAGAATGAAATCGGGCTTTTTGCGGATTGCGCCGGCACGTTGCAGCAGCATTTTGACCTGCGCTACCGCCACATTGCCGCCAGTGCCGGGGAACTGGGTTATGAGGTGCCTGTGGCAAATCTGGCGCGCCCGGGGCTGTTGCTGTATGGGGTGGCTCCCATGGCTTCGATATACGATGGTGTGCTGCGCACCACGCTCAGCCTGCATGCCCGCGTGACCCTGGTGCGCGAGCTGCCCACGGGGCACGGGGTTTCCTACGGCCGCACCCATATCACCAATCGTCCCACCCGCGTGGCGACTATCGGTATCGGCTATGCCGATGGCTGGAACCGTCAGATTTCCAATAAGGGCGCGCGTGTCTATATCAACGGCCAGTATTGCCCCATGCTGGGGCGTGTGACGATGGATCAGATCATGGCCGATGTCACGGAGGTACCTGGTGTGCAATCCGGCGATGAAGTGGAGCTGTTCGGTTCCCACATTCCCGTGACAGAAGTGGCAGAGAAAGCCGGCACCATTGTCTGGGAAATCTTTACCGGTCTGGGCCCGCGTCTTCCCCGCGTGTATTGAGCCTCCGGCGGCTCACGGCAAGGGCAGATCCTTGCGGCGTCCCAGTGCTCACCGCCATTGCCTGTCAGGTAGTCAAACAGGCGCTCCGCGTGAGTTTTCACGATAGAGACGGTTGGTTTTCTTCATGCCCGCCAGGTTGTGGAAGACTGCTCCATGGGGGATACTCAGCCGCCTCTGCCTTCCGGCAGCAATGGCCACGCAAGCGATATCCGGCTGCTCCGGATGAACAGCGGAGGCGTGGTTAACCTTGGGTTTTTGCAAATTGGTATTGACGGTGAACGAACTACGAAACAGCCCCTGATTCCTTTCCGGAATCAGGGGCTGAAGTCTTAGCCGCTGCCGTAATTTCAGGCTTATTTTCTCCTGCGGCGGGCGCACAGCAGCAAAAGAGCGCTAAGTCCCAATGTTGCCGTAGCAGGTTCGGGAACCAGATTAAACTGGGCAATGCTACCCATAAAACCTGTGAATTGCGCTTGGGAAAGATTCAGGTTCAGGTTAGTAGTATTCACATTTGCCCCGAAATCAACGGCCACTGTCTGGTAGCCCAGGTTTACTATTTCGTCAACGGAATGGTTCAAATCAATCAACAGGTTGCCAAGGGCATTGCCGGTCAACAAGGCAGAGCAGTCGATATACAATACCTCTGAACCATCCCATGACAACTCCGGCACCGTGAGACACAGGGTCGAATTATCAAAGGTAACCGTTCCTGCTGACCCAAGGTCAATAGTACAGGAATCATCCAGACTCACGTTGCTGAGAGTCAGCGCGGAATTGCTGCCGCTTATCTCCACCTCATGCATTGCCACATCTGCCACGGCAAAGCTGCCGCTCAGGTTTTGCATCTGCAGATTGGTCAGCGAAGACGCATCTCCGGTTCCGCGTATTCCGGTTGAATTCAGGCTTACGGTGTTCAGTTGTGCGCTGCCCGCACCGGCAGAAAGCGAAACTACCTCACCCAGTTCCAGGCTCGCTGCGGCCATGAGTTCTACCACCCCGGATACTTGTAGCGTGTTATTCAGCTTAGCAGCAGTTCCCTCTGTCACGGTGAAATTGGTAGCGGAAACGGCATTATTCACCGTCACCTTGCTGCCAGCAGCCAGGTTTGCGTCATCCAGCGTCACATTCAACTCACCCTTTCCATTCGTCCGCATCGCCACGTTGATTTCGGAAGAGCCGTTGAATGTCACATTCGTCTTCACCTTTTGTCCATTATTAGTGGCTGACGTAGCATTGTGTTCCAAAGCACCGCTCCATCCGGACACATCTCCGGCAAAAATCAGAGTCTGTTCCGTCCCCTTGTAATGGTTGCGGTTCAGGGTTCCTGTACCACATACCATACCAGTAAAGGTGCGGACATCTCCATTCCAGCCATCATTCAGATTCCAGGCAGCCGTCTCTCCTGCATCCGTCAGCTTCAGGTTCATTCCGTATGTCTGTGCGCCAACCGCGGCATCGGCCTGGCTCAGGTAGCCGCTCACCCCGAACAGCTCCACCCAGGAGCTTTCCTGGTTCAGCCCGCTGAGAGTTTCGCCGGCCAGCGCTCCCGTCAGCCGCACACTGCCTTTCCAATCCTCGGCAAAACGCACGCCTGCGGCCAGACTTCGAGCGGTGCCGATATTGTACGAGCCCTGGCCTTTCAACACCAGATGCGAGGCATTATCCTTCGTTACGAGGGATGCATTTACAACGGCATCCTTCACTATGTTCAGTGTCAAGGTTGTATTGGCTCCGCTGATGCTTACTGTACCAGTGTACGCGCTGACATCGTTAAGCGTCACATAGTGTTTCTCATTCCTGCTGCTCACGGTCAATGGTCCGCTACCGGTGAGTGAGCCTATGTCGAGCGTGCATTTCCAGGTCGTTTTCTGCTCCAGCGAGGCATTCAGATTCAGCGTGTCAATGGTACAGGCATGAGAGGCCACCCCATCTACACCGGTCTGATCCCAGATTTCCAGCACACTGTCTTCTGTCACGTCAACCGAGCCGAACGTGATATTTTTGCCGCGGTAGAACAAAGTGCCGCCGGCCAGTTCCACTCCAGCCGTGCGGGTCAAATCCAGGGTGCCGACATCATCAGTTCCCACGTCGCCCCTCAGAGTTCCATTGTCCGCTTCGCTCAGGTATACCTTACTGCCACTCTCAATAACCAGGCGGGCATCATCTCCCACGGTCCATTGATTTGCCTGCACTGTACCGCTGAAATTAATGTCGGCACCCGCGCCCACGTTGATGCGGCTTGCAATGATATCTCCCTGTGCATCCACAGTATTATTCAAGGTCACATTCACGGTGCCATAGGTGGTTACTCCTTCATTGGTCACACCCACATTCCTGATGTCGCCTTGCATGGTAGTGGCCGTCCCTGCATTGCCGATGGTCACATTCATTTCACCCGTGCGTTCCATGAGGACACCGCAGCCATCCGTACCACTGAAGAGCGTGCCGCCGCCAGTGAGGTTCAGGTTGACAGGGGCTGTATTGGTGTTATCTTCGCTCTGCTGCACGCGGAAAGCACCGTCCCAGGCGGAGAGGTCACCGCTCAAATTATAGGTGCCGGTGTAGGTGCTATCTGCCTTGCTCTTGATGGTAAAATCGCCACTGCCGCTGATGCCTCCGGTATAGGTGTATGTTTTCTTACTGGTATCCAGCAGGGTAAGCCCGGATTCTACCAGTTGCAGGTGGCTTTCCACAGTGCGATTGTAAGCGAACCAGCCGCTTACACCTTCGATAACGATAGTCTTGCCGGCGCCGCCAAAATCATCCAGCTCCATGCCGGTAGCTGTACTGTTTCTCAGTGCAATCTTCCCGCTCCAGGTATCGCCGAACTGAATATCGGAAATGCCAGTTGCTGCTGCGGCTACATTTTCCAGGTTACTGAAGCAATAGGTACCGCTACCCTCCAGAATCAGCACTGCCGAATCATCCTTTGTCACCCGAGCCGCATTCATCTCATCATCTCCACCCAGATTCAACGACAGTGTGCTATTGGCCCCACGAATGGCAAAGGTGCCTGTGAATCCGCTGAGATCCTGCACCGATACCTTGTGCTTTTGCTTGCTGCTGCCCACTAGCAGCTCGCCGCTGCCGGTCAGGCTTGCGATATTCAGCGAGCTTTTCCAGGTGGTTGCCAGGTTCAGATTGGCTGACATGTTCAACGTGGATATCGTGGACGCCGTTGTGGCCACACTATCGCTGCCCGTCTGGTCCCACAGTTCCAACGTGCTGGCTGCCGTTACATCTACCGTGCCCATGTTTAAATTTTCTCCACGGAAGGTCATGGTGCCACCGGCCAGCTCCAACTTACCCAGCCCCGTCAGGGAAATAGTCTGGGAATTGGTTCCGTTATCCCCACCCAGCGTACCACTGGGACCTTCGCCCAAATACACATGTCCCCCCGTGTTCAACACCAGTGAGCCGGCGTAGTTGCCCGTGCCTTCAGAAATCCACAGGGTGCCGCCATTATTCACCTGTATGCCAGTTCCTGCGGCGGTAGAGGTGTTGCCCATGAACCGCACCAAGCCCCCATTCACGGCCAGTGTACCTTCGTTTATGCATGTATTCCGCAGCACCAGATTGGCACTTCCGGTCTTGGTAAGGGTATTGCCGTTCAGGTTGAGGGTGTTCGTGGCAAGATCTGCACCCCCCATGCAAATCTGCGCTGCGGCATTCACCTCGGCATTCCCGCTGAGGTCAATCACTGGAATCCCCTTCCAGTCGTGGTGCGTGTCTGTGCCGCTGTTGGTCAGCAGAGCATCCTTCTCCAGCACCAGGTGGTAATATGTCTCGCGGCCGTTGATATCCAGCGCGGCGCCCCCTTGCACCGTTATCGTCTTGTCTGCAGCTGTGGCATAGGTATCACCAAAGGGTACCCCATCGGTGGTTGAGGTCGCTTCATTCACCAGCGTTGTACCGGAAAGCACGGTGATGTTGCCCGTGAAGCCTGCGCTGTCCGTGGCGCTGACTGTCTTGCCATCCTCTCCCAGTGCCAGATTCAGACCGGCGCTGCCCATCTCGCCAGTAAACTTCAGCAGCTTATCACCTGCTTCCGTCTGGTAGTACACCGCCGATGTCTCATCCGCTGTGGCCACCTGCCCCAGCAGGGCTGCATCCGTCAGGCTCAGTTCGGCATTCCGCCCCACGGAAATCGCCTTGGCGGACTCCGTCTCCTCATCATCCAGCGTCATCAGCGATACCAGATTCAACCCCTTCTGCAGGCTCAACGAGGAATCATCCCCTACTTCTACCACCATAGCCGTGGTGTCCACATCCAGCGTCAAATCTGCCCCGCCGGTAACGGAAAGCAGCCCGCTCACCCCCACACTGCCGCTGCCTACGAGACTGTAGCACCCACGTGTAACTGATATGGAGTCATAGCTATAAGTATCCGCTAAATTCATTTGGCCGCATGTAACGTCCGAAAGAGTCAATGCTCCCTCTGTTTGGGGTAATTCCATTTGCGTCCATAAAATCTCAAGAGACAGGCCGGTTTTATCACTGTTCAGGGTAAAATTGTAGCCACTTCCACTCCCTTCAGCAACTGTTAATTGAGACCAATCCAACAGTTCACTGCCGGATAGGGATACCAACTTGTACACACCAATTGTCACATCAAAGTTCAGATCAAAGCTCAGATTCACAGCTCCATTTAGCAGGAGCGAGCCATCTAGAGTGAGAGCTGCGCTCTCCCTGTTCGTCTCACCCAGCGCAAAATGCAGATTGCTTCCTTCCTGCATTATCAGGTTGGCAGCTGTTATGGAATTGCTGCCCTCTAATTCCAGCGCAGTACCGGCATTCATGGTGATGTTATACCCGACATGCTCCTGTGAGGCGTCTTTCATCCGCACCGTGGCTGCCGAGCCTTCGTGGGCAGTGATGCCATATCCCTTGTAGATAGCTCCATCCTCCACGCGCAGCCGACCTCCGTAGAGATTCGTCATGGCTGCCACCGAAGTTGTGCGGGAGTTGAGTATCTCCTTTGCCGTGGCGGTGCGCCCTTGTTCATCCGCTGCTAGAATCTCGTTCAGGTGCGTTTCCGCATACTTACCGGTAAAGATGATATCGCCCTGCTGCTTGTGTACTACACCATTCGCATCCGTATAATCCGCATTCAGATTAACTGTGGTGCCGGACCCTATATACACTGAATCCCGGAACTCGATACTCTTACCGGCTGCTGAGGAAAGAGAAATCACAGAAGGACTGTTACCAAAGGTATGGATGCTGCGCAAGCAATAGGTACTACCAGATTTCTCCACATTCTTCTCAAAGAGAACGGAATCATTGTTGCGGATGTTTAGCTCGCCGCGCGAGACAATGGCGATTGCTCCTCCTGCAGGTGAACTCGTGTCGCTCGAAACTACGTTTCCACTGAAAATCACGCTACCATTATTGTTTAATGTTAAATTTTTAGCAACAATAGCACCCCCATTTGCCCATGACGCTGAGCTGCTGGCAGTATTAGCGTCGAAAATTACACTACCATTGTCTGATATTATGGTGGTTCCCGTGCTGTTGCTACCACCTACGTAGATTGCACCACCTTGAGCATAGGTATCAGAACTACTTGAAGAATTTCCACTGAAAATTACGATATCATTATATCTCAGAGAGGTGTTATCTCTGTCATTTCCCGATGCGTATAATGAATCCGTAAGCGCGCCTCCAGAGTTGCTGTTGCGTATACCATTAAATTCGACACTGTTATAGTGGTGTAGCATTAAGTCATTTGATTGCGTAGAATTATACACAGCACTCCCTCTAAAATGGCGATTGTAGCTATTTGCATCATAATTCAGTATCAATAAATCATCCACCCATGTTAAAGTGCCACCACTGGCTATGTTTTGTTGAACATTACTCCATCCATAAACTTCATTAGCCACGCATAAGAGAACCTGATTATTGCTGGAACTGTCTTTATCTCCATTGAGATTAAATGTGGCATTGCCCAAGAAATATAGAGCCCCGTTGATGTCAGTGATACCCTCGTCAATGACTATTTTACTACCTGAGTGCATATCGACAGTCCCACTGATTGCATTATTCCCGTGTAATTCTAATGTGGTACCGGGGTTGAACGTTAAGGTATAACCACCGTGGCATAGTGCCGCATTCTGTAATCGGACGGTCGCGTCTGAACCTTCCGCTACAGTCATACCTTGACCACGGTAAATAGCACCATCCTCTATTCGTAGGCGACCTCCATGTAAAACGGATTCACCGATGAATAGTGAACAACGAGACCATAAAAGTTCCTTTGTACTTGCGGAGCGGCCTACTCCCTCATTCTGCAGCATTTCATTTAAATTTTCTTCTACGAAAGCGCCAGTAAAAACAATATCACCGGTTTGTTTCACGGTTTCTCCATTTACGGTGTAATCTCTATTCCAGTCCACACTATGTGAACCACCCACATGTACCGCTTCCCTGAATTCAATTACTTTGCCTTCACCTGCTGAAAATTCACTACCTCCATACATTGTACTATCCGAGGCGCTAATCGCATGCAGGTAATAAAAAGATTGTAGATTGCTTAAGTTTTTCTCAAATAAAACATTATCATTGTTTCTTATATTTAATGTACAGCCTGCGTCAATCGCACCACCGTTCAGAACCCCCCCTGTGGAAGACAGATTCATGGCTTTGTTTTTACTGAATAACACATTTCCATTGTCGCATATGCTCACAAGTGTATTATTGCTTCCTTTCCAAATTGCGCCTGCTGATTTTCCTACGTTCTCGATGAAAGATATACTTTCATTCTCTGACAGCTCAATACTACCGCCTGTGGCTCCGTATATTCCTCCCGCTATATAATCAGCTGTTCCATTTCCGATAAAAGAAACCTCGCCATTAGCAGACAGAGAAATTGTGCTGCTTCTTCCCCCTACTATTGCATTAGGTTGAATATTCTCAAATGATATTTTTTCATATGAGCTATAACTTGGGTTTTCCTGCTGGGTGTATAAAGTCAATTTGCCATTTGTATAGTAAGGAATGCTGTTCTCAATTTCTGCTGTGGCGTTATTGTCTGCTATCGTTGTTTGTGTATAGAAAGTAACAGCTTCAGAGGCAAGAGTATTTACAAATACAGGGGTGGACAAAATCACCGCCATTATAGCACGAAAAAGAGAAATAGGGAGATGCAGTTTCATGATAAAAAGAATTGAGAAAATGAATTTAATCAGGAGGAAACTCTTGTGAGACTGCCTCAGATAATACGCTTTTGGAATCCGTAAGTCAAGCACACAAACTGTTTTAATCAAAGAATTATCAAAAACAGGGTACAGCTTTTCATCAGGTACGCGGAAGGTTCTGACATGGATAACTCATTGGGGGTATAATATTCCAAAATCCGTTATTTACGGATTCCAAATGCGACGAGCAATGAAGGTAGAACTGACAAGAGAAGAAATGGCGGCGCTGGCAGTATTGAAGAGTGCCGGGGAGGACTTGATGGAGGTGGCGATAATTGCCAAAGAGTCGATGGCTGCCGGACGCGGGAGTCTGAAAAGGGCAAGGCGGTGCATAGCAGCGGGGGTGGAGGAGCTGAAGAAGCAGGAACGCACCGTGTCATTTGAAAAGGCGGTCGCCTTCGCGCTGGAGGAGCGGCGGGAGAGGCGGGTGCGCACGGTGTATGATTTCCGGTATTTCACGCGGCGGTTCATGAAGCGGTGTCCGGGGCTGGCGCGGCGGAAGGTGCGGGCGATTTCGGCGCAGGAGTGTGCGCGGTATATTGAGATGGCCTTTGATACACCGCGGCAGCGGCAGAAGGCGCGCTTAATCCTCAGCGGGGTATTCGGCACGGCGGTGAAGCGGGGCTGGTGCAGCGAGAATCCGGTTTCAAAGGTGGAGGCTCCGCGGGTGGTGGAGAAGCAGGTGCCGATTCTGACGCCGCAGGAGATTAAGGACTTGCGGCAGACGGCAGAGGCTTATCACGATGGCAGCTGCGCGGCGGCGGTGGGGATGATGCTGTATGCCGGCATCCGCCCGCATGAGGTGGAGAGGCTCACCTGGGCACAGGTGGATTTGCGGGCGCGGGCGATTTATATCCTGCCACAGCACAGCAAGACAGGCGGTGCGCGGAGGGTGACGATTCACAAGCCGCTGCTGCGGATTCTGCGGGCGCACCGTCGGGCGGACGGGGAGAGGATATGCCCGCCGGGCTGGCTGCGGCACTGGCGGGAGCTGCGCCGCGCAGCGGGGTGGGGCTCCCCCGCTCACCCCTGGCCGCAGGATGCGCTGCGGCATACCTTTGCGAGTTATCATCTGAGCCATTTCCGCAGCTATGCGGAGCTGCAGGTGGAAATAGGCCACCGGGATGCTACGCTGCTGCGAACGCGGTATGTGGACCAACGCGGGGTGCGCGCCTCTGCCCAATTCTGGGCAGCGTGAAAAGGATTGACAAATAGGCAGTAAACGCCCGGATGGTGCGGAAATTTTGGGTTCACAGGCGCGGAGCGCGTGTTTTCACGATAGAGGCGGTTGGTTTTCCCAATGGTTGTGGGATTATGGAGGGTTGCTCTATTGGGAACGATATCCTCGCCTGCGGCTCGGACGATATCCATGCTGCGCATGGACGATATTCAGGCCGCGGGCCTGAACGATATCCTGACCTGCGGTCAGGACATTATCACATACTCTGGAGCAAGCGCAGGGCCTCGTGGAGCTTATCGTGAGGGCGGATTTTCTGGAGGCGGGGGAAGCGCTTGTTGTCCAGAATATAGTCGTTGTTGCGGGTGAGCATGAGTTTCTGCCCGCTGATTTCCACGTTGGAGATATTGCGCCGCGTGGCCAGGATGCGGATTTTGTGCACCGTGAGCAG
>JAFXDR010000168.1 GCA_017521145.1 Akkermansia sp. | reverse complement strand
TGCGAGTTCCGGGCGGACCTCGCAGGCAGGGCTGACACGCTTGCGGGGCGCATAATGCTTGACAATTGTGCCTACGCGCGTATAGTTACCCGCGAACCGTTATGAAAAATCAGATTGCAAGCGTACAAGCAGAAGCCCTGGCGCGCATAGCCGGCATTGCCGATATGAAAGCGCTGGAGGATGCCCGCGTGGGTATCCTGGGCAAGAAAGGTACTCTCACCCAGGTGCAGCAGGGCATGCGCGATGTGCCCAAGGAAGACAAGCCCGCCGTGGGGGCGCTGCTGAACGAGGCCCGCGCTACCATCACCGCTGCGCTGGAGGACCGCAAGGCCGCTCTGCAGCAGGAAATTGATGCCGCCGCCGTGGCCGGGGCAGATTTCACCATGCCCGGTGCCACCCTGCCGGCTGGCGGGCTGCACCCCATTTCCATTGTGCGCGATGAAGCAGTGCGCGTGCTGCGCCGCATGGGCTTCACCCTGGCCGATGGCCCGGAGATTGAGGACGAGTGGCACTGCTTTGATGCCCTGAACACCCCGGATGACCACCCCGCCCGCAACGAGAAGGATACTTTCTATTTCGACAGTGGCAAGCTGCTGCGCACCCAGACCAGCACCGTGCAGGCCCGCGTGATGGAGAAAGACTGCCCGCCTGTGCGCATCATCTGCCCCGGTTCCGCGTTCCGCCGCGATGCGATTGATGCTACCCACCTTTCTGCCTTCAACCAGATTGAGGGCCTCTACGTGGCCAGGGAAGTGAGCGTGGGCGACCTGAAAGGCACGCTGGAATATTTCCTGAAAGCCCTTTTTGGCGAAGAGACAGCCGTGCGCTTCCGCCCGCACTTCTTCCCCTTCACCGAGCCCAGTTTCGAGATTGACGTGCTGCTTCAGGCAGCAGGGCAGGCCCCGCGCTGGATTGAGATTGCCGGCTGCGGCATGGTGAACCCCGCCGTGTTCGAAAACATCGACAAAGCCACCGGCAAGAACCTCTACGCAGGCTGCACCGGCTTTGCCTTCGGTATCGGCCTGGAGCGCCTGGCCATGATTCGCTGGGGTATCCGCGATATCCGCCTCCTCATCGAGAACGATGCCCGCTTCCTTGCCCAGTTCCAATAAAAACCACTAACCCTTTTCTGAACAAATCATGAATGTTTCACTGAATTGGCTTTCCAGCTACATTGACCTTGCGGGGCTTGGCACCCGGGAAATGGCCGATATGCTCACCTTCGCCGGTATTGAGGTGGAGGGTACCCAGGAGCGCGGCGTGACCACCGACCTTGTGGTGGTGGCCCAGGTCATGGAAAAGACCCCCGTGGAAGGCAGCGACCACCTCAATGTGTGCATGGTCGATGCCGGCGAAGGCTCCCTGCGCCAGATTGTGTGCGGCGCCCAGAACTACAAGGTGGGCGATAAAGTGCCCTGCGCGCTGCCCGGTGCTGTGCTGCCCGGCGGCTGGGAAATCAAGGAAGGCAAGCTGCGCGGTGTGGATAGCCGCGGCATGCTCTGCTCCGCCTCTGAGCTCGGCCTGCCCGATAAGGAACACGGCCTGTGGATTCTGCCGCAGGACTACGTCATCGGCACCCCGGTGCGCAGCTTCGTGGAGACCGATACCATCTTCGAGCTGGAAATCACCCCGAACCGCCCGGATCTCCTCAGCCACTGGGGCATGGCCCGCGAGCTGGCCGGCATCACCGGCCGCAGCCTGAAGGAAGACCCCGCCGCTGCCCCCACCGCCGCTGCGGAAACAAAGCCCGCCGGCGATTTCATCACCCTCTCTGCCCCGGAGCTCTGCCCGCTCTACACCGCCACCCGCATTTCCGGCGTGAAAATCGGCCCCTCTCCGGAGTGGCTGGCCAATCGCCTGGTAGCCATCGGCCTGCGCCCCATCAACAACGTGGTAGACATCACCAACTACTGCCTCTTTGAGCTGGGCCACCCGCTGCACGCCTTCGATGCCTCAAAGATTACCGGTGGTCTCAATATCCGCCGCGCAGAGGAGGGCGAGCAGTTCACCAGCCTCATGGACTAGCAGTACACGCTCAAGAGCGACGATGTGGTCATCTCCGATGCCAGCGGCGCTGCGCTCGCCCTGGGCGGCGTGATGGGCGGGCTCGATTCCGGCGTGACGGAAAACACCACCGATATCATCCTCGAATCCGCCTGGTTCCTGCGCAGCAGCATCCGCTTCACCAGCCGCCGCCTGGCCCTGGGCTCGGATTCCTCCTACCGTTTCGAACGTGGCACCTCCCCCTGGAACGTGCTGCGCGCCGCCGCCCGCGCCACCCAGCTCATCCTCGAATGCTGCGGTGGCACGGCTGAGCCGGTGATGGTGGGCGGCCAGGCCCCCTGCCTGGTCCCCGAAGAGCTTGCCACCACCGCCACCGTGCTGGAGCAGGGCACCGAGGCTAAGATTTACTATGCCCTCGACCAGGTGAAGCTCGACTGGAAGGAGCTCGATGTGATGACCAACGGCACACTGCCCCACATGGAAGGTGCCCGCATTCTCCGCAATCTGGGGCTCAAGGATGTGGACGTGAAAGGCACCTGGGACTGCCCGCCCTGGCGTCTGGATCTGAAGCGCAGCTGCGACCTGCTCGAGGAAGTGGTGCGCGTGTACGGCATCGATAACATTCCCGCCACCAGCACCTCCATCTACGTGCCCGAAAGCGCCCAGGACCGCACTCACGACTACCGCATGGCCCTTTCCCGCAAGCTGGCCGGTGCCGGTTTCTGGGAAGTGCAGACCTTCAAGCTCATCGCCGCCGAAAGCATCGACCCCACCATTGCCAGTGTGGAGCAGGCGCTGCCCATCAAACCGCTCATGGAGGGCGATATCATCCGCGTTTCCCTCCCCATCTCGGAAGACCACTCCACCCTGCGCCCCTCGCTGGCACCCGGCCTCATCGCCGTGGCCGCCCGCAATATCAACCAGGGCATGGAAGTGCTGCGCTTCTTTGAATGCGGCCGCGTGTTCCGCAACACCGGCGGCGGCAAGGGCCGCGATATCGAAAACGAAGTGCTCGGCATCTTCATGGCCGGCAAGCTCACGCCCGCCAGCTGGGCCTGCACCAAGCCCGGTGAGGCTCACTTCGAGCACCTGCGCGCCGTGCTCGATACCCTGGTACCCAAGGCCGCCATTGCCATCACCCCCGCCAGGCAGCAGCGCGAAAACGCCGCCGTCGGGGCCGATATCAGCATCAACAACCAGGCCTGCGGCTATGTGGCCCGCCTTTCCCTGGCCAAGTGCCGCGCCCTCGGCCTTCCCCTGGAATGCTACTACGCCGAGCTCGACCTCCGCAAGCTGCAGCAGGTGGCCACCGCCCCCTTCAAGGCGGCAGATCTGCCCCAGTTCCCCGGCTCCAGCCGCGATGCCTCGCTCGATGTGCCCGCCGCCACCCGCCATGCGGATATCATGAAAGCCGTGGAAGCCGCCAGGCAGAAACTGCTCGTTTCCTGCGCGCTCAAGGATGTGTTCTGCGACCCCACCGGCGAAAAGCTTGCCGCGGACCGCAAGGCCATGACCTACACCTTCCTCTACCGCGACGCGAAGAAGACCCTCACCGCCCCCGAGGTCGATGCCGCCCACAAATGCGTGCTCGATACCCTCGCCGCCAAGGTGAAGGAACTCAGATTCCGCTGAAGCGCACCGCTATAGCTCATCATTCACCCCGGAACCGGAGAGCCCCGCGCCCTCCGGTTCCGCTTTTTTACCTTCCTGGAATCTCAGAAAACAAACTCCGGAAAATTTAAAATTCTACTGCAGATTTTCCGGGTTGGAATCTATCATATTCACACCTAATGAATTGTAATCCGGACAAAATCGAATGTGCAGCAAATTCCGGCCTGTCTCATCGGATGAGTCTGGATAATTCTGTGAACGAGAGAACCTCCACATCCCATAAGCGTCCCAAAGTTTTGGGACACTTGGATTTACGATTGACAATTTACGATTGACGATTTGAAAGTTAGCTGCTTACGCCGATATATCCGGAAATGAATGCTTACTGCCGATGGTGGGGCGGGTAATACCCACTACGATTTTTCACGCAGAACACTTCGCCTTTGTGTCATTTGGGGCCATTTTTTCATAATCTATGGGATACATGTGTCCAAATTCTTCTGGTACTCCGTTCTGAAGTTGACCCTACCGGGGCATTATGGTATATATCGGCAATCAGGTCATCAAGAAGTCAAACCGTTCTGAAGTTGCCCTACCGGGTCATTATGGTATAAAGTGCCTTACAGGTGGAATTAATGGTAAAGTGTTCTGAAGTTGACCCTACCGGGTCATTATGGTATATCGTGCACCCCCTGGTTCACCACCGCGCACCCGTTCTGAAGTTGACCCTACCGGGTCATCATGGTATAAATGAAGAAGAATTGAAAGCTTACTTGTACATGTTCTGAAGTTGACCCTACCGGGTCATTATGGTATACAGAAATCCTCACCGGCACCAAGGAATCTATAGT
>JAFXDR010000167.1 GCA_017521145.1 Akkermansia sp. | reverse complement strand
CCAGGGGGTGTCGGCGTTGTCCGGCTGCACCACCTGGATGATGGGCAGACCGAATTTCACGGCGAACTCGTAGTCGCGGCTGTCGTGGGCGGGCACGGCCATGATGGCGCCGGTGCCGTAGCCGGTGAGCACGTAGTCTGCAATCCAGATGGGAATCTGCTTGCCGTTCACCGGGTTGGTGGCATAGGCACCGGTGAACACGCCGGTCTTCTCCTTGCTGAGCTCGGTGCGCTCCAGGTCGCTCTTGGCGGCGCACTCAGCCTGGTAGGCCTCCACGGCGGCTTTCTGCTCGGGCGTGGTAATCTGCGGCACGAGGTCGTGCTCGGGGGAGAGCACCATGTAGGTGGCGCCGAAGAGCGTATCCGGACGGGTGGTGTAGACGGTGATGGTGTTGCCCTGGCAGTCGAAGTTCACCTCGGCACCGGTGGATTTGCCAATCCAGTTGCGCTGCAGCAGCTTGATGCTCTCGGGCCAGTCGAGCGGCTCCAGCTCATCGATAAGGCGCTCGGCGTAGGCGGTGATGCGCAGCATCCACTGGCGGAGCTTGCGGCGCTCCACGATGTGGCCCTTGCTCTTCCACTCCTCAGCCTCCTCGTTGGCGAGCACGGTACCCATGTCCGGGGACCAGTTCACCATGCCCTCGGCCACGTAGGCGAGGCGCACGTTGTCAATCTGTTCGCGGGTCCAGCCCTTTTCCTCCAGCTCGCTCACCGGGCGGGCCTTCTTGAGCTCCTCGTTGTAGTAGGAGTTGTAGAGGCGCAGGAAAATCCACTGCGTCCAGCGCACATAGCGGGGGTCGGTGGTGGCTATCTCGCGGTCCCAGTCGTAGGAGAAGCCCAGCATCTTGAGCTGGCGGCGGAAGGTGTCGATATTGGCGTAGGTCGTGATGCTGGGGTGCTGACCGGTCTTGATGGCGTACTGCTCAGCGGGCAGACCGAAGGAGTCCCAGCCCATGGGGTGCAGCACGTTGAAGCCGTTCATGCGCTTGTAGCGGCTCACGATATCGGTAGCGGTGTAGCCCTCCGGGTGGCCCACATGCAGACCGGCACCACTCGGGTAGGGGAACATATCCAGGATATAGCACTTGGGTTTGGCGGCATCAAAACCCTCCTGGCCGGGGTTGAGCACTTTGAATGTTTTCTCTGCATCCCAGGTGGCCTGCCACTTGGGTTCAAAGATATCAAAAGGATACGGATTCTTGCGTTCGGACATGTCGCGCGCGACTATACGCCACGCGTGCGCGAAAATCAAGCCTTATGTGCTGCGTCGCAGCCTGTATGCCACGGATTGCCGGATATGACATCAGGCAATCGCGGACTATATTGTGCTCCTGATATGTGCCAGGGCTGTCCGTTTCATCAAAACGGGCAGCCCAGTAATAAGAAGAATTCAGTTTCTCTTGCGGATGCTGTTCCCTGGGTGAGGTGAATCTCAGTTTGGTAGCGCATCAATCACCAGCACCTGGAAGGGGGCGAGCCTGAGCGTGATGGGTTTGCCGGCTTCGGCTGTGGCGGGCAGGGTGTCACCCTTGGGGGAGCTGAGAGTGTAGCGCAGTGGGGCACCCAGCGGCAGTTCCCAGACGGCGGCGGGGTCGAAGCTGAATTCCTGTTCGCGGGCGGCGGGGTTGCGCAGCACCAGAATGCCCTTTTCCGGGCTCCAGGAGGCAAAGCCGTAGGCCTCAAGCGCGGCAGGGTCGCCACCTACCCAGTGGCTGTCTACCATGGTAGAGGCATTGGCGCGGGTCCACCTGGCGGCCGCGGCCAGTGTGTCCCACTCGTGCGGCTGCATCATGGCGGGGGTGATGTAGAGTTCCTGCATCTGGGTGCCCAGGCCCAGGCCGCTCCAGATTTCATCGGCCAGGTCATTCCCCTCTGTAGTGGTGAGTCCGCGGGCGCCCTTGTTGTAGATAACCCCGTGGGTCATGAGTGAGTTGATGGGGCAGAGCGGGGAGATTTTCACGTTGTTGGCATAAATCATGGCATCGCGGAAGGTAATCCACTGCTGGCGGCTGGTGCCTTCGCCGCAGAAATCGTGGTCCCAGTTGCCACGCCAGACGGAGTCTGCAATGCCGAACCAGAACGGGCTGGCCCAGGTGCCGGTGGTCAGGTTGATGTAGATATCCGGGCGCTCGGCGCGCAGCTCATCAATGAGGGAGATGGCGGCCTCGAAATCCGACCCGAAGCGCGAGCCGGGGGCGGGGTCAGCCATGCCGGAGCAGCCGTCCAGCTTGAAGTGGTTCACTCCGTTCTCTCGAATCATGTGCAGACACATATCGCGGAAGAGCTCATAGTATTTCGGGCCGGAGAGGGCAAAGCCGCGCTCGTTGGTCTCGTAGGTCTCACCCGCGGCGGCTATGCGGTTGAGCTTGGGCTGGCCGTAGCCACCCCAGGGGGAGAACCACACGCCGGGCCGGGCGCCGTAGCTTTCGGCCAGCTTGCGGGCCTCGCGGAATTCGTTGGGCAGGCCATCGTGGAACTGCCAGAGGGTTTCGGTGTTGTCCCAGCCGTCATCGAAGAGGAAAGAATCCATCACTGCGCCACGCTTGGCAACCAGTTCTTCGCCGAACAGGCGCACGGTATCGAGCACGTCCTGCTCGTTGTAGCGGGAGAAGTAGCCGATATCGTACCAGCTGTTGTAGTTGAGCAGGGGGAAGTAGGGCCGGGCGCGTTCTTCGTTCAGGTAGGCCAGCTGGAAGGTGCGGCGCAGCTGCCCGGGCTGGCAGAAGCCCATGACAGCGGAGATGCGGCTCACCGTGCGGCTGGGCAGGTGGGTGGTGCGCTCCAGCGAGCAGGCAAAGCCGCTTTCCGTCACTTCGCTCTTGCAGAGCGGGCTTTCCACACCCGCAAAAAGGCGGTTGCCTGCGGCCACAATGGGGGCACCCTTCACGCTGCCTTCCACCCGGGCTTCCGGGGCGGTGATATTCAGCAGGGTGAGCTCGCGAGCCGGCATGGCAAATTGCTTCGGCTCGATGTTGAGCCCGCAGCGGAAATACGGTTGCCCGTGGCGCAGCTCCACCCACCATTCTATCTGGTAGCCATCCGTGGTCACGGCAAAGGGCAGGCTGACCCGCTGGCCTGCGCGGCGTTCTGCGAGCCTGCGGGCGGTGGCATCGGCTGCAATCTCTGAGTAATTCAGTTCACCACACATCAGATCCAGCGCTGTGAGCGGCTGGCATACATCGGTGTATTCCTTCTTGGAGCATGCTTCATCGGTCCTGGCTTCCTGCAGCTGGAGGCAGAAGATATCCTTGCCGAAATCGTAGTTGCGGCCGTTTACTTTGTCCTGCACCACCACGCTGACCATGCGGCGGCCGGCGGTCTGAATCCCGATGCTGATGAATTCGTTCTGAATAATCATAATATTGCGCCGCCGAGGGTAGCATATTTTGCGCTTCCGGGCAAGGTTAATGTCCGGCCTGCGGGCGGATATCGTTTCCAATGGAACAGGCAAGGCATTCATGGTAACGATATCCAGTTTTGCAGAGTGGACGAAAAAAATCCCGGAGGACGAGCGTCCACCGGGATTTTGGTTGAAGGAAAATGAGAAGGATTACTTCTCGCTCAGGGAGCCGATGCCGGGCAGAACCTTGCCTTCCAGCAGCTCGAGGGAGGCGCCGCCACCCGTGGAGCAGAAGGAGAGCTTGTCAGCCACCTTGAACTTCTTGGCAGCGGTCACGGAGTCGCCACCACCCACGATGGAGATGCAGTCGCTCTCGGCAAGGCACTCGGCCACAGCCTTGGTGCCCTTGGCGAAGGAATCGAGCTCGAACACACCCATGGGGCCGTTCCAGAGCACGGTCTTGGCACCCTTGATGATGGAGCAGATTTCCTCGATGGCCTTGTCGCCGATGTCGATGCCCATGCCGCCTTCGGGCACTTCGCCACCTTCAGCCCAGGGGGCGGTGCAGAAGGTTTCGGCACCCTCTTCGAACTTGAAGGAGTAGCGGGTGTCAGCGGGCAGCACAAAGGTCACGCCCTTGGCCTTGGCATCAGCAAGAATCTCGTTAGCCAGGTCGAGCTTGTCGGCCTCAATCTTGGAGTTGCCCACGTTCTTGCCCTGGGCAGCCAGGAAGGTGTTGGCCATAGCACCGCCGATGATGAAGGTCTGGCTCTTCTCCATGAGCTTGGAGAGCACCTGGATCTTATCGGAAACCTTGGCACCACCCATGATTACCACGAAAGGCTGCTCGGGGGTCTCCAGCTTGCCTTCGAGGTACTCGAGCTCGTGCTCGATGAGGAAGCCCATGGCGGACTTCTCGGCGAAATGGGTCACACCCTCGGTGGAGGCGTGGGCGCGGTGGGCGGAGCCGAAAGCGTCGTTCACGTACAGAGTGGCGTTGCCCAGCAGAGCCTTGGCGAACTCGGGGTCGTTCTTCTTTTCTTTCTTGTCGAAGCGCACGTTGTCCAGCAGCATCACATCGCCATCCTTCAGAGCAGCGCGGGCAGCAGAGGCAGCTTCACCGATGGTCTCGGGAACGAAAGCAACCGGCTTGCCCAGGTGGCCGGAAAGGCACTCGGCAGCGGCGGCCAGGGAGAACTCAGCCTGGTAGCCAGTGCCCTCGGGGCGGCCCAGGTGGGAGCAGAGAACAAGGCGGGCGCCGTTCTCGAGCAGGTACTTGATGGTGGGCAGAGCTGCAACGATGCGGGCATCGTTGGTGATTTTGCCGTCCTTCATGGGCACGTTGAAGTCAACGCGCATGAGCACTTCCTTGCCGGCGACATCGAGGTCGCGTACAGTGAGTTTAGCCATAGTTACTATTAGTTATTGGTTGAAGGTTTTTGCGCGGAACGGGCTTGTTTCCATTCCTCGTGCGGCGTATTTTATCGGAAAATCCCCTTTTTTCAAGGCTAAAAGCACATTCTGGTGCGAAAAATCTCTGAAATAGCTTGATAATGATAAGGAATGTGATATTGTTGTAGAACATTATGGGTGGAAAGTACCGCAAGACTAAGGAACCGGAGATGACGCTGCGCCGCCATTCGCGTCCGCAGCAGCGCGCAGTGCGCCGCATGGTGGTGTCGGCTGCATGGGCGGTCATTGCCGTGGTGGTGGCAGCGCTGCCGCTGGCATCGTGGGTGCGTCTGTATCAGGCAGGGGAGCAGGTGAACTGGGTGCCGGCCCTGCTGGGCACTGCTTTCATGCTGCTGGTGAGCCTGCTTTGCATGCGCGCGGCATACCGCAGGCTGCAGAGTCACCGCTGAGCCGGCCACTCTGCTCTTTTCTGTCAATCCGGGGGAACTCAGGCCTCCTGATGTCAGTGATGGCAAAGCCGAAGGCATTGTTCAGGACGGTCTTTTCAGGCCTGCGTTTGCAAACGGGGCTTTTTCCCTCAGCATCTTTGCTCTTGTGCTTAGCTTTTTTGTTATTCAGACTTTGATTTTTGCCCTTTTTCTTGCCTTTTCATCATATAAGAGATAACAGCAATCACGGTGCATAGTGTGGGCTATTTGATATCGAATGAACAGGCGGCGGTTAGCATCTGCCCTGCATGCGTATGTTTCTGAACCGCGCAGGCGAGAGCCTGCGCCGTCTTTTTGAGCTCACCTGGCACTTCCTGGGCAGCATGGCGGCGGTCTGTCTGTTTGCAGCAGTGCTGGGGCTGGGCATTTACCATGCCGTGGTGCACGATGCCGCCCCTCAGTACCGCTACTACGCCGGGCTGCATAATCCTGCCGGGGCAGAGGCCCCCAGCGGGATTATCTCTATGGGGAATGAGGGTGCTCCCGGGGTGCCCCATGTGCGCCTGGAATACCTGGCCGATGGCCGCTTGAAATGCGTGAAATATATGGATGCCCAGGGGCGTTTATGCGCGCTGCCGGGTAGCTGCGTGGCGGAGCAGCGCCTGGCCTATAATGCCGAGTCTCGCCTGACCCGCAAGGAAAACCGCTCTGCAACCGGGGCTCTGGCAGAGGATGCGCAGGGGGTGGCCGTGCGCGAGTTTGCGTATGACTCTGCCGGGCGGCTGGTGCGCACAAGCTTCCGGGATGCGGCGGGGCAGCTCTGCATGCCGCGTTTCCCCGGCTATGCCGAGTGCCGCACAAGCTACGATGATGCCGGAAATCCGCATGTGGTGGAATATCTGGATGCCCAGGGGCAACCGGTGGTCAATGCGGCGGGGGAACAACGCGTGGAATATGAATATAGAGATGATGGTAATACCGTGATTCGCCGCAATATGGTGGATGGAAAATTGGCGGATAATTACGCGGGAGTTGCGCAGGAGGAATATCGCGAATTTCCCAATGGCACCAGCCGCAGCTGGAGCAATGCCGCCGGGGAACCCGTGAATCATCCGGATTGGGGAGCAGCTTCTTTACATTGCGATACCCGCCTGGCAAAAGGGCTGAAACGCCGCCGCCTGCTGGGAACGGACGGTGCGCCCTGTAAGGGTACAGGGGCTTGCTGCGAACACTTACAGCGCTTTAATCCGGCTGGAATGCCTGAGTGGGAGTGCTTTGGCGGCGAAGATGGCATGCCTGTGAATCATCCGGCGCGGGGCTATGCAGAGCGGGTGTGTGAGTATGCTCCTACCGGTGAACTGGAGCGCGAGTACTTCTGGGATTGTAACGGCCGGCCTGCACGCGTGGCTGAGCGGCGGTTATCTTCCACGCCGCTGGGGCGATTCTCGTTAACGCTGCAGCGCGATGGCTCCACCACGGTGCAGCCGGAGTAAAATATATCAATATTATCCACATGATATAGGTCTTTTTTTAATTGATTGAATGTACGTGTAATCAAGATAGGTATCATATAAATGCGCGGTGTTGGATTGCTCTTGATTATGGCCGCGGTATTGTGCTAGAATTGCCGCATGAACTGCTCCCTCATTGTGCTGGGTACGGGCAATGCCGCCGTGACCCGCTGCTATAATACCTGCTTTGCCCTGCAGAATGGTTCCCGCTATTTTCTGACAGATGGCGGCGGGGGCAATGGAATCCTGGCGCGTCTGCAGCAGGCGGGCATTCCGCTGGCCGGTGTCCATGAGGTGTTCCTTACCCATACGCATACCGACCATATTTTTGGTGTGGTGTGGGTGGTTCGCATGATTGCCCAGGCTATGAATGGTGGTCAGTATGAGGGGGTGCTCCGTGTCTATAGCCATGCTGAGGGGTTGGAGACCCTGGAGACCATCTGCCGCGCCACGCTCCCCGTCAAAGTGACGGCTCATTTCGGCAAGGATATTATGTTCACCCCGCTGGCTGATGGGCAGGCATTCTCCGCTGCCGGTATGCAGGGTACTGCTTTTGATATTGGTTCTACCAAGGCTCGCCAGTTCGGATACCGCCTCTTCCTGCCGGATGGGCAGCGCTTTGTCTGCCTGGGTGATGAACCGTGCAATGAGAAGAACGAGTCTCTCGCCCGTTCGGCTGATTGGTTGCTTAGTGAGGCGTTCTGCCTCTTTGGTGATGCCGCTCGCTTCAAACCCTACGAGAAACACCACAGCACCGCTCTGGATGCCGGGCGGCTGGCTGCTTCTCTCGGTGTGAAAAATCTGGTTCTCTATCACACGGAGGATGCAACCTTACCGACTCGCCGCGCGGCTTACACGGCAGAGGCCGCGGAGCACTTCTCCGGTGCCATTTTTGTGCCCGATGACGGCGAAATGATTGATTTAGCGTAAAATTGCCAGATTTGCCTTATTTTTCTTAAATCTCACAACCTTATGGCTGTGAGGGTTTTATGGGTAAAAATACCCTGAAAAAGGCCGTTCTGGCGGCGATGAAGCATCATTTCCGTACATCGGGACGGGTATTTTGGCTCTGTGATGGGTAAAAAGAGACATTTTTTTAGTAGCGGGTGCTTAAACACCACGCCTTTCCGCTAGCTTGAAAGAGCTTTCTCTGCCTTCAAATGATGCTGTCGGGCTGAGGACTCTCCCTGGGGAATGTAAAGGTGTGCAAATGAGTGATAATTTCATTATATATGCATCCACAATACCAAAAGAGACAAAGTGATACGAATATTTGAACACCGGGTGTAATGCTACCTGTAAATTTCGTAAAACCGGGTAAAATACAGCTGTGAATTGCGTGATTTCCGGGTGCATAGACACCAAGAAATCATCTGTGTCAGTGGAGGTGTTTATGGTTGCAGCAGGTGTGGGTATATGAT
>JAFXDR010000166.1 GCA_017521145.1 Akkermansia sp. | reverse complement strand
ATTTACGGCGGTAACCTGCCCACCACCCCCTGGACTCACGACACCGATGGCCGCGGCCCCGCCTGGTCCAACAGCCTCTTCGAAGACAACGCTCAGTTCGGTCTTGGCTTCCGCGTCTCCCTGGACAAGAAGCAGGAATACGCCCTTGAGCTCCTCGAAGCCGCTGCCGATAAGGTGGGTGCTGAGCTGGTGGAAGCAATCAAGTCCAACCCGCAGAAGACTGAGGCAGAAGTAGTGAACGCCCGCGAAACCGTTGCCGCCATCAAGGCTGCCTGCGGCGATGACCCCGAGCTGGCCGCACTCAAGGCACAGGCCAACTACCTGGTGAGCAAGTCTGTGTGGATTCTCGGCGGCGACGGCTGGGCCTACGACATCGGCTACGGTGGCCTGGACCACATTCTCGCCTCCGGCCGCAATGTGAAGGTGCTCGTGATGGACACCGAAGTGTACTCCAACACCGGTGGCCAGTGCTCCAAGGCTACCCCGCGCTCCGCTGTGGCTAAGTTCGCCACCCGCGGTAAAGACCAGGTGAAGAAGGACATCGGCTACATGGCCATGACCTACGGCAACATCTACGTGGCCTCCATCGCCATGGGCTCCAACGATGAGCACACCCTCAAGACCCTGGCTGAAGCCGAGGCCTACGACGGCCCCGCCCTCGTGATTGCCTACAGCCACTGCATCAACCACGGCATCAACATGGCCCAGGGGCTCGACCGCCAGAAGGACGCTGTGGACTGCGGCCGCTGGCTGCTCTACAACTTCAACCCGGACAACATCAAGCAGGGCAAGAACCCGCTCACCATCAAGAGCAAGGCTCCCAAGATGTCCGTGCGCGACGCCCTCATCGGTGTGGACGGCAAGGGCGGCGAAAACCGCTTCAAGATGCTCGCCAAGACCAACAAGGCCAACTTCGAGAAGCTCCTCGCCCTGGAAGAGCAGGATATCCAGCGCCGCTGGCGTCTCTACCAGGCCCTCGCTGCCATCGACTACAGCGCCGAGGCCGAAGCTGCCCCCGAGGCTTAAGCCCCACCGGCAGCCCCGTTAACTTCAACGGCGTGCGGTTCACCACCGCACGCCGTTCCTGTTTAAGCCATCAACGCATCATTAAAGTATACTTTAATGATGATTTAAAACATTGATTCCACAGGTACTACATAACCGAGAAGATAACAGAGTACCGGACAAGGGATTCTGTAGACAGGCTGAGCATCGGGTTCAGCGCTGAGGCCGAAATCCTCCACATGGCGCGTGGCAATGATGGCAGCCTGGGCCGATTGCTCCCGACACAGGGTGCTGATGGCATCCCGCTGGCTCACTGAGCTGTCGTGGCGGTATTTCACCTCGCAGAGATAGCGGCGCTCGTTCGGGAAATCCACCACCACATCCACCTCTTTCTGAGTGCGCGGCATGCGGATGTAGCCCACGCGGCAGAACGCGCCATATGCCGAGTGGAAATGCTTGTACACGGTCGTCTCAGCCATCATGCCGCGCACTTCATCGGTCACGGTGGACGGGTTGCGCATGAGGGAAGCATTGCTCAGCGCAGCATCCGCCACATAAACCTTGGGCTGGCTGCTGATTCCCTTCTTGCCGGTGTAGTTGGAGGCCTGGCTGATGTAGATGAGGTTGGCATCGCGCAGGAACTCCATATAGCGCAGCAGGGTGGGCAGCGATACGCCTTCCAGCGCACGGCACATGGCGGCGGTGTTGATGATATTGCCGGAGTTGACGCAGAAATAGAGGTACAGCTTCTCCAGCTGCAGGGTGTTGCGCACATCGAACAGCGCGGGGATATCGCGCTTGAGCACCTTATCCACCACATCTTCCCGCAGCACACGCTGCGCCCTGGCCACTACCTCGGTGCCCAGCAGCTCCGGGAAACCACCCAGCCCCAGGTAGCGGTTCCAGTGCGGCTCCATCCCGCTGAAACGACGCATCAGGCGGGTGAATTCCTCCGGCTCCAGGCGCAGCACCGACTCCAGATTCACCTGCGGCTCCACCACCGGCGGCAGCTGCATGATATCGCAGTACTCGCGGAAGCTCAGGGTGGGCATGCGCAGCACGCGCCAGCGTCCCACCCCGCTGTCGCGTGCGCCTTTCTCAATATGCGGACTGGCCGAACCGGTGGCCACCAGTCGAAGCGTGGGGCGTGTGTCGTACAGCACTTTCAGCCACAGCGACCAGTCCTCCGCATACTGAATCTCATCGAAGAAGAAGTAGCAGGGGCCACTGCGCGGCCGCGCCTTGTCGAACGCATCGATAGCCGCCTTCACACCTGCCAGCTTGATGATGGGATTATCAAAGGAAAGGTAGAGGATATTCTCCCCCCTCACCCCGGAGGATAGAAGCTCCGCTATCAACTGGCGCATCACCGTGGTCTTGCCCACGCGGCGGGCACCGCTCAGCACCACAAAACGCCGCAGGTCGTGGCTCTGCAGCTGCTCCAGGGTCTCATAGTACGCCTGTCGCCGCACTCCCGGCAGCTCCTCCGGCTCTACGCCCATCTGCCACCACGGGTTATATTCCTGCAGCAGCCGCTCAATCTCATCTGAATCAAAAATTCCCATACTCTTCCTTCTGCGCTACATTATAGTCACTGATTATCAGCGTGTCAAGTCTTCATTAAAGTATACTTTCATCTTATGCGTATTTTTCTTAAAATATACCTTCATGATGTCACAAAACATTGTCTGTCTACTTCTTAAATCGTCATCAAAGTATACTTTAATGACGATGAGGAAAGTGTGACCTTTTTGCCACGGGAGCTGTGACTTTTGAATCACGCAACGCAGCTTGAAAGCGCGGGCGGGTGGTGGTATACCGGAAGGCAAACAGAACAACCACCATGCAACGAACCGACACCATGTTCCGATACACCTGCCTGGGCGGGGCTGCGCTGGCCCTGCTTCTGCTGGCGGGGATTCTGGCGCAGCTGGGCTTCCACTCAGCAGAAGCGTGGCAGCATTTCGGTCTTTCCTTCCTGTGGGGGAGTGACTGGGACCCGGCCACCGATTCATACGGTGCCCTGCCGCACATCCTGGGCACACTGCTCACCACAGCTATATCCCTGATACTGGCCATACCGCTGGCACTGGCCGTGGCACTCTTCATCACCGAAGTACCGGAATGGCTGAGCCGCCCGCTCAGTTACGGCATTGATCTGCTGGCAGCCATTCCCTCCGTCATCTACGGCATGTGGGGGCTCTTTGTGCTGGTGCCGCTCATGCAGGAGCATGTGCAGCCTTTCCTGGCCGAAACGCTGGGGCTGATTCATCTGCCGGGCGGTGCCTGGCTGCTGGGCGAGGATGGCTTTGGCAGCGGCTTCGGCTTCCTCACCGCCGGAGTGATTCTGGCGCTCATGGTGCTGCCCTATATCAGCGCCGTGATGCGCGATGTGCTGCGCATGACCCCGCCCATGCTCCGCGAATCTGCCTACGGGCTGGGCTGCACCCGGCTGGAAGTGACACGCGATGTGGTGGCCCGCTACGGCATCCGCGGCATCATCGGCGGTATCTTCATCGGCCTGGGGCGTGCGCTGGGTGAGACCATGGCCGTGCTCTTCGTCATCGGCAATCTCATGGAATCCCCCGCGGGGCTCTACTCCTGCGGCACCACCATAGCCGCCACGCTGGCCAATAACTTTGCAGAAGCCACCGGCCTGCAGCAAAGCGCCCTGTTCGCACTGGGGCTGGTGCTGCTGCTCATGAGTTTCGGCATCCAGCTGCTCACGCGCTACTACCTGGGGCGCACCGCTGCCCGTCGGGGTGAAAACCACTGATACTACCATACCATCATGAAAAAACGTTCTGCAATATTCCGCAAGGCCGGCAACCAGCTGCTGAATCTGACGGCCGTCCTCTCCATCGCCCTGGCACTGGGCGGCATGGGCTGGATTCTTACCACCGTGTTCAGCCACGGTTGGAGCGCCCTGAGCCTGGATTTCCTCACCGCAGTCTCCAAGCCCTATGGTGAACCCGGCGGCGGCGTAGCCAATGCCCTGCTGGGCACGCTGCTCATGACCCTGGGTGCCACGGTGCTGGCTGTGCCGCCCGCGCTGGCCGGCGGCATCTACCTGGCCGAATTCGGCAAAGGCAGCAAAGTGGCTGATACACTGCGCTTCTGTGCCAATGTGATGATGGGGCTGCCCTCCATTCTGGTGGGTCTGTTCGTCTATGCGCTTCTGGTGGTACCCACCGGCAATTTCTCCGGGCTGGCCGGCACGGTGGCCCTGGCCATCATCATGTTCCCGGTTGTCCTGCGCACCACGGAGGACATGCTGCTCATGGTGCCCGATACGCTGCGCGAATCGGCCCTGGCGCTGGGCATGAGCCGCATGCGCGCCACACTCTGCATCGTGGCCCGCAGCGCTCGCAACGGCCTGGCCACGGGCATCCTGCTCTCGCTGGCACGCGTGAGCGGCGAGACCGCCCCGCTGCTCTTCACCGCCTTGTTTGCCGACACCTGGCCGGAGGATTTCTTCACCGGCCCCACCGCCAGCGCTCCGGTGCTCATCACCGAATACACCACTAATTCCCCCTTTGAAAGCATGCACGCCATGGGCTGGGGTGCCGCCCTGGTCATGGCCGCCTTCATTCTGATCATCAACATAGCAACCCGCTGTATTTTCCATGAAAACAAACATTAAGATATCCGCCCGCAATCTGAACTTCTATTACGGGAATCACCAGGCCCTCTTTGAGAACAACCTGGATATCCACGCCAACTGCATCACCGCCGTCATCGGCCCCAGCGGCTGCGGCAAATCCACCCACCTGCGCATCT
>JAFXDR010000165.1 GCA_017521145.1 Akkermansia sp. | reverse complement strand
GGGCCAGCTCGGTGGAAAGTTCGGCATAGCGGGCTTTCTTATCTTCCGGCAGGTCGGCGCCGCTCTCGCGGAAATCGGCCAGGGTCTCGCTGATGAAACGCTGCTTCACGGGCGAAAGCCCCTGCACCCAGGGCTGGGCGGCTGCATTCCTGAGCACAGCGTAGAGCTGCGGGTTGAGCGTCACGCTGCTGGAGTAGATGACCACCTCGGGCATGAGTTCGTTGATGACTTCGCGCAGCTCCGGTGAATCCATGACCGAGCGCAGGTGGTTGAGGCGCTGCCAGCCGCGCATGAGATTGGCGCTGCTGTTTTCCAGGGCTTCGAAAGTGTTGGCGTAGGTCGGTTCCTGCACCTGGCAGATAGCTTCCACCGCGGCTTTGGCCTGTTCAATGGCCAGGCGGATATCCGTGCGGGCTTTTTCCGGGCTCAGCTGCGACCAGGCAGGCAGCTGAGTGTCGTCGAGAAAGGGGTGTTCGAGTGTCATCCTGCCGCCCATGATAGCAGACTCAGCCATGCGCGGCAATAAGCCTTTGCGTCCTACTGAATCCATGGCCGCAGCGCAGCTGCGGTACTACCTATGGGGCAGGACGTATTGGTCAGACGAATGGTGGTAAACATAGGTTCCTTTGCATTTTGCCGTATATATGGCAGAAGTCCCTTTGCATTTTGCCGTAAATATAGCAGAAGTTCCTTTGCGTTTTGCCGAATTATGTGCAAATCTGCTTGACGGTGAATCTTGTATGTGGTAACTTGTTTGCGAGAGATGAAAGGAGGCAAATATGGAACGCTGGAGTGTGGAAAAATTGAAGCGTTGGAAAGAGCATCCGTATAGAAAACCGCTTCTTCTGCTGGGTGCCCGGCAAGTTGGCAAAACCTGGTTGATGCGTGAGTTCGGAGCACGATATTACAAAAATGTGGTATATGTCCGATTTGACAAAGACCCTCTCATGAAGGAATCCTTTGAGAAGGATTACCGGATATCCCGGTTGCTGAAAGATTTGCAGATACACGGGGATGTCGATATTGTGCCGGGGGAGACACTGATTCTGCTGGATGAGATACAGGAATGCCCCAGTGCAATAACCAGCCTGAAGTATTTTTGCGAGGAAGCGCCAGAGCATCACATTATTGCTGCTGGTTCTCTGTTAGGTGTGGCAGAACATAAGGGAACCGGATTCCCAGTGGGGAAGGTGGATAGAATGTATCTGGGGCCTATGTCGTTTACTGAATTTTTGCAGGCTACCGGGAATGGCCGGTATGTGCAATTACTCAGAGAAAAGGATTGGGAAACGCTGGGGCGCTTTCATGAACGGCTTGCAGAGCAACTGCGTTATTACTACTATGTGGGTGGCATGCCGGAGGTTGTGGAGCGTTATGTGGCTACTGGCAGTTTCAAGGAAGTCCGGGAGGTGCAGATGAGGCTGCTGGCAGATTATTGCGCTGATTTCAGTAAACATGCAACCGCCGCAGAAGCTCATATGATTAATCAGATATGGAAATCGCTCCCTGCGCAATTATCGCGTGAAGATAAGCGGTTTGTGCAAAGTGAAGTTGCCCCCGGAGTGAAAACGGACAGATTGAGAGGCCCTATCCGCTGGCTGGCAGATGCCGGGCTTGTGAACCTTGTGCAGCGTGCTTCTCGTCCGGAGATGCCGTTGGAGGCGTATACTGACGCTGCGTTCAAGATGTTTTTTGTCGATGTTGGTTTACTGGCTGCCCGCTGTAAGTTATCTGCATCAGCTATTCTGGAGAGGAACGCTATTTTCGGACAATTCAAGGGAGCTCTTACAGAACAGTATGTGCAACAGCAGATTGCAACAGAACTTGGAACAACGCTATACTATTGGAGCGCAGAGAGAGCTCAGGCAGAAGTCGATTTCCTGTATGAGGGAGAAAAAGAAATTGTGCCATTGGAAGTTAAAGCGGAACGGAATCTCCGAGCCAAGAGCCTGCATAGTTTCTACCGCCGCTATCGGCGGCCATTGGCTGTGCGCATTTCAATGCACCCCTATGCGGTCAATATGGTGGAAGTTGCTGCTACCAGGGATAGCTCTGCCGGAAGTTACCAGGTAATTGACTTACCGTTGTATGCAGTGAGTCTGTTAGATGCTGCGATAGCCGAGGTGTTGCAACGGTGAAGTCGGCAAGCGAAATCCCCCGCACCCTGATGGGAGCGGGGGATGAAAAAAGCTGCGCTTTTCTTAACCCATGAGAATGCTCAGACAGCGGGGGTCGAGCTGCTCCCAGGGCAGATCCGCCTTGGTGAAGTGGCCGTAGTTGGTGGTCTTGCGGAAGATGGGTTCGCGCAGACCGAGCACGCGCTCCATATCGGCGGGCTTGAAGGAGAATGCCTCTTTGATGCGGTCGATGATGACCTGTTTGTCCACCTTGCCGGTGCCGAAGGTTTCCACATCTATCATGATGGAGACGGGGCTGGCCTTGCCGATGGCGTAGCCCACCTGGAGCTCGCAGCGGTCAGCCAGGCCGGCGGCCACCACGTGCTTGGCCACCCAGCGGCACATGAAGGCGCCGGAGCGGTCCACTTTGCTGCAGTCCTTGCCGGAGAAAGCACCGCCACCGTGGCGGCCCATGCCGCCGTAGGTGTCCACAATAATCTTGCGGC
>JAFXDR010000020.1 GCA_017521145.1 Akkermansia sp. | reverse complement strand
TAAGCACCAACAAACCGCCATATGTCAACACCCCCAGAATAACAACTTTGGTTAACTCTTTTTTAACAAAAGCCATGAACGTGAGCACCATCACCTGAGACACCATAAAACTACGGAAGCCCGAAAGAGCGATGCATGCAAACGATACCAGCATACCAAACAACAACGCAGGATTAAACAATATCCGGTTCAGAGGATAACACGCAAAAATAAACAGTGAAACGTAAGTACCTAAGGGAATAAGCGCACCAAATCGACTTCCCTGCATAGCATCGCCTAAACCTTGCGTTTCATCTTTCGACTCGAATCCGGCCAGTCCGAATACGGCTCCCAGAATCGAGCATGCAAGACCTACCCATACAGCCCAATTGAACACCTTACATGCCTGCTGATGGCTGACAGGTATGCAACTTAATGCTATGTAATAAACAACAGCACCAATCGCAACAAAATACGCCCTACCGCCGATATTATCAAAATCAAGCCCAAGCGCTTGAATCGCGACCGGGCGCTTGATGAACGCTGCAACCATTAGTACAACCAGCAACAGGATAATAAAATCGAGCAGGAAAAGACCGCGCCAGCGCATCCTGACGTATCCCATAGCCCACATAAAAATCCAATATGGCAACACCACACAAGCTACCAAAGGCCCTGTTCCAATTATTTGAATACCGCCGGGCAATGGCAAAGCATTCAAAAGCGGAGGCAACAGGAAAAGCAACATCCAGCTGCGGGTGCCAACCACCAGCATGAACACAACACCCACCAACCCCACAACAAGCATAAGGGTTGACTTTGCGCTTTCTGCCGCTTGCGCTCCAA
Organism: Akkermansia sp.; assembly: GCA_017521145.1. Lineage (GTDB taxonomy): Bacteria > Verrucomicrobiota > Verrucomicrobiia > Verrucomicrobiales > Akkermansiaceae > Akkermansia. The sequence goes on along the minus strand of JAFXDR010000020.1, from coordinate 5,609 downwards.
TAACAAAGCACAACAGCACCATCAGCAGGCAGGCAACAATTTTCCCTACGATATTTTGCGCCATAACGACAGGAACGGTACAGTACCTTACGAAAACTCACATGCCGCTCTGCAGCATGTGAGCCCGAAAAATCCCGCTTAAAGGGCGGATGGAATCTCCTTGCCCAGCTCCGACGCCTTACGCCCCTTACCATCGCCAGCAATGCGCTCCAGAAGCACATCACGGTATCCCATGCCACCGGGAATCATGGGCAGTACATGCACATCGTAAGGAACCATCACATCCAGCACATAAGCCTCCTTGGACTCCAGCATGCGCTTAATGGCGGGTGCAAGCTCTGCAGGGTCTACCACACGCTCACACTTGATACCGAACCCTGCGCACAGCACAGGGAAGTTCGGATACAGAATCTCCGGTGTGCGGTGCGTACGATCATATTCATCCGCCGGGTCAGCCAGGAATGTCTGTGCACGGTTGGAGTCGTACTTCAGGTCTTCCCACTGCACCACCATGCCGAGGTGCTGATTATCCAGAATGATGCACTTAATCGGCATCTTCTCAATATGGATGGTGGCCAGCTCCTGCACATTCATCAGGAAAGAGCCATCGCCATCGATATTTACCACAGGCTTATCAGGATAAGCCACGTGGGCGCCCATGGCAGCAGGCAGGCCGTACCCCATGGAACCCAGGCCGCCGGATGTGGACAAGCGCCGGGGCTGCTCAAACTTGTAGAACTGAGCCGCAAACATCTGGTGCTGGCCCACGCCGGTGCAGATAATGGCGTCCTCACCCTTCAACTGATTATAGAGTTCCTCAATCACCTGCTGAGGTGCAATTTCGCGCTCATTCTTCTCGTAGCACAGGGGGTACTGCTGCTTCCAGGCCTCTATAATGCCAAACCATTCGGGGCGATTGGAAACAGAATACTCACGCGGAGTGATACCCATCTCTTCGAGCTTATTGTTCAGGTAAGTCAGTGCGTCAGCCGCATCGGAACGAATGGCGTAGTCGACTTTCTTGTTTTTATTGAGCTCAGCGGCATCGTAATCCACATGGATAATACGGGCATGTTCGCAGAAGGTGCGTACAGCCCCGGTCACACGGTCATCAAATCGGGCTCCGATAGCCAGCACCACGTCAGCCTCGTTCACGGTGTTATTGGCATACACAGCGCCGTGCATGCCCAGCCAGCGCACGGAGAGCGGATGATTCTCCGGCATGGCGCCAATCCCCATGAGCGTGGTGGCCACGGGAATCTGGGTACGCTCGGCAAATTCACGCAGCTGCTCAGAGGCATTTGAAATCACCACGCCGCCACCAGCATAAATAGCCGGGCGCTTTGCATTCAAAAGCAGGGGCAACACCTCATCCAGGGCAGCAGTATTCAGGGCGATCTCCGGCTTATAACCAGGCAGATCCATGGGTGCGTCAAAATCAGGCACAAACTTACCTTCCTGGAAATTCTTAGGAATATCAATCACCACAGGACCGGGACGCCCGGTACGAGCTACATGGAAAGCCTCGCGCACAATGCGGGGGATATCTTCCAGCTGAGTCACCAGATAGCTGTGCTTCACGATGGGGGCGGTCATGCCGAACACGTCAGTCTCCTGGAAAGCAGAGGTGCCGATGAGCCCGCTGCCCACCTGGGCAGTAATAGCAACCATGGGAATGGAATCCAGCATAGCATCGGCAATTCCCGTAATCAGGTTAGTTGCTCCCGGGCCGGAGGTGGACATGCACACACCCACCTTGCCCGTCACACGGCCGTAACCTTCAGCCGCAAAAGCACCGCCCTGTTCATGGCGGGGCAGAATCGTACGAATGGAGGGTTCGTGGCTCAGAGCCTGGTGAATAGGCATGCTGGCACCACCGGGATACGCGAATATTACGTCTACACCTTCACGCACGAGGCTTTGTACAAGGGCTTCGGCCCCGGTCATCATTTTACCTTCAGACGTGGACTTACATGTAGATGTAGTATTCATAACTATTGATTGATTATATGTGTTAGATGCGCGAGTTTCCACACTCGCAGTCGCGTGCGATTGTACCAGACAGGGTCTCACATGAAAAGCTTATTTTTTACTTTACGTGCCAGTTTGTCCTGCTATTACACGATAATTTAGCGTTCAGGGTAGGAAATAAGCACTTCATTGCCACAGTCCACCATCAAGGCCAGCTCATTCAAGTCTTTCTGCTCCATCCGCAAATGGAGCGAGCCCCGGCCATTCTGCTCCCCTACCAGCGCCATCCCATTTCCCAGAACCAACACGCGTTCGGATGCCGGGTACAGGGAAGCACGAGGCAGAACCACCATTCCATTCAGATAGCCTTCTCGCGCCGCGATATTGGTCTTCTGCGTCTTTTGTCTGGCACGGGGAATTTCATCCATACCAATGATAGGATAATCCGCCACCAGCTGCTGGCCATCCCAGACTGAAACCTCACGCTGCAGAGGGTTGATTTCGACGCGAAGGCGCATAGGTACCACAACAAGTTTCTGACCGATGCGGATATTCGATGGCTCAACAATACCATTGAGCAACATGAGGACATCCTGGGGGCATTTCTGTGCAGCGGCGATACGAGCCATATTATCCCCCCGGCGCACAGTATAGACCCGGGCACCAGGATGCATGCGGGAAAGATAGCGTGGTACATTCACACGCCCGCATATCTGCCGGGCCTCTCGCCCCGCAATCCCGTTATCCGTAACAAAAGGCTGCAGCAGAAGCACCGCTTCTCCGCCCTTCTGCTCCTGCATCAGGCGGCGGGCCTGCTCCAGTTCATCAGGGCGCCTCGGCCACAGAGAATAATTCTCTGCCGCGACAGCTATTGCCATGACGCTAAATAAGGCCCCTGCGGCGAAAATCGAATATATTGATTTCATGAGATTTCTGAATCATTTCCAACATGAAGTGCAGCAGGGATACTTCCCATGCATCATCTACCCCGGCAATAACCGCACGGAACGGATCACCGGATTTCAAAGACTCCTTCACCACCCGGTCTGCCACCTCTGCCAGGGAGTCGTGCACCAATTCTTCATTAACATCTGAACGGCCAAAACGGAAACCATACTCAAACAATGCACGTAATCTGGCTCCTTGTGCTTCCATCCATTCAAAATAGCGCGCAGCCTCTGTACTGAAGCCTTCTGTTTCAATACTGCGTAAATCAGCCGGGCGTAATATGCGCGGACGGGCAGCTTCCACCCATCCACTGCGAATGCGGCATACCCCCACCTCATCCAGTGGTTCGGAAATCAGCCGGAAATTGAACCGGGTATCTCCAAAGGAATCGATGCGGCGATCGGGCACATAAAGCACCCGGGTATTCTGCATGGCGTAACCTATGGAGCTGCGGTTCATAAAAAAGACAAAGGACGGCTCCACCGGTTGAGGAGGAACCGCCCGTTATTGAAAAAGTCACCGGGCCAATTAAGCCTTGTGAGACTCGATGTAGGCAACCACATCGGCCACAGACTTAAGCTTCTCAGCGTCCTCATCGGGAACTTCCACGGAGAACTTATCCTCGAAAGCCATCACGAGCTCTACGGTGTCAAGGGAGTCGGCACCAAGATCCTCGATGAACTTGGCATCGGAGGTCACTTTTTCGGGGTCAACGCTGAGCTGAGCAGCGATGATTTCTTTTACCTGGGATTCGATATTGTCGGACATAAGATGTTCAGGTTTTAAGTGCACTCATTGTAGCGTGTTCACCGACTTCTTGCAACAAAAAAAACTATAGTATGCTCAAAAAAAACATCATATTTGTATTCCTGCAACAAAAGCAAGGCCTTGCAGAGTCAGCATAGGAGCCATTCGGCACGAACGATGCAACAGGGGAGCCAGAGCCGCAGCATCCCCGCCAGTAAGAATCACATGCACAGGCTGCCCCAGTTCATGCTCTATAGAATCCAGAATTGCGTCAAGCATTGCGGGGTAGCCAACGCGGATAGCAGAACCGATCGACTCCTGCGTGTTGCTTCCAATAATTGGAGCTGACTGCCAGTTTTCCACAATTGGCAACTGCGCCGTGCTGCCACTCAGGCCCTGTACTATTGCAGTAATCCCGGGCGCTATAACGCCCCCTCTGAAGCAAGGACCATCTGTTCCCATTGTTACAACATCAAACGTGGTGGCCGTGCCAACATCCACAGCCACCAGGGGATACTGCTGCAACTGAATGGCCGCCAGCACATTGGCCACCCGATCCGCACCCAGCGTATCAGCTCCGGGATAATGGGAGAAGTCTACAGCGTCTGATGTTCCGGCATCCAGTACAACAAGATCCCTGCCACTGCATGCCTGCTGAATAATAACTGATGCCCATGGCACCACCGAACACAGGTACACTTTCTCAAACTGCCAATCATGCAAAAGGCGTTGTACAGAGGATTGAGAAATCTGCGCAGTAGGCAGGATCCGTAAATCCATCTTCCCGGTCTCCGTACACAGCGCGAACTTTGTGCGAGTGTTCGAGTTATCTATCAGCAAATGACTCATACCTTGAATTTATTTTCAATTGCAGCAGCAATACAGGAGGCTCCGTTCTGTCTCTGCGCTGCAACCATTTGTTCCCGCAATTGATGCCACCCGGCAGCCCCATTGCATAACAAACGTTGCAGCGTATCTACCAGGTGAGCAGTTGATTCTACATGACAGCCGGCACCGTCTTCCAGCAGCAGTTCCAGGTTGCCCTGTTCCTGCCCAGGCAATGTGAAATTGACCAGCATCGGCACCTCTGAAGCATAGCACTCAAACATGGTTGCAGCCCCTGCCTTGCCAATATAGATATGACTCTCCCGCAGAAGTTCAGCCAAGGATTCTGTTTCGCGGACTATCCGGAGTCGTCCCGTTTCACAATATTCCTTGAATCTTCTCTGCAGTTTGCGGACATACCCTCCCGCTATAACGGTCATCTCCATCCGGGGAAGAGCCTTCAGCATCATATCCACATCATTCACCACACCATCATACTGCCGGTAGGCGCCATACAGCACACGTACTGAACCTTCAGTCGGCGATAAACGCTTCCGGGAGGGGACAAAACTCCGACGCACCGGAAAACCAGCCGCTATCACCTTATTATCCTGCAAGGCGTATCTATCAATCACTATATCACGAGAGCCTGCATCAGGCACAAAAACCAGGGGAGAGCACGAGCGTATCCATGGGCGACTGATTTCACGAGCATCAGTTACTACCACCACATAGGGGCAATGCACCTTCCCCCTGCTCTGTAACTCATCCAGCATGTAAGCGAAAAGCGGATAAGTGCATATAATCAAATCCGGTGCCGTTTTCTCCAACTCACGACACAGGCATTGCACCACCGGCCGTAGCACCGGACTATGAATCAATCGAGACCAATCTGCCGTGTCCGTAAGGGCATATGTTATCCCCCACAGCCATGGTGCGCAACGCACGCAAAAAGAATAGAATACCTGAGTAAGCCTGAATATCTGCGGCTGTGCCGCCTCACATACATCGACCGTGCGCGTTACCCACCCGTTGCCAGCATAATGTTCAGCCAATGCAGCTGCAGCGGAGTGGTGACCTCTTCCATAGCCAACACTCAATAGCAGCAGTTTTCTACC
>JAFXDR010000019.1 GCA_017521145.1 Akkermansia sp. | reverse complement strand
CCGAAAGAGCTCATCGAGCAGATGATGAAGGTGCATTCCTACACGATGATCTGCCCCACCATCACCTCGCAGGAGGCCGGTATCGAGGCTCTGGAGAACGGTGTGCCGGCCATGTTGGAAATGCGCGAAAGCTACCACAAGCGCCGCGATTACATCGTGGGGCGTTTCAACGATATGGGTATGGATTGTCATTTGCCCGGTGGTGCGTTCTATACATTCCCCAGTATTAAGCGCTTCGGTATTTCCTCGAAGGAGTTTGCGCTGCGCCTGCTCATGGAGCACAAGGTGGCTGCCGTGCCCGGCACTGCGTTCGGCTCCTGCGGCGAGGGCTATCTGCGCTGCTGCTATGCTACGGCCCAGAACCTCCTCGAACAGGCCTGTGATAAGATGGCGCGTTTCTGCGAATCACTGAAGTGATTCGCAGAAAGTACGAAGTACGAGGTGGGAAGTACGAAGTGTAAAATTTCGCGGGCTTGTGCCCGCAGGTGGCATGAAGATGAATAATGGCCTGGACTTCAGAGAGAAGTTAACGCAGCGCACACGTACGTTTGCGTTGCGGGTGTTCAAGCTCTGTACTTCGTTGCCGAATACTCCTGAGGCTTTTCACATACGCGACCAGCTTTTCCGTTGCGCCTCGTCTGTTGCTGCGAATTATCGGGCATCTGGTCGAGCGAAATCTGACAAGGATTATCTGAATAAACTGAAAATATGTGAAGAGGAATCGGACGAAGCTGAGTTCTGGATGGATATGCTCGCGGCGTGTGAATTGGTGAAACGACACAAAATTGAAGCCTTGATGAAGGAAGCCAATGAGCTGACCTCAATCATTACCGCTTCATGTATCACAAAGCGTCGCAATATGGAAAATTCCGGCGGGCGTTAGCCCGCGAAATTCTACACTTCGTACTTCCCACCTCGTACTTCGTACTTTTGTTATGTCAGAACAAAAACTGTTTCGTACGTACGTTACGCCTTTCGTTCTGTTCCTGGCTCTGAATCTGCTGCTGTGGGCGGTGGAGGGGATGTGGGCGTGGGATCACCCGAGCGTGGGGTGGTACCGGCGGGCTCCGGAGATGTGGGTATACCCGCTTCAGGTGCTGGTGTGCGGCGGTTATCTGTGGTATGTGCGGCGCGCGGTGGAGTGGGATTGGCGGCTCTGGCCCTGCGTGCTGGGGGCGTTGGCGGGAGTTGTGGGAATTGGTTTCTGGCTGGTGCCATATGTGACCGGGTGGATTCCGGCAGAGCCCGGCTTTGACCCGGTGGCTGTTTTTGGTTCCAATGCGGCGGCTGTCTGGGTGGAGTACGCCTTCCGCTTTGCGCGGGCGGTCATCATTGTGGCTCTGGTGGAGGAATTTTTCTGGCGTGGCTATCTGATGCGCTGGTGTGTGAACCGCGATTTCCCTCAATCGGTGCCGCTGGGGCAGGGCAGCTGGCTGGCTTATGCGGTGGTGACAGTGGCTTTTATGCTGGTGCACCGTCCGGTGGATTATGCCGGGGCTTTCGTCTATGGGAGCCTGGCATATGCCCTGGTGGTATATACGAAGCGGCTCACCCCGGTTGTGGTGATGCATGCCGTGGCGAACCTTATCATGGGTATCTGCGCTATTAAACTGAATCTTCCTCATCTCTGGTAACATACTATGCAAGCTTTCATTCTTGGTGCCGGGCTCGGCACGCGACTGGCTCCGCTCACCCACATCCTTCCCAAGCCGTTGATGCCGGTTTTCCAGAAACCGCTTATCCAGCACACCATGGATCATTACATTCGCTGCGGGGTGACGGAGTTCATGGTCAATATCTCCTGTCTGCCGCTCATGTGGGAACGCGCGTTTCCGGAATTGAGCTATCGCGGCTGCCCGGTGCGCTTCAGCGAGGAGGAAACACCACTGGATTCCGGCGGCGGGGTGAAGAAAATCATGCACTGGGTGAAGCCTGGTGAGCCGCTGCTGGTGCACAATGGCGATATTCTGACCGATATTCCGGTGGCAGAACTGCTGGCGGAGCACAAGCGCCGCGGCAATATGGTGACCCTGGCCTTGCGCAGTGTGGATGGCAAGCGCAATGTGGGCTTCAACCCGGAGAGCGGTAAAATTACCGATATGCGCCACGCTCTGGGGGTAGACCCGGGGGGCTGCCAGTTTGCCGGGGTGTATATCATGGAGCCGGAGGTGGCAGAGCTTTTCCCGGAGGCGGATGAATTCTCCATTGTCCCCATCTGGCTGGAGCTGATTAAGCAAGGCAAGGTGGGCGGTATGGTGTTCGACTGGGCCAACTGGCACGAAATCGGCAATCCCGCCGGCTATGTGGATACACTCATGGAGCTCACCAGCCGCGAGCGCATTCACCCCTGCGCCAGCATTGCCGCCGGGGCTGATCTGGGCGAGGATTGCGTGGTGGGGCAGGATGCCGTGATTCCCGATGGGGTGGTGATGGACGACTGCATCGTGTGGCCGCGTACCCATGTGGCTCCCGGCACTTACCGCCGCTGCATCCTTACGCCGCGCATCGTTGTGCAGGCGTGAAAAAATGATTTCGGGCGGTAAATTTTGCTTCACTTGGAGCGGGGGCTATGCTAGAATCTACCCAACGTAGGTGGACTGTACCCACAGCCCACGGCTCGAGAAATATTTATATATCTTATCATTATGGCGATAGACCCCAAACTGCTTGAGGACCTGGAGTCGCGTAGGAACAAGATTAAATACGCGGCTAGTCAGGAGAAGTACGAAGCCCGCCATGCCAAGGGCGACTGGACTGCCCGCGAACGTATGTCGTGCCTGTTCGATGCCGGTTCCTTCACCGAAATCGGTATGCACACCAAGCATCACTGCAGCAACTTCGGTATGCTGAACAAGGAGATTCCCGGTGATGGTATCGTGTCCGGTTTCGGCCTGGTGAATGGCCGCCCGGTGGCTGCTACAGCGGCTGATTTCCTGGCTCAGGGTGGTTCCCTGGGCTACATGCACGCCCAGAAGATTTGCGATGCCCAGCAGTATGCACTCAAGGCCGGCATGCCCATCATTCAGATCAACGATTCCGGCGGTGCCCGCCTGCAGGAGGGCGTGGAATCCTTGACCGGTTTTGCCAATGTGTTCTACAACAATGTGGCTGCCAGCGGTGTGGTGCCGCAGATTTCCCTTATCCTGGGGCCCTGCGCCGGTGGAGCAGCCTACTCCCCCGCGCTTACGGACTTCATCATCATCCGCAAGGGTGGTGCCGCCGGCATGTACATCACCGGCCCGAAGGTGATTGAGCAGGTGACCTACGAGCAGTGCACCATGGAAGAAATCGGCGGTGCTGCTGTGCATTCCTCCGTATCCGGCAATGCCCATTTCGTGGCCGAGACGGATGAACACGCCCTCGCCATTGCCAGGCAGCTGCTCACCTATCTGCCCTCCAACAACGCCCAGGAGCCCCCGCATGACCTGAGCCAGTCGCTCGATATTGCCCCGCAGCCGGGCATGAACGATATCATCCCCGACAATAACAACATCCCGCTGGATGTGCAGAAGGTCATTGCCCGCCTGGTGGATGAAGGCAGCTTCATGGAAGTGCATGCCAACTTTGCCGGCAACGTGGTGGTGGGCTTCGGCCGCATCTGCGGTGTGGTGGTGGGCATTATTGCCAACCAGCCCGCGGTGAAGGCCGGCTGCCTGGATATCGATGCCTCCGACAAGGCTGCCCGCTTCATCCGCTGCTGCGATGCCTTTAACATTCCCCTGGTGAATCTCGTTGACGTGCCCGGTTTCCTGCCCGGCAAGCAGCAGGAACGCGGCGGCATTATCCGCCACGGAGCCAAGATGATTTACGCCTACTCCTCGGCCTCTGTGCCGAAGGTGACCCTCATCATGCGCAAGGCGTACGGCGGTGCCTACATCGCTATGTGCTGCAAGGGCCTGGGGGCTGATGCCGTGTTTGCCTGGCCCTGCGCCGAAATCGCCGTGATGGGTGCTGCCGGTGCCGTGCAGATTCTGTACGGGCGTGAGCTCAAGGGAATCGAAGACCCTGCTGCCCGCGCCGAACGCCAGAAGGAACTGGTGGCCGAATACGAACAGGCCTTCTCCAACCCGTATGCCGCCGCCGCCTCTGACCAGGTGACCGACATTATCGACCCCGCTGAATCCCGTGCCCGCATTGCGCTCACCCTGCGCACCCTGCTCAGCAAGCGCGAGAGCCACCCGGCCAAGAAGCATGGCAACATGCCCCTCTGATTTTTATATAAACCCATAAGACAATGATACAAACACTCGCTGCACTCGATATGGATGCCGTCATCTACCAGGTGACCGGCATGTGTGTGGTGTTTGTCTGCCTCGTCTTCCTGAGCCTCATTCTGACGGTCTCGGGGGCTGTGGCTCAGCGTCTGGATGCAAAACGCAAGGCTCAGGCCGAGGCTGCCAAGGCAGCCATGGCCCCGGCTCCTGCAGCGGCTCCCGTAGCCGTTGCGCCGGAGCTGGCACCTGCACAGGTGGCCGCCATTGCCGCCGGCATCTACGACGCCGCCCAGAGCAGCATAACACCGCAGGTTGTAGCCGCCATTGCCGCCGCCGTGAAGGTGACCGTGGGCAATGAGGCTCGTATATTGGACATCAAGCCGGTTGACCCCGTCTACGGACAGGGTGGTCGCGCTGTGGCCATGAACAATTCTCCCGTGCGCTGATTTCCTTCTCCGCACACCTCTTCCTCAAATACTTCAAAACAAAACACAAATAGAAATAAACGATATGAAACAGCTCCGTATTACCGTTGCCGGTCAGACCTTTGATGTAACCGTAGAGACCGTGGGTGGCACCGCCCCCGTGGCTATGGCTCCCGCTCCCGTGGCTGCCCCTGTGGTGGCTCCTGCTCCTGTGGCTGCTCCCGCCCCTGTGGCTGCAGCCCCCGCTCCCGCTCCCGCTGCTGCCGGCTCCGGCACCCCCATCCCCAGCCCGCTGGCTGCCAAGGTGGTTTCCCTCGATGTGCAGGCTGGTGCCGCCGTGAAGGAAGGTGACCAGGTGATGACCGTGGAGGCCATGAAGATGAACACCGTCATCTATGCTCCCGCCACTGGTACCGTGACCTCTTTTGCAGTGAAGCCCGGCGACACCGTGACTGAGGGTCAGACCCTGGCTTACATTGGTTAAGCAATTGCCCGCTGGCTTTGTTCCCCCGTGTAGGGGGAGCAGGGGTAGATGTAAATAACGCATTTTTCAGATATGCAAGAACTTATCAATTCCTTTGCGCAATTCATTTCTGGCATGGGCATCTATCAGATGACCTGGCAGATGTACGCGATGTGGGGTATTGTGGCGGTGCTGCTGTATCTGGGTGTGGCCAAGCAGTTTGAACCGCTGCTGCTGGTGCCGATTGCTTTCGGCGCCCTCATTGCCAACATTCCGGACAACGGCATGGTCATTACCCAGGCTCAGCGCGAGGTGGTAGCCATTGAGGATGGCAAGGTGGCCCGCAGCACCATGAATGACGTGGGTTTCCTTTCCATCACGCTGGCTGAATACACAGATCCTGCTGCCAAGCAGAGCACTGAGGGCCTCGCTCCTGAAGTGGCTGCTGAGTACGATGCCGCTATGGCTGAACCCATGACCGCCAGGACGGTGGGCAAGGGTAAGCTGGAAGTAACGGGGCAAGCCGCCAGGAAATACCTGGTGGTGAAGCCGGAGGGTGGTCTCTTTGACTGGTTGGGCCTCGGTATCAAGTGTGAGATTTTCCCCGCTCTTATTTTCATGGGCGTGGGAGCACTCACCGATTTCGGCCCGCTGCTGGCTTCACCCAAGGCTCTGCTGCTGGGTGCCGCTGCCCAGGGCGGTGTGGCCATGACCTTCCTGTGTGCTGTGGCTTTCGGTTTCACGAAGGGGCAGGCTGCTGCCATCGGCATCATCGGTGGTGCGGATGGCCCCACCTCCATCTTCCTGGCCAGTAAGATGGCTCCGGAACTGCTGGGGGCCATTGCAGTGGCTGCCTACACCTACATGGCACTGGTGCCGCTGATTCAGCCGCCGTTCATGAAGCTCTGCACCACGGAAGCCCAGCGCAAGATTAAGATGAAGAGCCTGCGCCAGGTTTCCAAGGGCGAGAAGTTGTTCTTCTGCTTCGTGGTGACGCTGACTACCATTCTGCTCTGCCCGGATGCCGCCCCTCTGCTGGGTATGCTGATGCTGGGCAACTTCCTGCGCGAATGCAAGGTGACCGAGCGACTGGTAAGCTGCGCTCAGAATGAGCTCATGAACATCACCACGATTCTGCTTGGTGTTTCCGTGGGTCTCACCATGCAGGGCGCCCGTTTCCTGCAGCCGCAGACTGTACTCATCATCATGCTTGGTGTGGTGGCTTTCGCCGTGGCCACGGTTTGCGGTCTGCTCTGCGCCCAGCTCATGAACCTGGTTCCCGGCTGGCGCAAGAACCCCATCAACCCGCTTATCGGCTCCGCTGGCGTATCCGCCGTGCCGATGGCTGCCCGCGTATCCCACAATGTGGGGCAGCAGGCTGACCGCACCAACTTCCTGCTCATGCATGCCATGGGCCCGAATGTGGCTGGTGTGATTGGTACCGCCGTTATCGCCGGTTACTACATCACGACGCTGAGCGGTCATTAAATAAACTCTTGAATATAAAGGAATCCGGCGTGTGTGGCAGATAGGCTGCACACGCCGGTTCTTTTTACCCCTTGACACGTAGGTATTTGGGGGGTACAATAGCCGCAGATGAGTTATCAGCACCACATGTTGGGTTTGTGCCTGGTGGGAGCCCTGCCGGTAGCGGTGGGGCAGGCGGAGTCTGCACCTGCCGCAAGTGCGCAGGAGATATGCCGCCGTCTGATAGAGGAGAGCCGGGAAGTGGACCGCCTGCTGCGCACGGTGAGCGACCGCGATAGTGGGCGGGCTGCCGCTGCTGAGCTCAAGCCCCGCATGGAGTACATGCTCCGGGCCATGGAGCAGCTGGGCAAGCTGCCGATAGCATCTCCCGAAGATGCCCGTTTGCTGGAGGGTACGATGCGGGATCTGATGCATATCACCCAGGGCTATGTGCCTGTGTTGCAGCGCCTGGCTGAGGTGAATGCCTACGGGGCAGATGAGTTGATTAACCTGTTCAGATACTACCGCATGGATGCCGGTTCTGAGCTCACGCCGGAACGGCGTGACGAAACGCCGCTGGCCCGCAGCTACAGCGAGTGGTGTGATAGTCTGGAAGATGTGCTCTACCTGCTGCGTAAGATCAATAGTGTCGATTCCGCACGCGATAATCTGTCTGCATTGGAGGCAGCTGTGCAGAAAGCAGAACAGCGAGCTGCACAGGTGGAGCGCCTGCAATCCGGACTGTCGCCCCGGCAGGTGGTGTCGGAACGCGTACCGGCAGACCGCCTGCGCCGCGTGGGCGATGATTTGCGCGGGGAAATCCGCCGTCTGCGCGATGCTGGTTCCTACGGCAACCACGCGCTGAATGCCGCCTTGCTCAACTGCAGCAGCCAGATCCGGGGTTAGGGGCGGCTCGGTTTACAAATGACAATGAACGATTTGTAAATTCCCTGCGGTATCAGCCGCGGTCGGCAAGGGGAATGCTTCAGTATGCTCTGACATTGCGGATGATGAAGGCGGCTACAGCTGCGCTGAGCACAGCCAGCATACCGCATTGCCACTGCGGGGAGATGCCCGCCGCATTGAGCGCCCCTTGCAGGAGCACGGCCAGGATGCCGAGGCCGCAGTCCACCAGGTTGCCGGCGGCAATCACATCGCCGCGTTTGTCGTTATCGGCTCTATCCTGCAGCAGGGCATTGAGTGGTACCAGGTAACCCGCAGCGGTAAAGCCGGTGAAAGAGAGCGCCGCAAAGAACAGCGGGGTGCCATAAGGAAGAAGGGCCAGGGCAATGCACCCGAGCGTCATGCCGATGCCACCCACGGTGGCCACCCAGGTGCGGATTTTCCGCGCGCAGATGATGGAGGCACAGAGCCCGCCGCTGATAGAACCGCCGCTCAGCCAGGCAAAGAGCAGGGCGGAATCTTTCTGCTGCCCCAGCACCTGCATGAAATCAGCCTGGCTCTGCACCGGGTGCGCTTCTGCTGCCATCTGCAGCACAATGAGCATCATCACGCTGGCAATGAACCAGAAATAGCCGATACCAATCTCACTGTTGCGCAGCACCTTGTTCTCCCAGAGCATGCGTAACTGCGAGAAATGACACCACAGCAGGCTCCAGCTGAAGGGGCGCGTGCTCTGCGCCGGGTATCGCGGCATGAACAGGCTCATGAGAAATACCATTACTGCGCCGATTGTGCAGCAGGCGCAGGGCAGGGCGGCTGCCTGCCAGCCGGAATCCGGCCCCCAGAGCTTCAGCAGGGTATAGATGAGGTAGAGCGCGCCAATCTGCCCCACCAGCAGGGCCAGCATGGTTGAAATCTCCATCACCCCGCTGGCAAAACCGATGTTTCCGGAGCCCACGATATCCTTCACGAGCCCTTTCTTGGCAGGGCTGAAAAACATGGCCTGGATGCAGAAAATGCCGAAGCAGAGCACTGCCAGCCACAGCTGTTCTGTCCAGAGCCCCACGCTCATGCCTACCAGCACGAAGACCTGCAGCAGCACCATGGCCTGCAGCAGGCGGGTCTTGCACCAGCGGTCGGCAATCCACCCGCCCAGCGGTGAGAAAAGCACAAAGGGCAGTACAATCAGCACTGAGAGCGAGTATTGCAGTTCCTTGGCCAGCCAGATTCCCAGCCCGATGAGGAGGAACTGAACGCCTTTCTCATTCAAGGCGTTCATGGATTGAATCACCGTGAGGCTCCAGAAGGAACCCCACGGTGTCTTCCCGGGTGTCTGGTTCTGATGTTGCATGGATTGATTATACACCCGCAACCCATGCGGAAAAAGCTTAAAATCTGCCCGTAATGGAGGTTATTACTGCCAGTTGTTATCGGCCATGAAGAGGCGGGCATTCTCATGCCCCTGGGCGGCAGCCCTGCCTACCCATTCTTTTGCCACATCGGGGTTGTGCGGCACGCCGAGCCCGTGGAAGTAGCAGCGCCCCAGATTGTACTGGCCGTTGGCATCGTTCAACTGTGCCGCGGCAATGAAACACTCTACAGCCTTGGCATTGTTCTTTTCAGTGCCTTCGCCGTTGAGGTAGCAGAGCCCCAGGTTGTTCATGGCAGAGGGGTTGCCTGCCTGGGCCGCGCGGCCATACCAGTAGAAAGCCTTGTCCAGATTCTTCCCGGTGCCTGAGCCGGAAATGTAACAGGTGGCCAGATTGTCCTGGGCATTCGTGTTGCCACCCTCGGCTGCGCGGGTATACCAGAGCACCGCTTCCTCCAGGTTCTGCTCCACGCCGCGCCCGAAATCATAGCATTTCGCGAGCTGAAGCTGGGCTTCGGGATTACCCTTCACCGCTTCCATACGGTAGATGATGACCGCATCGCTGGCGCGCCCGGCGTTGAATAGGTCTGCTGCCTCCTGCAGCTTCTCATTCGAGGAGGAGCAGGAGGCCAGAATGGCACAGAAAGGTAGTAAAAGGAGCTTTTTCATATCAGAAAATCTGAAGTTGCTTATTCACGAGTAAGCAGGTAGCGCTCGGCATCCATGGCGGCGCGGCAGCCCATGCCCGCTGCAGAGATAGCCTGGCGGTAGGTGGGGTCTGCCACATCGCCCGCTGCAAAGAGCCCGGGGGTTTTCGTGGCGGTGCCGGCACCTGCAGTGACCACAAAGCCTGCGGCATCGCGCTCCACCAGGTCACCGGCATAGGCGCTCACCGGGGTATGGCCAATTGCCATGAACACGCATTTGACCTCCAGTTCGCTCTCGGTGCCATCGACCGTATTTTTGAGGGTCACGCTGCTCATCTCGCCCTTGTCATCCGTATGGTAGGCGGCAATGGTGCTGTTCCAGACGGGTTCAACCTTGGGGTTATCCAGTGTGCGCTGCTGCATGGCCTTGCTGGCGCGCAGCTGGTCGCGGCGGTGGATGAGGTATACCTTGCTGGCAAAGCGGGTCAGGAAGTTGGCTTCCTCGCAGGCGCTGTCGCCTCCGCCCACCACGCACACGGGGACATCGCGGTAGAATGCGCCATCGCAGGTGGCGCAGGCGGTCAGCCCGTGGCCCACAAGCTCGCTCTCGCCTTCCAGCCCCAGGTAACGGGCCCTGGCTCCGGTGGCAATGATGACTGCCTCGGCTTTATAGGCCCCGCCGGAAGTGGTGACGGTGAAGAGCCCGGTGCAGGCTTCCTGGGTGATGGAAAGCACCTCTTCATAGGCGAAGCGGGCGCCGTGCTTTTCGGCCTGCTGGCTCATGTTGAACATGAGTTCCGGCCCCATGATGCCCTCCGGGAAGCCCGGGAAGTTTTCGACTTCAGTGGTAGTGGTAAGCTGCCCTCCAATCTGGCCGCCAGTGAAGACCAGCGGGTGCAAATCCGCGCGCGCCGCATAGATGGCAGCCGTGTAGCCGGCAGGGCCTGTTCCGATAATAATGAGTTTCTCGTCCATTTGTGCTGATTGTATCATGTTTTACTGACGGTGCAAGTGGATATTTCGTCAAAAATATGACACAGGACAAGCGGGACGCATTGAGCGAATCGTGAATAGTTGAGAATGCAGGGCTTGCATGGGAATTAAAGCTGCATGCCAGCATTCAGGCTTGCCCGTTCGGGTGGAATGTGTGATACTCTGGCATCTGCATGAAACTGTTGCGACGTAATTTAAGCCTGATGCTGGCGGTGAGATACCTCAATCCGCTCCGTACCATGTTCTCCATCATCACCTTTATCTGTCTGGGGGGTGTGGCGCTGGGCGTGATGGTGCTTATCGTGGTGCTTTCGGTCATGGAGGGCTTGCAGCGCGAGATGGAAAGCCGTGTGCTGGCCTTTGCCCCGCACTACGTGGTGGCACAGACAGATGGCTACCAGCGCATGAGCCTTACGGACGATATGGTGGACTGGTCATCGCTGATGGATAAGATTCGCGCATTGCCCCAGGTGGTGAGCGTGTACCCCCAGCTGGACGGCGATGCCTTTGCCCAGAGCAACAGCGGGCGCATGACGGTGCAATTCACCGCTATTGAACCGCACAACGAGCAGCAGATTGCCCCGCTGGCGGCCATGCTGCGCGAGGGTACTTTTGATTTTGGTGAGGGTCTGGACCAGGAATGCGTGGTTTCCGCGGTGACGGCCAATAACCTGGGCCTGCGCGTGGGCGATAACCTGCACCTGACCCCGGTGGGCAGTCTGGACGAAGTGGCAGATATCTATGCCATGATTCAGAACCCGCTGCAGACACATGAGAATAAGCCTTTCATGGAGGCGGTGACGAAGCTCTTCGAGGGTGCCACTGCGGGGGATTCCGGTGTGGTGGTGGATGATGCCCGCCTGGAAAATGTGGTGGCTTTCATCCTGAAGTTCGATAACACCAAGCTGCGCCTGAGTGAGAAGGAGGCCTGTGCCGCCTTTTACCGCCTGGCTCAGAGTCACCGGAATGGTGTGCCGTTCTCTGCCGGGGAACAGCAGGCCTGGCAGGAAGTGGCTGCAACGCTGGCCGGGCTGGACCGCGATAAGGAGGATGGCAAGGCGGTGAAGAGTATCAATGAAATGGTGATGCCCATGGATTTGCGCGTGGTCGGTATCTACCAGACACCGGAAAACATGCCGGGACCGAATGTCTATGTGCCGCTCCAGATTGCCCAGGATGTGATGGGACTTTCCGCCGGTGGCTCCAGCCAGGTGCATGGCATCTGCGTGCGCGTGGAAGACCCGAATAACCCCGGCAGCGTAGAAACAGATATTCAGGCATTGCTGCCGCCGCTGGAGGTATCGCAATCCGCTTTCCCCAATGGCCTGACCTGGTACATTGCACCCTGGACCCGCAGTTTTGAACAATGGTACAAGCTAATTGCCAATGAACGCGTGATGATGAGCTTTGTGCTTTCCATCATCTCTCTGATTGCCAGCTTCTGCATCATGGCGGTCATGTTCACCATGTCCATGCAGCGCAAACGCGAAATCGCCGTGCTGCAGGCTCTGGGTGCCACGCCCTCCAAGATTATGGGCATCTTTGCCTGGCAAGGTGTCATCATTGGTACCACCGGTGCCATTCTCGGCGTGATTCTGGCGCTGCTCGTGCTCTACTACCGTCTGGAAATTCAGGCGGCGCTGGCCAGCATCGGCATGGATCCCTTCCCCATGCAGGCGCATGGTATCACCCTGCCGGCCGTGTATGATCCCGCCACCTTTGCCTCGCAAGCCCTGCAGGCCTTTATCATGGTGACGATTGCCGCCATCATTCCGGCCTTCATCGTTTCCCGCCAGGATCCCGCCAAGGCCCTGCGCTCTAACTGATTTTTTCTCACGCATGGATATTTACTGGATAGCAGACAAGAAGAAATGCGGCCCTGCCACGGTGCCGGATGTGCTCTCGCTCGTTCAGATGGGGGAGCTGACACCGGATACCAGGGGCTGGCATGCAGGCTGTGAGAAGTGGATGCCCCTTCGCGAACTGCCCGCCCTGGCTGATTTCCTGGAGGAAAAACCGGAGCCTGAGCCTGTGGAGGAACTGCCCCCGGTGCCGGATTCTGCTGCGGAGGAACGCCCGCCGGAAATACCGGCTGGTGCGGTGCGGGTATATCTGCCTTCTCCCGCCACCCGTCTTCTGGCACGTCTGGTTGATATGGCGCTGTTCATGGCGCTGCTCTTCGGGGTCATCTATGTGCGGGAAATCCCGTTTATCCCCTCGCTGCTGCCTTCCGGCCCCGTAGTCTGGATTGCGTTCATTGCATTGGAGGCAGGGCTCATTTATTTTCTGGGAACCACGCCGGGCAAGGCATTGCTGGGTATTCAGGTGCGCCCGGTCGGGGAAGCGCCCATGACCCTGGGCCGCTCTTTTGCTCGTTCCTGCTGGGTTTTCCTGAGCGGAATGGGAATGATGATTTCCATTCTGCCGCTGTTTATGATGGGCTATTCATGGTGGATACTGCGTTCCCGCGGTATCACGATGTGGGATGCCCGTTGCGGTACGCTGCCCCTGCAGTTCAAGCCGACCACGCTTTTACGCCAATTCATGGCCGTGCTGGTGCTTTTTTTCTGCTTCCATGTTTTTTCATACTGCATTCAGCCGTGGATGCCAGCATTTGTGGATGCCGTGGAGCAGCAATCGCCGGAGGCTGGTAAGACTCTGCACAAGTGGATGCAGATACTTCCCGAAACACCTGAGAAAAAAGCCTGAGGCTATCTCAGGCTTTT